>JBILMF010000013.1:0-39311 GCA_044375655.1 Steroidobacteraceae bacterium | reverse complement strand
GAGCAATTCGTTGAACTCGGCTTCCGTTTCGCCGGGGAAGCCGACGATGAAGGTGCTGCGCAGCGTGAGATCCGGGCAGATGCGACGCCAGGCGTGGATGCGATCGAGGGTGTTTTCGGCATGCGCCGGTCGCTTCATGCGCTTGAGCACGCTCGGGCTGCCGTGCTGGAACGGGATATCGAGGTAGGGCAGCACCTGTCCCTCGGCCATCAGCGACACCACGTCATCGACATGCGGGTAAGGGTAGACGTAGTGCATGCGCACCCAGACGCCGAGGCTGCCGAGCCCGCGCGCAAGATCGAGGAAACGGGTGGCGTACTCCGTGCCGTTCCATTGTGCGCGCGGGTAGCGCAGGTCGGCGCCGTAGGCGCTGGTGTCCTGCGAAATCACCAGCAGCTCGCGCACGCCGGCCTTCACCAGGCGTTCGGCCTCGCGCAGCACGTCGTCGATGCGCCGGCTGGCGAGCTTGCCGCGCAGATCGGGGATGATGCAGAAGCTGCACTTGTTGTTGCAGCCCTCGGAAATCTTGAGATAGGCGTAATGCCGCGGCGTGAGCCGGATGCCCTGCGGCGGCACGAGGTCGACGAAGGGGTCATGCTTCGGCGGCAGGTGCTGGTGCACCGCGGCGAGCACGTCGTCGTAGGCGTGCGGGCCGGTCACCTTGAGCACCCGCGGGTGCCGCTCGAGGATGCGCTGCGGATTGGCGCCGAGACAGCCGGTGACGATCACCTTGCCGTTCTGCTCGATGGCCTCGCCGATGGCGTCGAGGGATTCGTCGATCGCCGAGTCGATGAAGCCGCAGGTGTTGACCACCACGACGTCAGCGGAATCGTAGTCGGGCGCGACGGTGTAGCCCTCAGCGCGCAGCTGCGTGAGGATGCGCTCGGAGTCGACCAGCGCCTTCGGGCAGCCGAGGCTGACGAATCCGACTTTGGGGTTCTTGCGAGACACGCGGCATTTTACCTGCGGGCGGCCGCCCTTGTCCGCAAGCCGGACGAGGCTGGCGCAGGACTTTGGCGTACCCACGCACTGATGCTGAATAGCGCGGTGCGGAATCTCGACATAGGCATCATCGGCGCCGGTATCGGCGGTCTCGCAGCGGCCCTCGCCCTGCAGCGCGCCGGCTTCCGGCCGCAGGTTCTCGAGCAGGCGCCGGTGCTTGCCGAGGTCGGCGCCGGGCTGTCGCTCAGTCCGAGCGCGGCGCATGCGCTCAACCATCTCGGTCTGGCCGAGACCCTGCGCACCCGGGCCTATCATCCGGAGGACCAGTGCGTGCGCCACTACAAGGATGCCCGCCCGCTCAGCTGGATCAACCGTGGTCGTTCACTGGTCGAGAAGTACGGCGAGCGCTATTTCCTCATCCACCGCGCCGATCTGCACGATGCGCTGGCGGCAGCGGTGCGCGGCAACGACCCCGCCGCGATCGAACTCGGGCGTCGCTGCCGGCGTCTTGCGCAGGACGCTACCGGCGTCGAGATCGAGTTCGAGGACGGCAGCCGACGGCGCTTCGATGCCGTGGTCGGTGCCGACGGGTCGCGCTCGATCGTGCGCCACGAAATCTTTGGTGCGCTGGAGCCCGAATACACCGGCTACATTGCGTGGCGCGGCCTCGTTCCCATGGAACTCGTGCCGCCCGAGATCCTCGAGCCGCCTTCGGGCGTCTTCGTCGGTCCCGGCCACCTCGTCAACCGCTATCCCGTGCGCGGCGGCCGGCTACTGAATTTCGTCGCCTTCGCGGAGCGGCAGACGTGGACAGAGGAAGGCTGGTCGATCCGCTCCACGGTCGAGGAGCTGGTCGCGGAGTTCGCCGGCTGGACGCCCTGGGTGCTGCGCTTCATGGAGCGCGTGCCGCCCAACCAGCTCTTCAAGTGGGGCCTCTTCGATCGTGAGCCGCTTGCCTGCTGGACGCAGGGCAGAGTGACCCTGCTGGGTGACGCCGCCCATCCGATCCTGCCCTTTCTCGGCCACGGTGCCGTGCTCGCCATCGAGGATGGCGTCGTGCTCGCGCGGGCGATGGCGGCGGCCGAAGGTCTCGATGAGGCCTTTGCCCGCTACGAGCAGGCGCGCCGTGAGCGGGCGGCATTCGTGGTGCTCGAGTCGCGCAAGGCCGGACGGATGTTCCACGCCGCCGACACCGATTCCTACCACGCCCGCACGCAGGGCAAGCCCGCCGACGAAGGCATTGGACTTTTCTCCTACAATGCGGTCACCCAAGTGGTGTGAGTCCGGTTCCGGGCTCCCGCCGTGGACAATGGAACCCCAAGCATGAGCAGCCCGCCCGAGACCATGCCCACCCTGGCGCAGCGCGCCGACGTCGCCTACCTCGATTTCGTCGAGGGCTTCCGCGAGTACATCCTCGGCAAGGGGGCCGACTTCGAAGAGCGGCTGAACGCCGAGTTGCTTGCCGAGGAGTCGCGGCGGGGCCGGCGCTGGGAGGATCCCGAGGGCATCCGTGCGCACGTGCAGGCATTGCCGCTCGGCCGCCTGCGCGACCGTCTGGCGCGTACGCAGCAGGAGATGAAGTGGCACGCCTTGCAGCGATCGTTCGCCGCGCAGCGCGCGGCGCTCGCCGAGGAGCTCGCCCGCTGGGATACGCGCGGTCCGGGCCGCCTCGAGATCGATCCGCAGTTCGCCCTGCCGGCGTACGCCAACGTGGATTTCCACCTGCAGCCCGGGGGCTACTACAAGGACGAGCTGTCCGGTTTCCTCTACCACTACGGCACCAAGGTCTTCTTCCGTGGCGACAACGACCGCGACGAACTGCACGAGAAGCTGGTCTCCCGCGTGCCTGCACCGGATGACTGGCGGGTGCAGCGCGTCCTCGATCTCGCCTGTTCCATCGGCCAGAGCAGCACGGCCTTCAAGCGCCGCTTTCCGCAGGCGGAGGTCACCGGCATCGATTACTCCGCGCCGATGCTGCGTGTCGCGCATCGCCGCGCCGCCATCCTCGGCGACGAAGTCACCTTTGCGCAGCGGCTGGTCGAGCGCACCGGCTATCCGTCGGCGCATTTCGACGTCACCTTCGCTTTCATCGTTTTCCACGAGCTGCCGCTGCGCATCATCCGCGAGACCGTTCGCGAAGCGGCGAGGGTCACCCGTACCGGCGGCATCTTCGCGGTCTATGATTTCATCGGCACGCACGACAAATCACCCTTCCAGCGTTACCACCGCTGGTTCGACGCCCGGCACAACGGCGAGCCCTATTCGCAGGACTTCTGCGACTGCGATTTCGACGCGCTGCTCGCCGAGCACGGCTTCCGGGTCGCGGCGGCGCCGGTCGGCCAGCGCGCCGGCGGCACGGGCTACATGAAGCACTGGTTCGCAACCCGTGTCTGATGGTCAGACACCCGAGGGCGGTACGCCGCTTGCCGGACCTGATCCCGTCTACCTGCAGGATCCGGTGCTCGATGCCACCGTGCGCATGCTCGTGGAGCTCGCCGCCCAGGTCTGGGTGGAGCGCGAACGGCGGATCACGCTCGAGACCCTGCTCGAGAGCCGCGGCCTGCTGTCCCGCGAGGCGATCGAGGCATTCAGGCCCGATGCCGCCCAGGCCGCTGCACTGAAGGTCGAGCGCGCGCGCTTCATCGAGGACGTGTTCAAGGAATTGCGCCGTATCCCGATTCGCCCGGAAGCTTCGCCGCCACGCACGTAGCCTGCTGCTGCGGCGTCATCCCGGAAAGCTGTCGATGCCCGAGGCCGATCTGCGGATGCCGGTCTGCGCGCGCGCAACGACCTCGCCGCTGGCGAGATCGAGGCAGGCGATCTCGCCGGAGAAGAAATTGCTGGCGTGCACGAAGCCCGCGCGCGGCGTGCCGAGCGAGGCCCAGCCGAAGGATCCAAGCGGATAACTGCGCATCACCCGGCCGTCAGCGTCGAGTGCATCGACGCCGAGACCGGTGACCACCAGCAGTCGGCCCGCCTCGTCGAAGCGCACCTCGAAGAACAGGCGGCCACTGTTGTCCGGCGCGCCGAGCAGGTCGGGCAGCGGCCGTTGCGCGACGAGATCCCAGCGCATGATCCGCGGACCCGACTCCGAGGTGTAGACCAGCGTCCGGTCGTCGTCGGTGAGCGTGCTCGAGGTCAGACCCTGGAAGCCGCCCATGCCGCCGTGCACCGGCGTGGCGTGCTCGCGCAGCAGCCTGCCCTGCTTCGAGAACTCGAACAGGTGGCCTTCGCCGAAGCGGCGGGTGCCCGGCATGAAGGGCAGGGTCGTGCGCAGCGGTACCCGGGAGCGTTCGCCGGTGAAGTTCTCGCCCATGAAAAAGCGTCCATCGCGCGCGAAGGTGACGTGCGCGAAGGAGCGCGCCGGAGCGGCGAAGTCCGCCCGCCGCTTGCCGTCCGCGCCGAAGCGCGCGATCCGGTAGGCGAAGGCATCGAAGGCCCAGAGCGTGCGATCCGGAGCGAACTTCAGCCCCTGCACGATGTGCGTGGTGTCCGCGAGGGTGATCGTCTGCCGCAGGCGCAGCTGCGCGTCGTAGTGCAGGATGCGGCCGAGACCGCGGTGATCGTCGGCGGGATCGTTGAGCAGCGTGCAGCCGACCACCACGTCGCCGGCCGCGAACGGCAGTGGATCCGCTGCCGTGCCCTCGCGCGGGTATGCAGCGGCAGCCGCAGGCGGCAGCGCGCGGACGCCGCAGAGTGCGCCGAGGCCACCGAGCACATCGCGGCGGCTGAGGGCAGGTGTGCGCCCTGGCTCGCCGACGCTTCCGGACCGGCTATTTCTTTGCCGCATCCCAGCTCGCCTTGCTGCTCGAAGACGGCGGCAACCGTCCGCAGTGCAGGCCGGCATCGACCATCAGCACCTCGCCGGTGACCACGCTCGCGCCCTCGAGGAACCAGATCAGCGCTTCGGCGATCTGCTCGGCGGTGGGCACGGTCTGCAGCGGCACCATCGCCGCCGCGTTCACCAGAAAAGTCTGGTACTGCTCGGGGGTCATGCTGCCCTGCAGCCAGCGGGTCTGGATGGCGCCGGGGGCGATGGCATTGATGCGGATCTCGGGGCCGAGCACGAGCGACAGTGACTGCGTCATCATGTTGAGCGCCGCCTTGCTGGCCGCGTAGGCCATCGAGGAGGCGATGCCGGTGACGCCGCCGATCGAAGAATTGTTGACGATGGCGCCCCGTCCCTGCTTCTTCATCTGCGGAGCGACGGCACGCACCATCTGGTAGGCGCCGACCACGTTGACCTTGTAGATCGCGAGGAAATCCTCGGCATCGAGGCCGTCCAGGTTCTCGTACGGGTTGAACTTGGTGCGCGCCGCGTTGTTGATCAGGTAGTCGATGCGGCTCCACCGGTCGATGGCCGCTTGGGCCATCGCCCGGCAGGCGGCATCGTCGGCGACATCTCCCTTGAAGACGATGGTCTCGGCGCCCCGCGTCTCGCAGGCCCGTGCCGTGTCGTGGGCTTCGCTTTCGCTGCGGGTGTAGTTGATCACGACGTTGCAGCCGCGCTCGGCGAGCATGATCGCGGCGGCGGCGCCGACGCCGGTAGCGGAGCCGGTGACGATGGCGACCTTGGGGGCGGGTACGGACATGGGCGACTCCGGGGCAGGGGGGAATACTCCGCGACATCATGCCGCCCCGGGACGATCTCGGTGTCCTGCGGGACGTCGGCCGTCCGAGGTAAGGTCAGGCACAGACCCTCGCAGCGGCGGTGCTGGTCTGCACGCGCCCCCGACGTTAGTCTTTGGGGCTCGAACGGGCGATCCACAAGCGGACAGGGGGCGATCATGGCGTTCAAGGACATGCGCGAGTTCCTCGCGATGCTCGACCGGGAAGGGCAACTGAAACAGGTCGACGTGCCGCTCGACGGCCGCCGCGAGACCAACGAGCTGCAGGCCCTCATGCACTACGTATGCAGCAAGGACGGCCCGGCGCTGCTGCTCAACAACGTCGATGCCGTGAACACCAAAGGCGTGCCGATCCTGTTCAACCCCTTCGGTACCCGTGAACGCACCGCCATGATCATCGGCTTCCGCAACTGGCGCGAGGCCAAGCTGCACCACTCCGAGGTGCTCGCCGACCCGGCGCGCTGGCACGCGCCAAAGCTCGTCGACCGCTCCGCGGCCCCCTGCAAGGAGGTCATCATCAAGGGCGATGAGGTCGCTCTCGACCGGCAGCTGCCGCATGTCTGGTTCGGCAAGGAAGGCCCCGCGTACATCACCAACGCGATGACCTTCTCGAAGGATCCGGAGAACGGCACCGGCCGCAACTGCGGCTGGTACCGCTTCACGCAGTTCCTCGACGCCACGCACCCGCAGGGCGGCAGCTACAAGCCGGAGCGGGCGAAGACCGACCTCGCTGCCTTCTACTGGTGGAACCCGCCGTTCTCCGACATCGGCCGCCATACCTTCAAGGCCTCGCAGATGGGCAAGCGCCTGGAAGTCGCGATCGCCGGGGTTTGCGATCCCGCGCTGCATCTCGCTTCGGCGACCGGCGTGCCCTTCAACGTCGACGAGACCGCTTTCGCCGGGGGTCTGCGCGGCTCGCCGGTGGAAATGGTGCGCTGCGAGACCGTCGATCTCGAGGTTCCGGCCTCCGCAGAGTGGGTACTCGAGGGCGAGGTGCATACCGACGAGCTGGAGGCGATCGGCTGGCATTCCAATCCGGTTGGCTACTACGACCGCGTGCAGGTGTTTCCGATCGTGCGCATCAAGTGCATCACCCACCGCCGCAACCCGATCTGGCACGCCACCATGGAGATGGTGCCTCCCTTCGACCACAACTACATCGCGCTGCTGCCGGTGGAGGGCGAGGTGCTGTCGGATCTGCGCAAGAAGATCCCGGAGGTGCACGACGTCGCAGTCACGCCGAACATGTGCTACGTGGTGCAGCTCTCGGTAGACGGCTGGCGCAAGCCGCACCCGAATTTCGGCAAGTACGTTATCCACGCGGTGTGGGGTTCGGCGGGACGCTGGGGTCGCACGGCGAAGCTCGTCATCGTGGTCGGCCCGGACGTCGACCCCTACGACCTCAAGCAGGTCGAGTGGGCCATGATGACTCGCTGGCAGCCGGTCAAGGATTCGATCATCCAGCCGGACGGTATCCCGATGATCCTCGATCCCTCCTGCGAGAAGTCGCCGCAGTTCGGCGCTTTCCGCTCCGATCAGATGGGGATCGACGCCACCATCAAGATCCCGGAACGCTTCACCGAGTACCCGGAGGTGTCGCAGGCCGACCCGGCGCAGGTGGCGGCGATCGCCCGCAAGCTGGCCGGCATCGTTTGAGCACCGCACGGGCAGACGCGGGGACGCGTTTCGATCGCGACTACTACCGGCGCTTCTATCGGGACGGTCGCACCTCGGTCACCTCGCGAGCCGAGATGGCGGCGCGCGCCAACCTGATCGCCGCCTATACGAAGCATGTCGGCTGTCCGGTGGCGGGTATCCTCGATGCCGGCTGCGGACTTGGCCTGATGCGCACGCCGCTGCTGCGGGCGCTGCCCGGAGCGACCTATGTCGGTCTGGAGTTCAGCGAATATCTTTGTCGACGTCATGGCTGGTTCCACGGCAGCGTGGTCGACTTCCGCGCCCGCGAGCCTTTCGATCTGGTGATCTGCTATGACGTGCTGCAGTACCTCGAGGAGGCTGCTGCGGTGCGGGCGCTCGGCAACCTCGCGAAGCTGTGTCGCGGGGTGCTGTTCTTCAGCGCGCTGACGAGTCGCGACTGGCGAGAGAACGCCGATCGCTCGCGCACCGACCGGCGAGTGCACATGCGCACCGCTGCATGGTATCGGCGCCGCCTGTCGCGGAACTTCCGCCAGATCGGCGCCGGCCTGTGGATACGCCGCGGCGCACCGCTCGTCACCTGGGAACTGGAGAGCGCGGGCTAGCCGCTGCCGGCCATGCCGGCTGCGCCGTCTGCAGCTCGCCGCCCAAAGATCACAGCAGCACGCCAGCCGACTGCGGATCGTTGCCGGGCTCCGGCCGCTTCGGCTCGTGGCCCGCCGGCGGAATCAGCTTGTAGACCACCGGCGTCACGAGTCGCGCGAGCAGCGTCGAGGTGATCAGGCCGCCGATGATCACCCAGGCCATGGGTGAGTACAGTCCGCTGTTCTGCAGCGCGAGCGGCAACAGACCGCCGATCGCGGTCGCCGAGGTCAGCAAGATGGGCAGGAAGCGTATCTCGCCCGCCTGCTCGATAGCTTCATCGAGAGGTATGCCCTCCTCGCGCAGCTGGTTGGTGAAGTCCACCAGCAGGATCGAGTTCTTGATCTCGATGCCGATCAGCGCGATGAAGCCGATGCTCGCGGTGAAGGAGATGTCGTTGTTGGTGAGCAGCAGCATCAGCATGCCGCCGAGGATGCCGAGCGGCACCACCGTGAGCACGATGAGCGTGGAGCGGAAACTGCCGAATTCCAGTACCAGAATGGCGAAGATGCCGAAGATAGCCACGATGATCGCGGTGCCGATGCCGCCAAAGGCATCCGCACCCGCCTCGGCATCGCCGCCGAGCACGTAGCGGTAACCGCGCGGCCACTCCATCTGGTCGAGCTTCTCGACTACGGCCTGGGTCACCTGCGCGGTGTTTGCGCCGCGGGTCACTTCCGAGTTGATGGTGACGGCGCGCTCGCGGTTGTAGCGCGAGATGATCACCGGCGCCGGCTCGAAGACGACGCTCGCGACTTGCGAGAGCGGCAGCGATTCACCGTTGATGTTGATTACGCGAGCCGCTTCCAGCGCCTGCAGCACCGGTCTGCCGTCGAGCGGCGGCCGGACGATGATCGGGTACTGCTCGCCGTCGGCGGATTTGAAGGTTCCCGCCGGCAGCCCGGAGACCGCGAGACGCACGGCACGGTCGATCTCCACGGCCGGCACGCCGAGCAGCGCGGCCTTGGCGGTGTCCGCCTCGACGCGCAGGTTGGTGCGCGGGAACTTCAGCGGGTTGCGTACGTCGCGTGCCCCCGGGGTTTCTTCCATCAGCTTCTCGACGCGGGTGGCGAGCTGGTCGAGCACCTCGATGTCGGGGCCGACCAGCCGGACCGACACTGGCGCGCTGATCGGCGGACCGTTGACGAATTCGCGTATCGCGATGCGCGCGCCCGGGTAGCCGTCGAGCCGGACGCGCAGGTCATCGAGCAGCTGCGGCGTGCGTCGGGTGTCGTACTTGTCGAGCACCACGAAGATCTCAGCGTAGGAGGAAGACTCGTTGCGCTGGATGTGGTTGTAGTAGACCTGCGGATTGCCGCGGCCGATGTTGGTGAACACCGACTGTACTCCCGGCAGGCGCCGTAGCTCCTCTTCTACGAAGCGCGCCGCCTTGTCGGTGGTGGCGAGGCTCGTGCCGGTCGGGGTATCCACCTGCACGAGGAAGATCGGCGTGTCGGCTTTCGGGAACAGGCTGGAACCGAGCACCGGGACGAGCAGCGCGGACAGCAGCAGCGAGCCGCCGATGGCGACCGCCACGGTCGCCCGCGGACGCGCGAGGCAGTAGTGCAGCGCCGGCCGGTAGTAGCGGTGGATGCCGTCCATGATGCGCTGCAGCAGCCGGCTGCCATGGCTGCTTTCGGTCACCGGCAGCAGCCGGCTGGCAAGGAACGGGATGATGAACAGCGCGATCAGCAACGAGCCGATGATGGTGGCCACCACCGCCGTCGGCAGCACGCGGATGAACTTGCCGGAAGGCCCGGGCAGCGCCATGAGCGGCAGGAAGGCGAACACCAGCGTGGCGGTGCAGCCCAGAATCGCGATGAAAATCTGTCGCGTGCCGGCGATCGCCGCGCGCACGCGGTCGTATCCCATGCGCAGGTGACGGGCGATGTTCTCGACTGCGACGATCGAGTCGTCGACCAGCAGGCCGAGCGCGACCACGAAGCCGGCGATCGACAACTGATTGAGCGAGTAGCCGAGGAAGTGGAGTACGCTCAGTCCGAAGGCGAGCGAGAGCGGAATCGAGATCATCACGATGCCGGCGGCGCGCAGGCCGAGCGGCAGCAGCGTGAGCGACACGATGCCGATGGCGATCAGGAAGTCGGCATACAGGCGGTTCAGGCGCTTGGAAACGTTCTTCGACTGATCGAATCCGAGCTCCAGCTGGATGCGCTTCGGCAGTCCTGCCCGGTAGCGCTCCGCCATGGCGCCCACGGCTTTGCGCACCTCGAGGACGTTCTGGCCTTCCATCATGTTCGCAGTCACGAACACGGCGCGCCGTCCGTTGTAGCGCCCGAGGTGACCCCACTGGCCTTCGTCCCAGCGCACGGTCGCGACGTCGCGTACCCGCACCGCGCGGCCATCGACGGCGCTCACCACCGTGTCGCGGACCTCCTCGAGGCTCTCGTAGGAGCCCGTGGCGCGAACGGTGAAGCTGCGTGCGCCGATATCGACGATGCCAGCCGGGATGTTGGCGTTCTCGCTCTCGAGCGCCTGGATGAGCCGTGCCGGGGTGATGCGCAGGTCGGCAAGACGTCGCGAATCGACCTCGATGCGCAGCTCGCGCGGTGGATAGGCCCAGGTTGCGGAAGTGCGGATTCCGGGGACGCTTTTCAGCGCATCTTTGAGCGCGCGTGCCTGATCTTCAAGCTCGCGGTAGGGCGCATCGTCCGACACCAGCGCGAATTGCACGATGTTGACGAGGCCCGGACTGAACTTGCGGATATGGATCTCGCGCACCTCGGCGGGCAGCGATGGCCGCAGCGCATTGAGTTCGCGGACGATCTCCTCGTACTTGCGATCCGGATCCGTCTCGGCCTTGAACTCGACGATGGTGAAGGCGACGCCGTCGGCGATCACGCTCTCCAGTTGCTTGACGTCGTCGAGCTCGGCGATGCGATCCTCGAGCGGTTTGGAGATCAGGCGCTCGAGGTCCTTCGGATCGCCGCCGGGCATGATTGTGGCGATGTCGAAGCCGGAGATCTTGAACGACGGATCCTCCTCGCGCGGCACCGCCATGAAGCTGTAGATGCCCAAGGCTACGAGGCAGAAAAACACCACCACCGTGAACTGGTAGCGGCGTATCGGAAACTCGAGCACCGGTGTGGCCATGGCTGTCCTGCCTCTCGGGACCGCGGCTCAGCGCGCCGCGCGGACGTCGCCGTCGACGATGCGGATAGGCTCGCCGTCCACCAGATACAGCGCGCCCTCGGTGACTACGCGCTCGTCCGGTCGCACGCCGCTCTCGACCGCGGCGTACTCACCCTCGAGGAAACGCACGCGTACCGGCCGCTTGCGGGCGATGCTGCCGTCGACCACGAACACGCCCGCGACCCGGCCGTCACCCTCGACAATGGCGGCGATCGGCACGCGCGCGAGACGCTCTTTGGCGTCGACTGCTGGCTCGAGGCGGATGCGCGCGACGAGGCCGCTCGCGAGATTGATGTCGGCCGGTGCTTCGAGACGCAGTTGTGCAGGAAACAGCCCGGTGCGCGGCTCGGCCGCCGCCGATACTTCGCTCACCGTGGCGCGCAGCTCGCGCTCCGGATAGGCGTCGAGGCGGACGCTGGCCGCATTGCCGGTGCGGATCCGCACGATCTCGCGGTCGGCGAGCGCAAAGCGCACCACGTGGCCACGTTCGGCGCTGCCGAGCAGGATGACCGGTTGTCCCGAGGGCACCAGTTCGCGTTCTTCGACCAGCTTGCGCAGCACCACGCCGTCGCGCGGCGCGACGATGCGCGAGTACCCGAGGTTGAAGCGCGCCGCATCGCGGGCGGCCTGCGCCACCGCCGCCTGGGTACGCAGGTTCTGCAGCGCCTCGAGGCTGATGACCTGATCCGCATACAGCCGTTCGCCGCGCTCGAGGTCACGCTCGGCCTTGGCGGCGAACTGCACGGCCTGTTCGACCTGCGCCGCGATCTCGGTGAGCTCGAGCTCCGCGAGCAGGGCGCCCTTGCGCACCGCTATTCCCTCCTCGACAGCAATGCGGCGCACGATCCCGCCGGTCTTGAACGACAGGCGCATCTCGTCGCGGGCGCCGACGAGTCCGTTGGCTTCGATCACGGCCGCCGCGGGACCGCTGCCGACCAGCGCCGTGCGCACGGGCGTGCCGGCCGGCTCGCCGGCGTCGGGACCGTCGCTGCCGCAGCCGGCGACCAGAATGGCCGCCGATATCAGCGGCAGCAGGCGGAGGTTGTGGACACGGTTCACGGCAGCGTTGCTCCGGTGGCGTAGTCGAGTTCCGCCTGGCGCGCGAGGACTTCGCAGCGCACGGCGTTGAGATTGAGTTCGGCGGCGGTGAGCGCGGTGCGCGCGTCGAGGAATTCGACCTGGCTGATCACGCCCTCGTCGCGCTTGCGGCCGGCGATACGGAACGCCGCCTGTGCGGCCGCGGCGCGCGCCGCGGCAGTGCGCAGCGAGGCCTCGCTGGTCTGCAGCCGGTCGAGCGCCTGCTGCACTTCGAGCTGTATCTGCTGGTCGAGCTGCTCGCGCTGCACGCGCGCCTGCCGCTCCGCAACCCGTGCCTCATGCACCTGCGCGCGGCGGGTGCCGCCGTCGAACAGCGTCCAGTTGAGCAGCACGGACACGGTGGCGAAATTGCGCCCGCGACCGAACTCGTAACGCTCGCCCTGCGCGCCGCCATCGAGGCCGAGGGAGAGCAGGGGCTTGCGCTCTGCCCGCGCCGCATCGAGCTGGGCGCCGGCGGCGCGCACGGTACGCTCGACCTGCGCGAGTTCGGGGCGCCTCTCGAGCGCTGCGGCGCGCAGCGCCGCGAGGTCGGCTGCGGTACGCGCGATCTCCCCGGCGGCATCCGCGGCTTCGAGCGGCGAGTCGAGAGGTCGGTTGAGGAGAAAGTTGACGTAGCTGCGCAGCTGATCGCGCGAGCTGCGCGACTCCGTGAGCTGCTGGTCCACGGCGAGCAGTTCCGCCTCTGCCCGCAGCACCTGGTCCTGCGTCACCTTGCCGTTGGCGAACAGGGATTCGTTGATGCGCAGGTTCTCGGCGAGCAGCGTGCGGCTCGCCTCGACGATGGCCGCACCGCGGCTTGCCCGCAGCCAGTCGACGTAGCCGACGGTGATGTCGCGGCGCAGGCGCTGGCTGAGCGCAGCCCGCGCGAACTCGCTGGCTTCCAGCAGCGACTTGCGGGCGCGGACGGCGGCGGGGATCGCCGGCGCGTAAAGCGGCTGGCGCACGGCGATGCGCGTGTCCTGCTCGCGTTCGCGTTGCAGTTGGAAGCGCGGGTCGTCGATGGTGCCGAAGCGCGGCGCCTTGCCGTCCGCGACGAGCAGTTCGTTGAGCGTGAGGTACACCGGGTTGAAGGCCGCACCGAGCGGCAGCGAGATCTCGCGGCCGCCCTCGGCCCGTGTGTAGCGCGCCGCCAGCGTAGCCTCCGGGAAGAAGCGGCCCCGCGCGGCATCGAGGGCCGCCTGGCTGCGCTCTACCTCCAGCGTGGCGCCCTGCAGTGCAAGGTTCGAGGCGAGCCCGGTGCGCACGTATTCTTCGATGACGACGGTGATGGGGCGCAACGTCGCATCGGCGAGTGTGCTGACTGCTTCGCGGGTCGGCCCCGCGCCCGCGCCCGCGCCCGCGCCCGCGCCACCGGCACCGGCACTGGCACCGGCACTGGCTCCTGCGGTCGTGGCGGCGGCGACAGCGAGCAGACAGGTAGCCAAGGGCGCGGACAGCAGACGCATGCTTCAGCTCCCCGTCGTCGGCTGGCATGCCGTGGCGCCAGCGGCCGCGGGTGGGACGCCCGCAGCGATCGCCATGAAGGCGAAGCGGAACCCTTGCTCGATCAGCGCGTCGGCGGTGAAGCCGGCCTGCGCGAGACCGCTGCCCTTGTGCACCGAGATCTGGATCAGGCCGTGCATCAGCCCCCACAGCGTGAAGCCGAGCAGCGCGGCATCGCCGACGTCGGCACGGATGGAGCCGTCCGTCACGCCGGTCCTGATCGCTTCGGCGAGCGTCGCCTGCGGCCGTGCGCCGGCGCGCAACAATTCCTCGTCGGTCTGCGCGCTGGCGCCGTCTGGCGACTGCGCCTCGCAGTGCGCGAGCACCTCGAAGCGCACTGGGAATTCTTTGGCGAAGGCGACGTAGGCGCGCCCGCAAGCCTCGACCCGTGCCATCCCCGGGAGCGGTTGCGCGGTCGCCGTGACGAAGCGTTCGTGGAGTTGCTCGAGTGCGCGGATCGCGATGCCGTTGAGCAGATCGGCCTTGTCGCGGAAGTAGACGTACACCAGCGCCCGCGACAACCGCGCCTTGCGCGCGACTTCCTCCATGGTCATCGCCTCGATACCGTCGACGGCGGCCACGGCCTCCGCTGCATCGAGGATCTCGATGCGGCGGCGCTCACGTTCTTCGAGGCGGCGTTCGGCGAGGTAGTTCACGGCGGCGAGGATGCCGCATGCACTGACGAAATGTCAACGACTGTACAGTTGAATTAGATTTGGACGATCGTCAACGCCCAGACAGCTGTTCAGTAACGCTCGGGTCAACCTCCGAACCAAGCCCTAGCCAGCCAAAAAACCGCCATCCCGCCGCCAACAGTCGCGATCATGCTGCGAGTAAGCACGAAAATGGCTACCGCCGCCATGCCGCCGATCAGTCGCGGATTGTTCCATGACAGGGCGAGAGTGCCGTCTGCGTAAGCCAGATCGGGAGCGATGATGGCGGCGAGGGCGCAAGCCGGAGCGAAACGCAGCGCCGCTTCCAGACGCGGCGGGATCTGCACCCGCCGACCTGCGAGGTGCAGTCCCGAGCGGGTCAGCAGCGTCGCAAAGGTGAGGCCGAGGATGGCGAACCACAGGTACCAGCCGCTCATGCCGAGCCCCGCCGATCGACCATGAAGGCGACGTACACCCCGAGCAGGATCGCCAGCAGCAGGCCGAGCCGCAGCGGAATGTCATGCGCGATGATCGACACCGCCGCCGCGACCAGCGCGCCGGCCAGCACCGGGCGATGGCGGCAAAGCGGCACCAGCAGCGCGATCAGCGTCAGCGTCCCGGCGAGCTCGAGTCCCCAGCCGGTGGGGATGCGGGTAGCCGCGAAGATGCCGACGATGGACGACACCTGCCACGCTGCCCAGTTGGCGAGCGCACCGCCGAGGTAGTAGGGGATGCGCTGCGGGTAGTGCGGCTCACGCTCGAGCAGCGCGCTGAAGCGCACGAACATGATGTCGCCGACGAGGTAACCGAGCAGCGTGCGCCGGCCTGCACCGAGATGCGCGAACAGCGGCCGCGTGATCACGCTGTAGACCACGAAGCGCAGATTGACCACCACCGCGGTGAGCACCACCATCCAGAGCGGCGCGAAGGCCGCCATCAGCGGCAGGGCCGCAAGCTGCGCGCTGCCTGCGTATACCACCAGGCTGAGTACCGTGGCCTCGAAGACTCCGAGCCCGGACTTCACCATGGCCACTCCGGTGACCAACCCCCAGGCGAAAACTCCCGGACTCGCCGGCAACAGCTCGCGCACGCCGCGAAGGAACGCAGCCCGGGGCGTCACCGCCCCGGGGAGGTTGGCAGCCGTCTCAGGCAAGATCGATGGCGTGGGCCTTGAGGTCGGCGAGCGCGCAGGCCTGCAGCGCCCGGCGATGCGTCGACTTCAGCAGCACTTTCGGCGCGCGACCGGCCACGAAGGCTTCCTGCCAGCGGGCAGCGCACAGGCACCAGCGGTCGCCGGGCTTCAGCCCCGGGAAACCGAACTCGGGATGCGGCGTCGACAGATCGTTGCCACGCGCTTTCGAGAACTCGAGGAATTCCGCGGTCATCACGGCGCAGACCGTGTGTGAACCGACGTCGGCCGCATCGGTCTCGCAGCAGCCGCTGCGGTACCAGCCGGTCTTTGGCGAATGGCTGCAGTCGGCGAGCGGCTCGCCGAATACGTTGAGTTGCCGGTTGTCGTCGCTGCCGCTGCCGTCCATGGTAGGGCGCAGGTTACCGCAGTCAGAAGCGATATTCGAACCCCGCCTGCAGCTGTCGCGGCGGTCCGGGCACGATGCCGCGGCTCAGGTCCGCGATGTACAGCCGGTCGGCAGCGTTCTTGATTCCGCCGAACCACTCGAGCTGCCCGTTCGCCCGGTAGTTGAGGGTCAGGTTCCACACGGCGTGGCCGCCGACGCGGCCGCGCTGGCCATCGGCGCTGATCGGCACTGTGTTCAGATCATCGGTGTACATCGAGCCGACGTAGTGGCCGTCGATCTGCCACGCCAGCCCGCCCGGCCACTCGCCGCCCAAGGAGAGGGTGGCGAGGTGCTCCGCCGCGTACGGCAACCGGTTGCCACTGATCGACACGCGGTTGCGGCCGGCGTCGCCGCTACCGGCCGCATAGCGCTCGCCGCGGAAGCGCGCATCGCGCAGCCAGGTCGCCGCCAGCCGCAGGCGCGGCTGCATGCCGCCCAGCAGTTCCGGCAGGCTGGCGTCCGCGCCGAGCGGCGCGCCCTGCCAGTCGACCAGCAACTCGAGTCCGCGGTGGAGCGTCCGGCCGCCATTGGTGAGGCTCGCGCCGGCGCCGCCAGCGAGGCTGGCCGCGACGATCTGGTTGGCGAAGTCCATTTCGAACATGGTCGCCTCCGTGCGCAGCTGCCCGCCCGCCGGCCCGAGCGTCGGCTGCCAGCGCAGTCCGAACTCGCGGTTCCAGGAGTATTCGGGATCCAGTTCGACCACCGCACCGCTGCCGGCGATCACGTCTTCGACGCGCGGCGGCGCAAACCCGCGATGCACGCTGGCAAACACGTTCAGGGTTCCGGTGACACGCTGCGTCAGCGCCACGCCCGGTACGACCGCCTGCAGCGTGGTGCTGCCACCGCTGCGGAGCAGCAGGTCGGCGCGTTCGTAGTGGATGTCCTCGTAGCGCAGGCCAGGGGTGAGGGTTGTCGCACCGTAGCCCAGCGTGACCTCGGCGAAACCAGAGTTCGCCCGCACGCGGCGGCGGTTGTCCTCGCGCAAGCCGCCGTTGACGCTGCTGCCCACGGTGCGCGCCCGAGGCGAGTCGCCGTGCACCTGCAGCCGCTGCTGCCACTCGCGGTGATGGCGCGCCCCGAGCATGGCCTGCCACTCGACTCCGGCCACGACGCCGCCCTGCAGTTGCAGCCGCGAGTCGATGCCCGTGGTGCGGTAGGCGCGCAGCCGGCCCTCGTTGCCGCAGGTGGTCGAGAGGTTGCGCATGCCGCCGCAGGCCGGATCGGAGGCGTCATTCGGCCGCTGCCGCGAGTTGCTCGATTGTCGCCACCAGTCGCGCTGCAGGCGGGTGTGATAGACCGCGGTGCGCAGCGTGATGCCGTCCGTCGGACGCACGCCGTGGATCAGCGCCGCCGCACGGCGGTCGATATCAAAGAAATCATCCGCGAAGGCGTTCTGCCGCGGTGCCGCCCGATACTCATCGAGCGTCAGTCCCGAGTACCCCACCTGCGAGCGCTCGCGGTAGGCGTTGGCGCGCAGGCTGACGGTCTGGGTTTCGCTGATTTGCTGTTCGAGCCTGAGCCCCGCGTCTGCGGCCTCCAGCTCGATGTTCTCGCGCGAGCCGAGCGAGTGCTTGTGGGTAGCGTCGAGGCGCCAGCCGGTGCCGGTTGCATCGAACGTATCGCCGAACTCGACGTCGATTGCCCGCAGGTCGCGGTTGCCGCCGCGCATCGACAGCCGGCCCTGCGGCGTGGCCGGCGGCTTGCCCGATATGTAGTTGATGATGCCGCCGATGGTCTGTGGACCGAAGGCGATCTGCCCCGAGTTCTTCAGCACCTCGATGCGCTCGAAACGCTCCAGCGCCGGGTGGAAGTAGGTCGCGTTGTCACCGTAGGGCGCGAAGGTCAGGGGTAGCCCGTCCTCGAGCAGCAGTACCTTCGAAGAGCGCGTCGGATTGAGGCCGCGGATGCCGATGTTCGGCCGCAGCCCGAGACCTTCCTCTTCGCGTGCGAGCAGACCGGGAACCTTGCGCAGCGCCTCGTTGACCGTCAGCACCCGCGACCGCTCCAGGTCGTCTGCAGTGATCGCCAGCAGGTTCGGCGTCGCGTTCGACAGCCGGTCGCGAGAGGCGGTGATGGTGATTTCGGTCAATTCGCTGGCCCCGCCGCTGGGCACCGCGAGAACGAAGGCGAGCAGAAACGGGAACTTGGATCGATTCATAGAGGACCCAGATGTAGATACAAACGAGAATCATTCGTATTTAACCCTAAATGAGAATGATCCGCAATTGCATGGGGTCAAGCGGCTGGCGGATACTTGGCACCCTTGCAGCCCTAATCCCTGACGCCACCGTCGATGGTCGCTCCACCTTCCAACCCCCGACCGCTGTCGCGCCTGCGCGCCGGCGAGTTGGCCGTGGTCGAGCGCATCGATGCCGACGAGTCGCAGTCGCGAAGGCTGCTGGAGATCGGTTTTTTCCCCGGGGCCAGGGTTGAAGTCGTCGCCACCATGTGGCCCGGCGACGATCCCCTGGCCGTGCGCGTGGGCGGCGCGACCTTCGCCCTGCGTCGCTGTGAAGCCGACTGGGTCACCGTTGCATGACAACCGCCGACTTGCGGGTGGCTCTGGTCGGTCTGCCGAACTGCGGCAAGACCGCGCTCTTCAACCGACTCACCGGCAGCCGACAGAAGGTGGCCAACTACCCGGGGGTCACGGTCGAGCGCAAGGAAGGCCGTTTCGTCTCGCCGTCGGGTCGCCATTACCGGCTGCTGGACCTGCCCGGTACCTACAGCCTGCGTCCCACCACGCTCGACGAGGCGATCACCCGCGACGTCGCGCTCGGGCGTCTGGCAGGCGAACCGCGACCCGAGACCATCGTGCTGGTCGCCGACGCCACGCACCTGCCGCTGTCGCTGCGGCTGGCGCTGGAGGTGCGCCGCCTCGGACTGCCGATGGTCATCGTGCTCAACATGAGCGACCTCGCACGCCGTCGCGGTTTCGCGATTGACCGCGAACGGCTGGCGCTCGAACTCGGCGCGCCCGTGGTGGAGACGGTGGCCGTGACCCGCGGCGGTGCCGATGCACTGATCGCCGAGCTCGACCGCATGCCGCCCGCTGTCCCGACAACGCCCGCGGTCTGGCAGGAGCCGACGGGCGCGGAGGTACAGGCCTCCCATGCCGAGGCGGCGCGCCTGCTCGCCGCGGCCGGCTATCGCGAACCCGCGCGCAGCGGCTTCGTGGCAGCCCTCGATCGTGTGCTGCTGCACCCTTTCCTCGGCATGCTGGTGCTCGGAGTGCTGCTGTTTCTCGTGTTCCAGGCGGTGTTCAGCTGGGCCGCCGTCCCCATGGAACTGATCGATCGCGGGGTGCTCGAACTCGCCGCCGCGGTACGCGGCGGTCTGCCGCCGGGGCCGCTGCAGAGCCTGCTGGCTGACGGCATCGTTTCCGGCGTGGGCAGCGTCATCATCTTCCTGCCGCAAATCCTCATCCTGTTCGCTTTCATTCTGGCGCTCGAGGACAGCGGCTATCTGCCGCGCGCGGCTTATCTGCTCGATCGCGTGATGGGCGGCGTCGGACTCTCCGGACGCGCCTTCATACCGCTGCTTTCGTCCTTCGCTTGCGCCATCCCCGGCATCATGGCGACGCGAACCATCCCCAGCCTGCGCGATCGCCTCGCCACCATCATGGTGGCGCCGCTGATGACCTGCTCGGCGCGGCTGCCCGTGTATGCGCTGCTGATCGCCGCGTTCATCCCGGCGCGCGAGGTGGGTGGTATCAACCTGCAGGGCCTCGTGCTTTTTCTGCTGTACTTCGCGGGCGTGGCGAGCGCGCTGCTCGTGGCCTGGGTGGTGAAGCGCGTGCGCGGCGCGGACGATACGCACCAGCTGATGCTCGAGTTGCCCGACTACCAGTGGCCGAACCCCGTCAATCTGCTGATCGGACTCTGGGAGCGCGCCCGCGTCTTCCTGCAGCGGGCGGGCGGGATCATTCTCGCGCTGATGGTGCTGCTGTGGTTCCTGTCGAGCTACCCGGCACCACCGCCGGGTGCAACCGGGGTGCCGATCGAGTACAGCTTCGCGGGCCGTATCGGTCACGCCCTCGCGGTAGTCCTCGAGCCGATCGGCTTCAACTGGCAGATCGCCATCGCCCTGATTCCTGGCCTCGCGGCACGCGAGGTGGCGGTCGGCGCACTGGGCACCGTGTACGCGCTGTCCGGCGACGAGTCGGTGGTGAGCACCGCCCTCTCCTCGGTGATCGCCGAGCAATGGAGCCTCGCCACCGGGCTCGCGCTGCTCGCATGGTACGTGTTCGCTCCGCAGTGCCTCGCCACCCTTGCCGTGATCAGGCGCGAAACCAACGGTTGGCGGTATCCTTTGTTCATGACCGCGTACCTCTTCGCGCTCGCCTACCTTGCGGCTTTCCTGACGTACCGCAGCGCGCTGCTGCTCTCCGGGTCATGAGCAGTCCGCAGCCGATCATCGTCAGCGCCTGCGTGCTGTTGGCCGCGGCGTGGGTCGTCTGGTCGCTCTCCGGCCAACGCACCCGCTTGCTGCTGTTGCGCGCGCTGTGCCGGCTGCTGCCCGCGCTGCAAGGGCCGCTCGGGCGGCTGCAGCGGCAGCTCGACGCCCCGAGCGGCTGCACCGCCTGCCGTGCCCATCGCCGATGATCCGCACACGACTCAACAGCCTTGTGTTTGCGGCTGCGACGGCGCTCCTCGTGGCGGCGCCGACCGCCGTGGCCACCACCGGTGCGCGTCCATCGGCGGCGGCAGCGTCGTCCGCGCAGCCGTCACCGGTCGGTGTCGTCCGTGACGACACCGGCGCGGTGCTGCGCCTGCGGGTGCCGGCGCGGCGCATCGTGAGTCTGGCACCCGGCGCCACGGAGATGCTGTTCGCCGCCGGTGCCGGCGAGCGCATCGTGGCGACCGTCACTGGAGCCGACGAACCCGCTGCGGCGAAGGGTATACCGCGCATCGGTGATGCCAACGCGATCGTCTTCGACCGCCTGCGCGAACTGCGGCCCGACGCGGTGGTGATCTGGAAGGACCTGACCAACGAACTGATCGTCGACAGTCTGGTCAACAAGCTCAAGCTCGACGTCTATTTCGTCAGCGTGCGTTCGCTCGCCGACATCCCGCAGTCGGTGCGCCGCCTCGGCGTGCTGGCGGGCACGCAGCCGGTCGCGGAGCGTGCCGCGCGCGCCATGGAGGCGAACATCGCGCGCCTGCCGCGCGCCGCTGCGCCCGGCCGGGGCGAGCCCCTCGATGTGTTCTTCATGATCTGGGATTCGCCGCTCTACACGGTGGGTAGCCGCAACGTGGTGAACGACGCGATCGCCCGCTGTGGCGGCCGCAATATCTACGGGGACATCGACTTCCCGGCGCCGATCGTCGAATTCGAGGACCTCAAGAAGCGCAACCCTGACGTGATCCTGATGTCGGCGCCGCCGATCACCGCGCGCGACTGGCGCGAACGCTGGAGCCGCTTTCCTGGCATCGCCGCGGTCGAGAACCGTCGCTTGCTCGCTTACCCCGACCTGCGCCTGACGCGCATGGGTCCGAGCGCGATCGACGCCGTGCCGCAGCTTTGTGAGCTGCTGGCCGGCGCGGGCGCGCAGGTGCGCAGGTGACGCAACTCAACCGCGGCCTCGGGCTGACCGCGGGCATCGCGATCAACGTCGCCAACGTCATCGGCACCGGCGTCTTTCTGAAGACGCGGGTCATGACCTGCAACGTCGACGATCCGCTGATCGTGATGGCGGTCTGGTTCGCCGCCGGACTGCTGTCGCTGCTCGGCGCCTTCTGCTACGCCGAACTCTCCTCGATGATGCCTGCGGCCGGCGGCGACTACGTCTTCCTGCGCCGGGCCTACGGCCGGCTGACGAGCTTCCTCTACGGCTGGACGGTGTTCGCGATCATGAAGACCGGCTCGCAGGCCGCGCTCGCCGTTGGCTTCGCGATCTTCCTCAACACCGCGCTCGGCGGCGCGCTCGATGCGGTCTGGTTCACGCTGCCGCTCGGCGACGGGGTCGGCGTCAAGTGGCTTACGGTGTTCGCGCTTGGCGCGCTCTGGCTGGTCACTCTGTTCAACTGCGCTTCGGTGACCGCGACCGGCGGCGCCGCGACGCTGCTCACCGTGCTCAAGGTGCTGACCGTCGTCGGCGTGGGTGTCGGCGCCTTCGCCTTCGGCAGTGGTGACTTCGGCAACTTCTCGGGTTCGGCGGCCGGTGGTACCTGCGAGGGCGTCGAGGCCAGCGCGATGGGCGGCATCGCCGGCGTCGGTGCGGCCATGCTCGGCGCGCTGTGGGCCTACGACGGCTGGAACAACGTTGCGCCGCTCTGCGGCGAAGTGAAGGACCCGCAGCGCAACCTGCCGCGCATGTTCATCTGGGGCACGCTGCTGGTGATCGTGCTCTACGTCGGCGTCAATGCAGCCTATTTCTATGTGCTGCCGCCACTGGCGGTGGCGAGCGTATCGGCAACCTCGTCGGTCGCCACCGAGGTACTCGCCAGTTTCGCCGGCCCGTTCGCCGTGACCTTCATGGCGGCTGCGCTGATGCTCTCCTCGCTGGGCTCACTGCACTCGTCGGTGCTCGCAAACTCGCGCGTGCCCTATGCGATGGCCGCCGACGGCATGTTCTTCAAGCCGCTCGCCAAGCTCTCGCCGCGCACGCGGGTGCCGGTGAACGCGGTGGTCGCGCAAGCGGGGTGGGCGAGCGTCCTCGCCATCTCCGGAACCTACGACACGCTCACCGACTCGGTGGTGTTCGCCTCCTGCCTGTTCTACGCGCTGAGTGCAGCAGCCGTGATCGTCTTCCGCATGCGCGAACCGGATCTGCCGCGACCCTTCCGCACCTGGGGCTATCCTTTCACCCCTGTCATCTTCGTGCTGGTATCGGCGGCGCTGCTGGTCAGCGCGCTCTACGCCACGCCGAAACAGGCACTGCTCGGCGTCGCCGTCATTGCGCTCGGCGTCCCGTTCTACTTCTACTGGGCCCGGCAGCAGGCGGCGGCCGTCTCGCACAGCGGCAAATTGCAGGAGTAGAATTCGCGGACCGCGGCGACGGCGCAAGCCGGCTGCGGCACGATGAACCCGCCGCCAGCAAAAGCCGTCCCTCCCGCTCTCGTCATCGGGGCCGTCGGTGTCGTTTTCGGTGACGTCGGCACCAGTCCGCTCTATGCGCTGCGCGCGGTGTTCGCGGCGGGACTCGACCCCTCCGCGCTCGCCGACGTCCTCGGTGTGCTGTCGCTCATCTTCTGGTCGATCGCTTTCGTCGTCGGCGTCAAGTACGTGTCGATCGTCCTGCGCGCCGACAACGAGGGCGAGGGTGGAGTGCTTGCGCTGACCCAGTTGGCCATCGCCAGCGCGGACGCACGGCGCGCGCGCCTGCTGGCGCTGATGGGGCTTGCCGGTTGCGCGCTGTTCTTCGGCGACGGCGTGATCACGCCGGCGATCTCGGTGTTGAGCGCCGTCGAGGGGCTGGAACTGCTCGCCCCCGACCTCGAGTCGCTGGTGGTGCCGGTATCCCTCGGCATCCTCGTGAGCTTGTTCCTGATCCAGAAGAACGGCACGACGCGGATCGGCCGCGCCTTCGGTCCGGTGATGATCGTGTGGTTCGCGACGCTCGCGCTACTCGGCGCCGCGTCAATCGCCAAGACCCCCGCTGTGCTGGCGGCGGTCGATCCGCGGTATGCGCTTGCCATGCTGCAGACCCATCCGCTGCTCGCGCTGGCCATCGGCGGTGCGGTTTTTCTCTGCGTGACCGGCGGCGAAGCGCTCTATGCCGATCTTGGCCACTTCGGCCGCCGCGCCATTGCGCGCGGCTGGATGCTCGTCGTCTGGCCCGCCCTGGTCATCAACTATTTCGGCCAGGGTGCGCTGCTGTTGCGCGACGGTGCGGCACTGGAGAACCCCTTCTTCCTGCTCGCTCCGCGCGAGTGGCTGTTCTCGATGGTGCTGCTTGCCACCTGCGCGACGGTCATCGCCTCGCAGGCTGTGATCTCCGGGGTATTCTCCATCGCCCGCCAGTGCCAGCACCTCGGCTATCTGCCGCGCATGCGGGTCGTGCATTCGTCGGAACACTCCATCGGCCAGGTCTACGTGCCGTTCATCAACTGGATGCTCTGCCTTTTCACTCTGCTGCTCGTGGTCGGCTTCGGTTCGTCCGGCGCGCTGGCAGGAGCCTATGGTGTCGGCGTGTCGATCACGATGACCCTCGATTCGCTGCTGATGCTCGCGCTGCTCGCTGCGACGCGGCCGCCGTATCGCGCAGCGCAGGGCCTGCTCATCGGTCTCGTGCTGCTGTTCGAGATTTTTTTCGTCGCTGGCAACGTACAGAAGCTCGACGCCGGAGGCTGGGTACCGCTGCTGTTCGGCAGCAGCATACTGCTGCTCATGCTGACCTGGCGTGCGGGGCGCGAAGCGGTTGCTGCGCGTACCAGCCGGGAGGACTACACGCCGGCGCAGTTCAGGGCGCTGGTAGAGCGGCTGCAGCCGGCCGTCGTCGACAAGACGGTCGTCTTCCTCGCCAGCGATCCGGACCTCATCCCACGCACGCTGGTGCGCAACCTGCAGGTCAACAGGGTCCTGCACTCGCAGACGCTGGTCATGACCGTGAGCACGGCGGCCGTGCCGCGGGTAGCGCTCGGCTCGCGGACCCGGGTGCAGGAACTCGCTCCCGGCATCTATCGCATCGTGTGCACGGTCGGCTTCATGGACAGGATAGACGTGCCGGCCTTGCTGCAGGAATCGCGCCGGTTGTTCAAGGAAATCGACCTGAAGGGTGTCGTCTACGTGCTCGGCCGCGACGACGTGGTCACTTCGGGCCGCACCACGCTTTCCGCGCCGCAGAAAGCCCTGTTCGCCTTCATGTCGCGCAACGCGGAGTTTGCCGGCAGCCACCTCGGAATTGCGGCCGACCGCATCGTCGAATCAGGCGGTCAGGTCGCCATCTGACCGATGAGCGGGCGGCGCGGCGTGCCGTGACTGCCGCCGTCGTGCAGGCAGTGCGGGCTGCGAGCGCGGCCGCTAGTCGCGGAAATTGTTGAACGACAACGGGCGGTCGAACTTCTCGCGGCGCAGCAGCGCGATGGCCGCCTGCAGTTCGTCGCGTTGCTTGCCGGTGACGCGGACCTTGTCGCCGTGGATGCCGGCCTGCACCTTGAGTTTCGACTCCTTCAGGAGCTTGACGATCTTGCGCCCACAGTCCTGGTCGATGCCGTGGCGCAGCAGCACGTCCTGCCGCGCCTCGGCGAGATTTTTCTCCGCGTCCTTGATCTCAATGCAGGCGATGTCGATGCCGCGCTTGGTCAGCTTGAGCTTGAGGATCTCGAGCATCTGCTTGAGCTGGAACTCGACCTCGGCGCGCAGGTGGACCGTGAACTCCTTCTCCTTGAGTTCGAATCTGCATCCCGTGTCCTTGAAGTCGAAGCGCTGCGCGAGCTCACGGTTCGCCTGGTCGACGGCGTTGGTCAGCTCGTGGATGTCGATCTCCGAGATGGCGTCGAAGGAGGGCATGTTACGGACCTCTGCAGGAACGGTGCTGGGGCGGTGCGGTGCTGGGGCGGTGCGTAGCCTTGGCGATGGCCGTCAGCCCGCCGGCAGCGGCAGCGGTGGCGGTGGCGATTCGGCCAGCAATGCGTCGACGGTGCGGGTGAAGTCGGCGACCAACGTCGTGTAGTGATCGCCTGTGGCCGGCCCCGAGAACCCGGTGTGGATCCGGCGTACCTTGCCGTGGCGGTCGATGAAGATGGTGGTCGGATAGGCGAACACACCGTTGAGCTGCGGCAGCTTCGAAGCGGCGTCTTCCTTGTCGGAGGTACCGGCGATCAGCGTGGTGTACTCGATGCCGTGCCGGCGCCGGAAGCGCTCGGTGGCGTCGGCTGCCCGCTTGAAGTCGCCGAACTGCTCGAACATCAAGGAAATGACCTCGAAGCCTTCGGCGCGCCGCTGGCGGTGGAACCCGGCGAGGAACGCCGCTTCGTCATGGCAGTTCGGGCACCAGCTGCCGGCGAGCGCAACCACTACCACCTTGCCGTGGAAGAAGGGATCGGTGATCGAGATCTGGTGGCCCGCGAGATCGGGAAAGCGGAAATCGAGCCGGTCCGCACCGCCGGCGAGTTTCGTGGCGTTCTCGGCATCGCCCAGCGAGGCGCTGTCGTCGCGCCGTGCGCTGAAGCTGTCTTCGAACGCCGTTCCCGACCAGAACTTGCCGCGGAGCGTGCCATCGGCCTGCTGCGTACCGCGATACAGGAAGACATGGCCGCCATCGAACTTGGACAGTCGCAGCTCGCCGTTGCGGAACTCCCCCTCGAGGTAGCGGTGATCGCCGGTCGGCGTCATCACGGTGCCGGCGACGTTATCGCCCTGCTGGGTGAACTCGCCAACGCCCGCCGAGCTCTTGTCGCCTTCGCCGAAGGTGATTGCCCAGCGGCCTTCGATCGGTTTCGCGGCCGTTGCCGCCGCGCCCGGTGCCGGGATCGAGAAGCGCCAGGTGTCGCCATGCTTCGCCGTGAAGGGAATCCGCTGCAGCACGCCGCCGGCCTTCACCATGGTGAGCGTGCCCTGCAAGCGGTCGCCATCGATGCGTGCGTCGATCCGGTTCTCGAATCCCGGCATCAGCATCACGGCCTCACCGTCCTTTACGGTGACTTCGGTGACCTCCATGCGGCTGGACCCGTTCACCAGCGTGACCACCGGCTTGCCGTCCCGGGCGGCCACCGACATGCCGAACGGCAATTCGCCGCCGGGGACTTGCAGCACCGCTCGCCACGGCCCGACCCGCAGACCCTCGACTTCCGGAACTTCGTTTCGTGAACAGGCATTGAGCATGGCGATACCGCAGAGCAGCAGCAGGCAGGACAGCGGGGCATTGCGTCCCGTGATGGATGGACGGTGGATCATCCGCCGATTATGCCGTCCGCACGTCCATCACGGGAAAGCCGTCCTCGCCGCGGCGCCACGGCACCCAGGCGATTGCAAGCCGGCCCACGGCGATGTCTGCCTTGCGAGGGGCCACGGCGATGGTCTCGATGGCGACCGTCGCCGGATCGAACCGTGCAGCGAGCGCCTCGAGATCCGCGAGGCACTCGGCCTCCAGTGCCGCCATGCGCTCCTGCAGTTCGCGCAGGTTGTCGAGCGCCGTCGCCACGTCCGCAGCCTCGCGATCGATCCGTCCGGCGGCGCGCGCAGCGGCGGCGGCACGCCCGAGGTTGCCCGCCGACAGCGCCTTGCGGCCGAACATGGCGCCGAGCAGCGACGCGCCGATGGATACCGCGGCGCTCGTCCGCTGCTGCTGCAGCTGGCCGCGTTCGCGCTGTTCCCGCTGCAGCGCACGCTCCAGCCGGTCACGCAGGGCGAGGAGCCGCGGCGCCTGCTTGCGGCGCAGGGCGTCCACGGCCAGATCGCGCTGCTCGCGCAGCGGCTGCGCGAGGCGCAACCGGAAGGCGTCAGCGGACTCACCCGGAGCTGAAGCCAGCTTCAGCTCCGCGCACCACAGGATTTCGAGCCGCCCGCTCTGGTACAGGTGGGCCGCGAGCGATTTGCCCCAGGCCTTGAAGCTGGCGGTACGCATCGCGGCGGCCGGCAGTTCATCGAGCTCGGCTCCCGCAAGCGGCGCGCGACGGACAGAGGGGTCGGCATCGACGAGACGTTGCGCCGCCGCCCAGTCGATGTCGCGTCCTGCATCGTCGAAGGGTGCCAGCCAGCTCGTGGTCTGCCAGACATCGAGGCCGCGGCGGTTGTCGACGAAATGCAGCTTCGCCGCGGCCAGCAGCCGCGGCCGGTAGCCCACCACCGCGTTGCCGCTGGCGGAGTCGAGGAACAGCTCGTCGATGTCCGCGGGCAGCGGTGGCCGCGGCGTCCCCGCGACACTGCTGGTGGCGGTGCTGCTGTGGAGAGCTGCTGTCCTCGCAGCCTGCTTGCGCGGCGCCATGACGCGGGCGATCTCGCTGCCGGTCAGCGGGCCGCGCAGGAAGCACAGCGACCAGCGGCTGTGCAGCAGACAGGGGCCGTCGTCGTGCACGTTGCGCATCAGGAAGACGCGTTGCTCGAGGGCGTCGAGCAGTTCTTCGATGCCGGCGCGGTCGATGCCGCCGGCGCCCTGCAGGCCCTCGATCAGCCGCGTCCTGTCGCGCTCGGTTTGCAGACGACCGATCAGCCAGGTGCCGCAGTTCGCGAGCCCCTTGTAATCGAGATCGACCGGGTTCTGCGTCGCCAGCACGCAGCCTATGCCGAAGGCGCGCGCCTGCTTGAGCAGCGTGAGCATGGGCAGCTTCGCCGGCGGATTGCCGATCGGCGGGAAGTAGCCGAAGATTTCGTCCATGTAGAGCAGGGCACGCAGGCTAGAGGTGCCTGGCTGGCGGCGCATCCAGCTGACGATTTCATTGAGTACCAGCGTCACCACGAACATCCGCTCGGCGTCGGCGAGATGGCCGATGGAGATGATGGAAAGACGCGGCTTGCCCGTGGCCGTGTAGAGCAGGCTGCCGGCGTCGAGCGGCTCGCCCTGCATCCACGCCGCAAACCCCGGCGAGGCCAGCAGGTTGTTGATCGCCATGGCGAGCTGCATGCGCTCGCCGGCCGGGAAGAAGCTCTCCAGATCGAACGCGCCGACCTTCTCGAACGCCGGTTTCTGCACGGCGTGGATCAATGATTCCAGCGACGGGTTTTCGCCCGCCCGCCAGGCGCGCTCGAGGATGTTGGCGAGCAGGATATGCTCGCGGCTCTGCAGCGGATCGGCCTCGCGTCCGAGCAGCGCCAGCAGTCCTGCCGTCACCGTACCGATCCGCTCGCGTAGGGCGGCGGCGTCCTCGAGCGTGGCCGCGGTCGGCGCGGCGAACGAGCGCAGGATGGACAGCGGCAGACCGGATTCGGCGCCGGGCGTGTAGATCGCGATGTCGACGGCGTCGCGGAAGCGTGCGATGCGCTCGGGAGTCTGCTGCCACTCGCCAAGGCCGCGCCGCCAACGTTCGGCGGTCGCCGCCGCGAACGCCTCCACCGGAACACCCTGCCGCGCGGCTTCCGCCGGGTCGACCCAGGGCGCGAAGTCCTCCGCCTGCAGTTGCGGGAAGGCCAGCAGCAGGTTGCCGAGATCGCCTTTCGGATCGATGCAGATCGCCGGGATGCCGTCGATCGCGGCCTCCTCGAGGAGCGACAGGCAGAGGCCGGTCTTGCCGCTGCCGGTCATGCCCACGCACACGGCATGCGTCGTCAGATCCTTTGCGTCGTACAGTATCGGTGCACCGAGCCGCTCTTCACCGGCCGGCAGGTACTCGCGTCCCAGATAGAACACGCCCAGTCTTTCGTAATCCACGCCCATGGATGCTCCTCAACGTATCCTTGGCACTGCTACGGGATATCCGCGCGGCCCCAAGCTTAGCTAGGATGTCGCCCCCTCCGCGGTCCCGCCACGAAGATACCCGCCGGGCCGCCCCGAACAAGGAAGTCCGATGACCGACCGACTCGCCGACATGCTCGCCCGCCGCCCCTGCCTGCTCGCCGACGGTGCGACCGGGAGCAACCTGTTCGAGATGGGCCTGGTATCGGGTGATGCGCCCGAATTGTGGAACATCGATCACCCCGACCGCATTCGCCTGCTGCACCAGCGCTTCGTCGACGCCGGAGCCGACCTGATCCTGACCAACACCTTCGGCGGCACGCGCTATCGGCTCAAGCTGCACGATGCCGCACATCGCGTCGCCGAGCTGAACCGTGCCGCGGCGCGTCTTGCCCGCGAGGTTGCCGACGCCAGCGGTCGCGAAGTGCTGGTCGCCGGCAGCATGGGGCCGACCGGCGAGATTCTGGAGCCACTTGGCCCGCTCTCTGCGGCCGATGCCGAGGCCGCCTTCGCCGAGCAGGCGGCAGCGCTCGCCGAGGGCGGCGCCGACGTCATCTGGATCGAAACAATGTCCTCGCGGGAGGAAGTCGAGGCCGCGATCGCGGGTGCCCGGCCTACCGGACTGCCGGTGGTGAGCACGCTGTCCTTCGACACCAACGGCCGCACCATGATGTCGGTGACGCCGGCGGATCTCGCCGGCATCGCCCGGCAACACCACCTTGCCGCCTGCGGCAGCAACTGCGGCGTCGGACCCTCCGAACTGGTGGCGTCGATCCTCAACCTCAGCGCCGCCGCCGATCCGGACATGGTGCTGGTCGCCAAGGCCAACTGCGGTATCCCGCAATATGTCGATGGCGCGATCCGCTACGACGGCACCCCGCAGCTGATGGCGAGCTACGTGCAGCTTGCCGTCGATGCCGGCGCGCGCATCATCGGCGGCTGCTGCGGCACTTCGCCCGAGCATCTCGCGGCGATGCGCAAGGCCCTCGACGCCCACGTGCCCGGGCCGCGACCCGACGCGGCGCTGCTCGAGGCCACCCTCGGCCAGATCAGCACGGGCGCACGCGCCCAGCTCGGCGGCAATCTGGATCGCGCCGCCGGCTCGGCGTCGGGTGCGGGACCGCGCACCCGCCGCACGCGGCGTCCGTAGGATCCGGCGGACCGCTGCCGTGGAAGGTCTATCGCCCGAGTTCTGGCCGTTGGTCGCCGTCGGCTTTGCGGCGCAGCTGATCGACGGCGCGCTTGGCATGGCCTATGGCGTCTCGGCCAGCGCGTTCCTCGCCAGCATGGGGCATCCGCCGGCCTTCGTCAGTGCCACGGTGCATGCGGCCGAGGTCTTCACCACCGGCGCGTCGGGGGCATCGCACGCGTGGTTAAAGAATCTCGATCGGCAGATCTTTCTGAAGCTGGTGCTGCCGGGTATGGCGGGCGGTGCGCTGGGCGCGTGGCTGCTCACAACCATCGACGGCGAGATGCTGAAGCCCTTCGTGTGGGCGTACCTGCTGTGCACCGGCGTGCTGCTGCTGCGGCGCGCATGGTCGCGCAGCGAGCCTGGTCTTGCGCGTGCCCCGAGCCACGCGCTCGGCGGCATCGCCGGTTTCCTCGATGCAGTGGGCGGCGGCGGCTGGGGCACGATGACCACGCCGACACTGATCGCCCGCGGCGTGCCGCCGCGCTACGCGATCGGCACGACCAATGCCGCCGAATTCTTTGTCACGCTCACCATCTCCATCACTTTCCTGTTCACCTTCGACTGGCGGCGCTTCGATCTGGTGATTGCGCTGCTCGGAGGCGGCGTGATCGCCGCGCCGCTCGGCGCGTGGATGGCCAAGCACGTGCCGCCACGGGCCGCGATGATCGCGGTCGGCCTGCTGGTCGTTGGCCTTGCGGTCAACGGCCTGACGGGTCTGCTGCGCTGAGCGAATCGGCCGGCGGCGTCCGGCAGGCCGCGACCCGCGGGTCCATCACCCGACGCCACAGCGGCGGGATCGCGGCCAGCACCACCATGGCAGCGTAGCCGGCCGGCAGGCGCGGGCTCTCTTCGAAGTGCCGCAGCGCCTGATAGCGACGCCCGGGGTGGGCATGATGGTCGCTGTGCCGCTGCAACTGGAACAGCAGCAGGTTGGTGAGCACGAAGTCGGCGTTCCAGGAGTGCCGCACGTTCACACGCTCGTAGCGGACGGTCGCCGCGTCCCGGGCAACGACCTCGCGCACGAGACCGTAGTGTTCGACATAGTTGATGATCTCGAGCAGGCTGATGGCCACCAGTCCCTGACCCAGGAAATAGACAAGCCCCGGCCACCATGCAGCGGCTGCGTCTGAGGCGGCGGGCGAGGTCGGCGGGGAGAGTGCGGTCACAGCCATGCAGGCGAGCGCGAACAGGGCGGAGAGCGCCGTCCAGCCGGCGAGTTCGCTGGTGAGTGGCCGCCAGGGAACCCCGCGCTGCGCACACGCGGCACGCTCGAGTTCGAGGGCGCGCTGCGGATTGCGCCAGATGGACCGCGGCACGAAACGATAGATGGTCTCGCCAAGACGTGCGGACGAGAGGTCGGCCGCCGTGGCCACGTCAACGTGGTGGCCGTGGATGTGCTCTACCCTGAAGCTGCCGTAGCCGACGCTGGCGAGCAGCGCCCCGCCTGCCCAGCGCTCCAGCCGGCCCGGCTTGTGGATCAGTTCATGGGCGGTGTTGATGGCGGTAACGCCGCCGACCAGACCGATCGACAGCACCCAGCCCGCAGCCCCGATCAATGAAAGCGGCGCATTCGCCAGCACCCAGGCGCCGAACAACAGCACCGCGGCGTAGATAGGCAGGCAGGCCAGTGTCAGCAGACGGTAGTAGCGGTCCTGCAGCAGTCGACGCTGCTCGGCCTCTGGCGGATTGCTGGTGTCTTCGCCGATCAGCCAGTCGAGAACCGGTATGACGAGAAAGTAGACGACCGGCGTCAGGAAGGCAGCGAGATCCCAGTGACCGCTGCGCAGGCCGAGCCCGTAGGACGCGAGCGGCAGCGTCGGCGGCAGCAGGCTGAGCAGGTAGCCCCACTTCCGCCACCCCTGGCCGTAGCGTGGGGCGGTAGCAGACCGGTCGGCTGCGTCGGCGGCTGGCATGGAGAAGGGGCGTGCCGGGCCGCCGTTCAGGGCGCGCGCTGCCAGCGCTGGGTGCGGCCGAGCAATGCAAAGCCGACATAGCCGCGCACATTTAGGGTACGGCCGTCGTCCTCGAGCTGCAGTCTGACGCGGTAGATCTTGCCGCTGTCGGGGTCAAGGATTTCGCCGCCGCTCCACGCCGCCCCGGTGGCCTGCGATTCGCGCTTGAGCCCCGAGAGGATCAGCAGTCCGAGCATCTTCTGCCCGCGGCGCTCGCCAGGACAGAGGCTGCAGACCCTGTCGGCCGGCTCGCCGGTGCGCAAGGTGCCGGCGATGCGTCCTTCGAGCACGCCGTTCTTCTCGACGATTTCGATGATGCCGCGCGGCCTGCCGTCCTTGTCGTCGATGGTGTGCCAGCTGCCGACCGGCGAGGCCAGCCCAGCGGGTGCGGAGGCCGAATGTGCCCAGCCGCTGCCGATGAGCAAGCCTGCAGCCAGCCAGAGCGCCGTCAACACACGGCTACGTCGCCATCGAGAATGGATGGTGGCGGATGGAGCGAGACTCGTCGGGCAGCGCTTCTGGCGCATGGGATGCAGCCCCGTGCGTTCTAGTTTGGCGACGGCAGGATAACAGACGCCGCCTTGACGACGGCCGCACGACGCGCCGATACTCACCCTCGCATGAAGACGCCGCACACCCCGATCACGTTCCGCGACTGCCGCGGTTGGTGGTGGCGCCCCTCCTGACGGAGTGGGCGCGGGCGACGCTGTTCGACCAAAAGATCACGAGGTTCAGCTACCCGACCCATCTCCGGAGACTCTCCGGGATGGGTTTTTGCGTTTATGAAGCCGCCATTCGACATTTCGGGCGATCTGGACACGCCGGTCTCGGCGTTCCTGAAGTTGCAGGCGTTCCGCCCAACCTTTCTGCTCGAGAGCGTCGAGGGCGGCGAGCGTGTCGGACGCTATTCGTTCATCGGTTTCGGTGACGCTGCTTTCGAGTTGCGGCTGGATGCCGAGGGACAATGGTTCGGCGGACAGCGTTTGCCCGTGCCTGCGGATCAGGCCGCGCTGCTGACGATGCTGCGTCAGGCGCTGGCGCGCGCGCCGCGACCGACGGCGCCCGGTGCCGGGCCGGGGTTCCCGCTCGCCGGCGGACTCGTCGGCTACTCGGCCTATGACGTCGTGCGCTGGTTCGAGCGGCTGCCCGCGCGGCGTGCGCAGGGTGCGGCACTGCCCGACATGCACTACGTGGCGCCATCCTCGCTGCTGGTGTTCGATCACCTGACACGCGGCATCGCGTTGCTGCATTCGGGTGACGAAGCGGCGCGCCAGTCGCTGCGGCGCGAGCTCATTCGCGCCCTGCGCGGCCCGGTACCGCCGTCGCGCACGGCAGCGGGATTTTCCCCTGCCGCGGCTTCCATGTCGCAGGCCGACTTCCTCGACGGCGTGGCGCGCACCAAGGAGCACATCGCCGCCGGTGACATCTATCAGCTGGTGCTCTCGGTGCGCTTCGCAGGCCGGCACTCGGTGGATCCTTTCGACGCGTATCGGGCGCTGCGCCTCATCAATCCGTCGCCGTACATGTTCTACCTCGCGCTCGGCGAGCTCGCGGTCGTCGGCTCTTCGCCGGAGGCGCTGGTCAAGCTCTCCGCCGGTCAGGCCGAGCTGCGACCGATCGCCGGCACGCGGCCGCGTGCCGCGGAGGATGCCGAGGACATCCGCCGCGAGCAGGAACTACTGGCTGACATCAAGGAAAACGCCGAGCACGTCATGCTGGTCGATCTCGCCCGCAACGACCTAGGCCGCGTCGCGCGCGCCGGCTCGGTGCGCGTGCATCCGTACCGCTCGATCGAGCGTTACAGCCACGTCATGCACATGGTGAGCGGCGTGCGCGGTGAGCTGGCGGCAGGTCGAGACGCTTTCGACCTGTTCGCGGCCGCCTTCCCCGCGGGCACGCTGGTGGGTGCGCCGAAGGTGCGAGCGATGCAGATCATCGACGAGCTGGAGCCCGTGCCGCGCGGGCTGTACGGCGGCACCGTCGGCTACTTCGGTGCCCACGGCACCATGGATCAGGCGATCACCATCCGCACGCTGGTGTTCCGCGGTGACGAATACTCCTACCAGGCCGGTGCCGGCATCGTTGCCGACAGCCTGCCGCTGGGCGAGTACGAAGAAGTGCTGGCGAAGAGCGGATCGGCAGCGCGCGCGCTGCAGATGGCCGGAGAGGTCGCGTGAGCGGCGGCGCGGGGCAGGGCTCGAGGCTGCTGCTCATCGATAACTACGACTCGTTCACCTACAACCTGGTGCAGGCGTTTCTGGTCGAGGGTGCCGAGGTCGATGTGCAGCGCAACGATGCGCTGACCGTCGATGCGGCACTTGCTCTCGCGCCCACGCACGTGTGCATCTCGCCCGGGCCGGGCGCGCCGCGTGATGCGGGCGTCTCGATCGACGTCATCAGGGCGTTCGCCGGCCGCGTCCCGGTGCTCGGAGTCTGTCTCGGCCACCAGTCGATCACCGAAGCCTTCGGCGGCGAGGTGGTACGTGCCGGGCGGCAGATGCACGGCAAGACATCGACAGTGGAGCACGACGGCTGCGGTGTCTTCAGCGGTCTGTCCGATCCTTGCGAGGTCGGTCGTTACCATTCGCTGATTGCCCGCCCCGCCTCGCTGCCGGCGCAGCTGCAGGTGACCGCGCGCACGACGGAGGGGGAGATCATGGGCATCCGTCATCGCGAATTCATGGTGGAAGGCGTGCAGTTCCATCCGGAAAGCGTGCTCACCCCCGAAGGGCCGCGCTTGCTGCGCAACTTCCTCGAACAAAGAGGGGGACGACGATGAGCGGCCTGATGTTCCTGCGCCCTCTGCTCGAGCGACTGCTCGAGCGGCGAGATCTCGCCGAGAGCGAGTCCGCTTCCATCCTGCTGGCACTCACCAATCCCGAGACGCCGGCAGCACTCGCCGGGGCGCTGCTCGCCGCGCTGCGCTCGAAAGGTGTCAGCGGCGCCGAGTTGCGCGGCTTCGCGCGCGCCATGCGCGAACTGGCACGCCGTCCGCTGGTGTCGGAGCCGCTGCGCAGCGCCGCGATCGACATCGTCGGCACCGGCGGTGACGCCTCCGGCAGCTTCAATATTTCCACCGGCACGGCCCTGCTGACGGCAGCCTGCGGCGTGCCGGTGATCAAGCACGGCAACCGCTCCATCTCCAGCCGGTCAGGCAGCGCCGACGTACTAGAGAAGCTCGGTCTGTCGCTGCCGCTCGACGAGACGCGCGCTGGCGTCTGTCTCGAGCGCACCGGCTTCACCTTCCTGTTCGCACCGCACTATCACCCGGCGATGAAAGCGATTGCGCCGGTGCGCCAGGCACTCGGCGTGCGAACCGTCTTCAACGTGCTTGGTCCGCTGACCAATCCGGCGGCACCACCCTACGCGGTGGTCGGCGCCTTCGACGAGAGCACTGCGCAGCTGATGGCCGATGCGCTCGCGGGTATCCCCGGCCTCGCCCGTGCTTTCGTAATCCACGGCGCCAACGGCTGGGACGAGCCGACGCCGGTCGGCCCGTTCACGCTCTTCGATGTAGAGCCGGGACGGGTCGTCCGCAGCCAGCGCACGCCGGCTGATTTCGGCCTGGCTGTCTGTGTGCCTGAGGCACTCGCCGGAGGCGATGCCACCGGCAACGCGATGGCGCTGGCCGCGGTGCTGCGCGGCGAGGATCGCGGGGCGCATCGCGATGCGCTGCTGATGGGTACCGCGCTCGCGCTCGAATGCACAGGCCGGGTCACCTCGGCGCAGACCGGGGTGGCGATCGCCGCCGCGGCGATCGATGACGGCCGTGCCGCGGCGGTGCTGGACGGCATCGGCAGGCTGTCGGCGTGAGCGGCGATTTCCTTGCCGATATGGCCGCTGCGAGCCGCGCTCGGGCTGACCACGCCCGTACCGCGTTGCCCGAACGCGAACTGTGGTCACTGGTGCGTGATCGCGATCCACCGCCGCCGCTGCGTCTGTCCGCCTCCGGGTTCGATCTGATCGCCGAGGTGAAGCTGCGCTCCCCGGCGCAGGGCGTGCTGCGCCGTGCGGCGGACGACGATCTCGAGCAGCGGGTCCGCGACTATGCCCAAGCTGGTGCAGCCGCCGTATCCGTGCTCACCGAACCGTCGCGCTTCGACGGCTCGCTGCAGCATCTCGAGCGTGCGGCCGCCGCGCTGGCCCCGCTCGCAGTCCCGGCGATGCGCAAGGATTTCCTCGTCGATCCCTATCAGGTGCTGGAGGCCCGCGCTGCCGGCGCGGGCGGCGTGCTGCTGATATTGCGCATGCTCGACGCGGACGACCTTGCCGCACTGCTCGATGCCGCGCTGCAGCTGCAGCTGTTCGTGCTTCTCGAGGCGTTCGACGAACAGGATATCGACACCGTTCGACACCTGCTGGACACGCGCAGGGCGGCGCCGTCTGCCGGAATCCTGCTCGGCGTCAATTGCCGCGATCTCGCCACGCTGCAGGTCGTGCCGGACCGACTCGAGGAACTGGCGCCGCGATTGCCGGCAGCGCTGCCACGGGTGGCGGAAAGCGGACTTGCCGTGCCCGCCGATGCCGCGCGGCTTGCGGCGGCGGGCTACGACCTCGCGCTTGTGGGCAATGCGCTGATGACCGGCGGTCGGCCCCGCGACATGGTCGCCGCGATGCTGCGCGCGGGACGGGGTGCGCGCAGCGTATCGCCGGTCATGGCGGACTGAGGCGGGGGCCGGGAGGGATGTTCATCAAGATTTGCGGATTGAGCACGGAAGAGAGCGTGGCGGCGGCGCTGCGCGCCGGCGCGGATGCGCTCGGTTTCGTGTTCGCGCCGTCCGTGCGGCGCGTGTCCGTCGCCCGCGCGGCGCAGCTCGCGCAGCCTGCCCGCGGCCGCGCACTGTGCGTCGCGGTGATGAAGCAGCCGGATGCAGCACAGGTCGAGCAGGTGCTCGAGCAGTTCGCGCCGGACTGGCTGCAGACCGACCATGGCGACGCGGCCTCGTTGCCGCCACCGGCCCGCGAGCGCCTGCTGCCGGTGTACCGTGAGCACGGCATCCTGCCGCAGGCGTTGCCCGACCGCCTGCTCTTCGAGGGTGTCGTCAGCGGCGCCGGTCGCACGGCGGACTGGGCGCAGGCCGGTCGGCTGGCCGCGCGCACCGCGCTGATACTCGCCGGCGGGCTTAACGCCGACAACGTTGCCGCGGCCATCCGCGCCGTCCGGCCCTGGGGCGTGGACGTGTCGAGCGGCGTCGAAGCCGCGCCTGGCCTCAAGTGTGATCAACGAATCAGCCGTTTCGTCTACACCGCACGCACGGCCTTCCGGGAGTTGTCAGCATGAATGCCCATGTCCGCTTCAGTGCCGCCGAGCGGCGCAGTCTGCTCGAGGCGGAACTCGCCGGCAGTTTTCCGGATGCGCGCGGGCGCTTCGGTCCCTACGGTGGCCGCTACGTTCCGGAGACGCTGATTCCGGCACTCGAGCGCCTCGAGGCGGGCATGCGGGAGCATCTGCCTCGCGAGGATTTTCAGCGCGAACTCGCCGATCAGCTGTGCTCGTGGGTGGGTCGGCCGACAGCACTGTCGCACGCGCCGCGCCTGTCGGCAGCATGGGGCGCCGACATCTGGTTCAAGCGCGAGGACCTCGCGCACACGGGCGCGCACAAGATCAACAATGCGCTCGGCCAGGCACTGCTCGCACGGCGGCTCGGCGCGCGGCGCATCGTCGCCGAGACCGGCGCCGGCCAGCACGGTGTGGCGAGTGCCGCTGCCTGCGCGCGCCTTGGTCTGCCGTGCACGGTGTACATGGGTGCCATCGACATGGAGCGGCAGGCGCCGAATGTTGGCCGCATGCGGTTGCTCGGCGCCGAGGTGGTGCCGGTGACCGGTGGCGACCAGACGCTGCGCGCCGCGATCGACGAGGCGCTGCGCGACTGGGTGGCCGATCCCGACGGTACTTTCTACCTGCTTGGCTCAGCGGTCGGACCGCATCCTTATCCGCTGCTGGTACGCGAACTGCAGGCCGTCATCGGCCGCGAGGCCCGCGCGCAGTTCCTCGAGCGGCAGGGCCGGCTGCCGGACGCCGTGTTCGCCTGCGTCGGTGGCGGCTCGAATTCGATTGGCATGTTCCATGCGTTCCTGCCCGACCGCGAGGTCGACATCATCGGCGTCGAGGCGGGCGGCCGCGGCACTGCGCTTGGTGAGAACGCCGCGAGTCTCTCCTACGGCTGGCCCGGCGTGCTGCAGGGCTGCTATTCGCTGCTGCTGCAGGACGAAAACGGGCAGATCCACGAAACCGATTCGATCTCGGCTGGTCTCGACTATCCGGGCGTGGGTCCCGAGCATGCGCTGCTGCTGGCAGCCGGGCGTGTGCACTACGAGTCGGCGACTGACGCCGAAGCGCTCGATGCGCTGCAGCAGTGTTCGCGTCTCGAGGGCATCTTGCCGGCACTCGAGACTGCGCATGCGCTGCATGGCGCGCGACGCTGGGCGTTGCACAACCCGGGCAGACGGGCCCTGATCTGCATGTCCGGACGCGGCGACAAGGACATGCCGACACTGCAACGCACGCTGCTTGCCGCGGCAGCGGACGGCAGCGCAGCTGGCAGTGCTGGTGACAACGCAGCCGGCGCAGGTGCGAATTCTTTGGAGGCGCGCCGATGAAGCCCCACCGGCAGCTGGGCGCCGCCATACGCGATGCCGCCGGGCGGGGCGAGCCGGCCATCGTCGCCTTCATGACTGCCGGCTTCCCGAGCGCGAGTCGCTTCCGCGACGATCTTTCGGCGGTAGCCGCCGGCGCGGATGTCGTCGAGATCGGCGTGCCCTTCACCGATCCGATGGCCGACGGCATGACGATCCAGCGTTCCAGCCAGGCCGCACTCAGGCAGGGCGTGAGCCTGCGCTGGATCCTCGGCGAACTCGGCGCGATGCAGCGCCCCGCCGCGCCGCTGGTGTTGATGAGCTATCTCAACCCGCTGTTGCAGTACGGTTACCCGCAGCTCACCGCGGACGCCGCCGCGGTCGGCGTCTGCGGGTTCATCGTTCCCGACCTGCCGTTCGATGAGGGGGACGAGTTGCGCGCCGCACTGCAGACCGCGGGCCTTGCACTGGTGCAGATGGTGACGCCCGT
>JBILMF010000012.1:0-39548 GCA_044375655.1 Steroidobacteraceae bacterium | reverse complement strand
TGCTGCGCCAGCTGGCCGCCGCCGGCTCGCCACGAAAAGCGCGCAAGACGGCAGCGCCCGCGCAGAGCGCCACGCGCAAGAAAGCGGCCCGCACGTCAGCGGCACGCAAGGCTCCTGGGCGCAAGACTACCGTCAAGGCCGCCGCCCGCAAGACCGCCGCCCGCAAGGTCGCCGCCCGCAAGGTCGCCGCCCGCAAGGTCGCCGCCCGCAAGGCCGCCGCGCGCAAGCCGGCAGTTCGCAAAGCAACAGTGCGAAAGGCCGCGCGCAAGCCGGCGACTCGTAAGCCGGCGGCACGCAAGGTCGCACGCGCCAAGGCGCCTCGCCGCGCCAAGTAGCAGGCGAGCCCCGGCATGGACGCGACGGGGCAGCCGTCCACGACAGCGCGGCTGGTGTTCTTCGACCTCGATGGCACCATCACCCACCGCGACACGCTCTCGGGCTATGTGGCGGGCTTCGCGCTGCGTCACCCGCGGCGGCTGCTTGGGTTCATCCGGGTATTGCCGGCGCTGCTGGTATTCCTGTTCGTCGATCGTGATCGCGGTCGACTTAAAGGAGCGCTCATCCACGCCGTGATGGGCGGCAGCACGCGGGCGGCCATCGCCTCTTGGACCGCCCGCTACGTTCCGCGCCTGCTCGCACGTGGCGTGTTCCGCGAAGCACTCGACTGCATCGCCCGCCACCGGCAAGCCGGCCACCATCTGGTGCTGATGTCGGCCACCGTCGATTTGTATGTGCCCGATATCGCCGCCGCTCTGGGCTTCGACGAGCACCTCTGCAGCCGCGTGATCTGGAATGGCGAGCGCCTCGACGGCCATCTGCAGGGCAGCAACGTCCGCGACGTGGAAAAGGTCCGGCTGCTGCGGGCGACGGCTGCACGGTTTCCGGGAGTCGGTATCATCGCCTACGGAAACTCCGCGCCGGATCTGCCACATCTGGCAGTGGCCGACGAGGCCGTGCTCGTCAACCCGGGGAAGGCGCTGCGCGCGGCAGCCGCCGACCTGAACGCAAGATTCGTGAACTGGACCTGAGCAGTCGCAGGCGGGAGCAAGCCGATGGAACGACGCACCGACGAGCGCATCCTGGCCTCGGACATCCAGCCGGAGCACGAGTATTTCGACCGGCGTCGACTACTGCAGGCGCTCGCGGCGTCGGCCACGCTGATCGCCGGTGACCACGCCGCGCTGGCGGGTGGCAGCGGCACGGCGACCGCGGCGGCGGGAACGCCGGCACCGCCGCGCTACACGCGCAACCTCAAGATGTCCGTGGACGAAAAACCCAACTCCTGGGAAGACATCACGACTTACAACAATTTCTACGAATTCGGCCTCGACAAGAGCGACCCGGCGGAGAACGCCCGCCAGTTCCGCAGCCGCCCCTGGACGGTGGAGATCGCTGGTGAGGTCGAGGTCCGCGGCAAGTTCACGCTCGAGGACATACTCAAACCGCACACGCTCGAGGAGCGCATTTACCGATTCCGCTGCGTCGAAGCGTGGTCGCGGATCGTGCCGTGGCTGGGCTTCCCTCTCGCGGACCTGATAAGCCGCTTCAAGCCCACCTCGCGTGCCAAGTTCGTCGAATTCACCACGCTGCTCGATCCGCGGCAAATGCCGGGCCAGCGCTCGGGGGTACTTGAGTGGCCTTACCGGGAAGGCTTGCGGATCGACGAGGCCATGCACCCGCTGACGCTGCTGGCCGTTGGTCTGTACGGCAAGTGGCTACCCAACCAGAACGGCGCGCCGCTGCGCCTTGTGGTGCCGTGGAAGTACGGTTTCAAGGGCATCAAGTCGATCGTCAGGATCCGCTTCACCGAGCGGCAGCCCGCCACCAGTTGGAACATGGCGGCACCGGATGAATACGGTTTCTACGCGAACGTCAATCCGGCGGTCGATCACCCGCGGTGGAGCCAGGCGAAGGAGCGGCGCATCGGCGGCAACTTCCTCGCGTCCCGCATCGACACCCTGCCCTTCAACGGCTACGCGAACGAAGTCGCCGCGCTTTACCGCGGCATGGACCTGAGGCGGTTCTACTGATCGGTCCGGCCACCTTGCGGCAGTTCGCGGAGCGCGGCATCAAGCCGCTCGTCTACCTGCTCGCAAGCCTGCCGGCGCTATGGCTCCTGAGCGGCGCTCTCGGTCTGGCCGGACAGTCGCTCGGTCCCAATCCGGTGCGCGAGATGCTGCACGTGACCGGGAAGACCTCGCTCAACTTGCTGCTGCTCACCCTGCTGGTGAGTCCGTTGCGTGAATTGACGGGGCAATCCATCTGGCAGCGGCCGCGGCGCATGCTGGGTCTGTTCGCCTTCGGCTACGCGCTGCTGCATTTCGTGGTCTACGCGGTGCTCGAGCTCGAACTCGACCTCGGCGATCTCGCGCGGGAAATCAGCCGCAGACCCTTCATCATCGTGGGAACGGTAGCGCTGCTGGCCATGGTGCCCCTCGCTGTCACCTCGACTGACCGCATGATGCGTCGTCTCGGCCGGAGGTGGCAGTCGCTGCACAGGCTCGTCTATCCCATCGCCCTGCTCGGCGTGTGGCACTACTACTGGCAGGTGAAGGCGGACATCCGCGAGCCACTGCTCTATGCCGCGGCGCTGGCGCTGCTGCTCCTCTGGCGCTACCGCAGAAGGTGGACGCGCCGCTGAGGCAGAGACGAGCCCAAGACGCCCAGGCCGAGACGGGCCCCGCAGACGAGCCCGGCAAGCGAGCCGCCTCAGCCGAAGACCCAGGACGGAACCTGTCTCCAGCCGCCGCTCAGCTCCCGGTCGAGTCGTCGCCAGTCCGCACAATGCTCCTCCACGGCGCGCCAGTAAGCGGCCGAGTGGTTCATGTGTCGGGTATGCACCAACTCGTGGATCATCAGGTACTCGAGCACCGCAGGGCTCTGGAACAGACTGCAGACGTTGAGGCTGATCACGCCGCGGCTCGAGCAGGAGCCCCAGCGCGTCCGCTGCCGCCGCAATTGCAGGGCCCGATAGTGGAAGGCGCCGCGCTGCGCGAGCCGACGCAAGCGCGGCTCGAGCGCGGCGTGACCATGCCGCAGCAGCCAGTCGAGCAGCACGCGTCGCGCCGTAGACGGTTCCGCGGCGCCCCAGTCGCCGGAGAGCGCAAGCACTCCCGGCGCAGCTCCGTCCGCCCGCAGTCGTCCACGACCTCCGCGCAAGTGCACGCGATGTGACTCGGCGATCGCAGGCAGCGATATCTCCTGCGGGGGAAACGGCTGCGGCAGCGCCGGCGGCGGCCGCGACTGCAACTGGCGTTCGATCCAGGCGCGGTGTCGATGCAGGAACCCGTCGATGTCGCGTTCCGGCAGACTGCGCGGGGCTATCACCTCCACGCGCCCGTCATGGTGTACACGCACTGCAAGACGTCGCGCCCGGGCGCTGCGACGCAACACCCACTCCGGGGCGCCTGCGGTGTCGGCAGCGACCTCCAATGGCAGCGCGAACTGTTCGGACATGACGCGATGATGCCACGCGCAGCGATGCGCCTGCCGTGCGTGGCTGCGCGTACGATGATTGGAGTAGCATTCGCGACCGATGGGCAGGTATTTCAAGAGCGACAACACAGCGGCCGCGGCCCCGCAAATCCTCGCCGCCCTCGCCAAGGCCAACGATGGCTATGCGCGCGGCTACGGCGATGACCCATGGACCTCGCAGCTCGAGCCCCGCTTCGCGGCGCTCTTCGACCACCCTCTCAAGGTGTTCCCGGTGGTTACCGGCACAGCCGCCAACGCGCTGGCCTTGTCCACGCTTGTGCCACCCTACGGAGCCATCCTCGTCCATGAGGAGGGGCATATCGTGCGCGACGAATGCGGAGCGCCGGAGTTCATGACCGGTGGTGCACGGCTGCTGCTTCTGCAGGGGGCGGGCGCGAAGGTCACACCGCAGGCCCTGGAGCGTGCTCTGGCGGCGAACCCCACGTCGGTACACACCGTGCAGCCGCGCGCCTTGTCGATCACCCAGGCGACCGAGCTTGGCACCGTGTACACGGCGGCCGAGCTGCGCGCACTCTGCGACACGGCTCATGCCCACGGTCTGCTGGTGCACATGGACGGCGCGCGTTTCGCCAATGCGGTCGCCTCGCTCGGCTGCACACCGGCCGAAATCACTTGGCAGGCCGGGGTGGATGTCCTGTCCTTCGGGGCAACCAAGAACGGCGCGCTCGCCGCCGAGGCCGTCGTGTTCTTCGATCCGGGACGGGTTGGCGACTTCGAGCTGCGGCGCAAGCGCGCCGCGCATCTCATCTCGAAGATGCGCTTTGTGTCCGCGCAGCTGCTCGCCTATCTCGAAGACGGGCTGTGGCTGCGGCTTGCGGCGCGCGCCAACACGCTGGCGCGGCAGCTCGGCGACGCCGCGGGTGGGCTGCTGCTGCATCCCGTGCAGGCCAACGAATTGTTCGTGCGCGTCGGCGCGACGGGAGCCGCAACACTGCGGCAGCTCGGTTTCGAGTTCTACGACTGGGGCGCCATCGACTCCGGTGAGGCGCGGCTGGTGGTCTCCTGGGACCAGCCCCAGAACGACGTCGACCTGCTGTGTGCGGCGCTGCGGAAACTCGCCGGGGAGAGCCCGCCTCCGTGAGCATCGAGCTCGTGGACCTCGGCATCAACCTTGCCCACGACAGCTACGACCATGACCGCGAGGCCGTATTGCAGCGCGCGCTGGCCGCGGGCGTGGTGCAGTTCGTGGTTACCGGCGCCTCGCCCGAGGGCACCCGGGCCGCCATAGCCCTGGCGCGCGCAGCGCCGCGAATCCTGCGCGCCACGGCGGGCTGCCATCCGCATCACGCCAGCGATCTGGATGCGACAGCGCTTGCACTGCTCGGCGAACTCTCTGCCGATCCGCTGGTTGCCGCAATTGGTGAAACCGGTCTCGACTACCACCGCAACTTCTCGGCGCCTCGCGAACAGCGGCTCGCCTTCGAGCAGCAGCTGAGGCTCGCGGTCACGACGGGCAAACCGCTGTTCCTGCACGAGCGCGACGCGCATGCGGACTTCCTTGCCATACTGCGCGAACACCGCGGCAGCCTGCCGCCCGCGGTGCTCCACTGCTTCACCGGCAACGGCGATCAACTCGATGCCTGCCTGGAGTTCGGACTGCATATCGGCATTACCGGCTGGATCTGTGACGAGCGGCGCGGGCTGCACCTGCGCGACATCGTGCACCGCATCCCGGCGGGGCGCCTGATGATCGAGACCGACGGCCCTTACCTGCTGCCGCGCGACCTGCAGCCCAAGCCGGCGTCACGCCGCAACGAGCCGGTCAATCTGCCGCACATCGCCGGGGTGGTGGCTGCCGCGCGGCGCGAGTCGACGGCCGAACTGGCCGCGCACACCACTGCTACGGCACGGAGTTTCTTCGGCCTGCCTGCGCTGGGCGCGGTGGACCTCGGGTAGTCTTGCGGGCATGAATGTCCTCGATCCGGCCACCGAGTCCCTGATCCGCGACACTTGGCGCGACTCCATCGTGCCGACGTTGTGCGACTACGTACGCATTCCCAACAAATCACCCGCGTTCGCGCCAGACTGGGAGTCTGCCGGGCATATGCAGCGCGCGGCGCATCTGCTCGCCGACTGGTGCCGCAAGCAGCCGATCCCGGGGATGACGGTGGAAGTCCTCTGTCTCCCCGGCCGCACGCCCGTGCTGCTGTGCGACGTGCCCGGCGAACTGCCGGACTGCGTGTTGCTCTACGGCCATCTCGACAAGCAACCGGAGTTCAGCGGCTGGGAGTCCGGACTGTCGCCGTGGGAGCCGGTGATCCGTGACCGAAAACTCTACGGGCGCGGCGGAGCCGACGATGGCTACGCCGTGTTCAGCTCGCTCACCGCGATCCGCGCCCTCAAACAGCGCGGCGTACCCATGGCGCGCTGTGTGGTTCTTATCGAAGCTTCCGAAGAAAGCGGCAGCACCGACTTGCCCGCGCATCTCGATGCCCTGGGCCCGCGTCTCGGTGATCCGTCGCTGGTCGTTTGCCTCGACGCCGAGTGCGGCAACTACTCGCAGCTCTGGTGCACCACGTCGCTGCGGGGCAACCTCACGGGCACGCTGCAGGTGGAAGTGTCGCGCGAAGGCGTGCACAGCGGCATGGGTACCGGCATCGCACCGACAGCATTCCGCATAGCGATGCAGTTGCTCGCCCGCGTCGAGAGCCCGATCAACGGCGATCTGCTGCTGCCGGAACTGCAGTGCGCGATTCCCCGCGACCGGATGGCCCAGGCCCGCGCCGCCGCCGCTACGCTTGGCGAGTCGGTCGCCGGGCGCGTGCCGCTGCTGCCCGGCGTACGAGCCCTGTCCACCGACCCGGTGGAACTGCTTCTCGGCAGCACCTGGCGCAGCACGCTGGCGGTGATCGGCGCCGACGGCCTGCCGGCGACCGTGGACGCGGGCAACGTGCTGCTGCCGCGCGTCGCCCTCAAGCTGAGCCTGCGTTTGCCACCTACCGCCGACGCCGATACTGCGGCCGCCGCGCTGCAGCGGGTGCTCGAGCATGACCCGCCGTACGGGGCGCGCGTGCGCTTTACCCTCGACAGCGCATCAGCAGGCTGGAATGCACCGTCCTTCGCACCCTGGCTCGAGGACTCAATGCAACGCGCCTCGCGGGCGGTGTTCGACCGGCCGGCGGTGTATGCCGGTTGCGGCGGCACGATCCCCTTCATGGCGATGCTGGGCGAGCGCTTCCCCGCGACCCAATTCCTGATCACCGGTGTACTCGGCCCGCAGTCAAACGCCCACGGGCCCAACGAATTCCTCGATCTCGACTACGCCGAGCGGATCACCGCCTGCGTGGTGCAGGTGCTCGCCGATCACGCGCTCAGCCGCCCGCACTGAACTCGCTGCGCGGCAGCAAGGTCCGCAACTTCTCCCAGACGGGCAGCCAGGGCGCCGCAAGTTGTGCCGCACGCGCGCGCTCCCCGAGCGGAAACTCCGCATCGAGCGCGACCTCGCGCAGCGTGAGCCGAGGCAGGCCCTTCGGAAATACGGCGCCTGGGCCGAAGACGATCCGGCCATCGACAGGCACCTCGCCTGCCAATTGCCTGAGTGCAGCCAAGCGGTCATAGAGCCCGCTCTGGGGATTGGCGAAGGTGTGGCGCCGCCCCGCGTGCATGACGGTCCACTCGAGCATCGCATCCGAGCCGAAGACGTTGCCCGCAACGTCCCGCACTTCGAGAACGAGTAGCCCGCGAGGCGTCAGCAGCAGGTAGTCGACGTGCAGCAGCCCGCCGCTGCCGTCGGGAACCGCTACGTCGCGCAGGTAACCGACGGCGATCGCTTCGATGCGCTGGCGACGACGCTGGCGCCCGCGATACTGCTGGTACCAGCGCCAGCCCAGCGTCGCTACGACGCCGAGCAGCACGCCGAAGGCGACTGCCACGACCACGTACGCGGAGCGCTGCAAAACGAGCGGATCCATGCGCCCGACGGACCGCCTAGATCAGGGCGGCGCGCAGATCCTCGAGCGAGCCGCCGATCTCCTCGAAGCGGCTGGGTCGGCCGAGCAACTCTGCCAGTGATGGTGGTACCGGGATCTTCCCGCCGATCAGCGGTTCGACGATCTCGGGGAACTTTGCCGGCGATGCGGTCGATACCAGACACCAAGGCTGCCCGCGACGGCGCTGCGGTGACATGCGCGCCCACACTTCCGCCGCCACGGCAGTGTGTGGACACCAGGTCTCGCCGAAGCGCCGATGGTCCTCGCGGACACGCGCGGCGATCGCAGCGTCCTCGACGCTGGCCGCTGTCACGGCAGTGCGCAGCGCAGGCAGTTCCGGATGCAGGTCGCGCAGCCGCTCCATGTTGGAGGGATTGCCGACATCCATCGCCGAAGCGAGCGTCGCGGCACTTGGCCGCGGCCGCCACTCGCCACTGTCGAGGAAATCCGGGACCGTACGGTTGGCATTGTGGGCCAGCACGATTTCGCCGATCGGCAGGCCCATGTGCCGCGCCCAGATGCAGGCGACGGCGTTGCCGAGATTGCCGCTCGGGATGATGAACGACAGCGTCCCGCCGTGTAGACGCTGCCAAGCGAGACTGGTGGCCGCGTAGTAGACAGCCTGCGGCAGCAGTCGCCCGAGGTTGATGCTGTTGGCCGAGGATAACTGCTGCCGCGCCCGCAGTGCATCGTCCACGAAAGCCTGCTTGACCATGCGCTGGCAATCGTCGAAGGTGCCGCGGACGGCAAAGCTGCGCACGTTGTCTCCCCAGCAGGTCAGCTGCCGTTGCTGGGTCGGCGATACCAGGCCCTTGGGAAACAGCACGGTCACTGCCATGCCCGGCCGGCGGTGGAAGGCAGCGGCGACCGCACCACCGGTGTCCCCGGAGGTCGCGACGAGGATGTTCACGAGCGGGTCCTGCGGCTCGCGCAGGCGCTGGAAGCAGGCGGCAAGGAAGCGCGCGCCGAAATCCTTGAACGCGGCCGTCGGCCCGTGGAAGAGTTCGAGGACGAGTAGCCGCTCGTCACTCGCCGTACCTTGAACCGCGTGCAGCGGAGCCGGGAAATCGAAGGCGTCGCGGACGATCGCCGACACCCGACGCTCCAGCCGATCCCCGGCGGCGAATGGCGCAATCAGCCGCTCGCCGACGGCCGGCAGCGAATGATCGTCGGCGAAATCTTCCGTCGCAAAACGTGGCCAGTCGATCGGCACATAGAGACCACCGTCCGGCGCAAGCCCCTGCAGCAAGGCCGCCGAGAACTCCACCCGTCCGGGCGCACCCCGGGTGCTGCGAAAATGCATGCTGCGGCTCACGGCGCGACGATACGCGCGCCGTCCGATTCGACGGGAACGATCCAGTGGTCGACCTCGACGCCGTTGCGGCCGAATTCCTCGACCATGCGGTCGCGGACCAGCGGCGCGGTCTGCTGCAACGTCCAGGCAAACATCGTCGGACCGGCACCGGAGATCGAGCATCCCAGCGCGCCGGCGGCGATAGCCGCGGCACGTACTGCGGAAAACCCCGGAATGAGCTGGCGACGCTGCGGCTCGATGACCACGTCGTTGAGCCCCTCGCTGATGAGTTCGAGGTCGTCGGTGTAGCAGCCGGAAATGAAGCCCGCGAGATTGGCGGTCTGCCACACGAAGTCGGCCATGGCGACCTCGCGCTTGAGGATGGCGCGCGCCTGCTTGGTCGAGAGGAACATGTGCGGATGGGCAATCACCGCGCGGATGCCGGCGGGCACCGGGATACGCTTCACCCGCGGATTGTCGATGCCGACCGTCAGTACGAGGCCGCCGAACAGGGACGGTGCGATATTGTCGACGTGCAGCGACCCGCTCGCCACCGCCTCGCCTTGCATCGCGAACTTGAGCAGGGCAAGGCGATCGAACGGCTGATCGAGCAGCGCGTTGGCGGCAACAACGGCTCCCACCGCGGAGGCGGCGGAACCGCCGAGACCGGAGCCCAGCGGAATCCCTTTCTCGATGTGCATTTCGAAGCCGAAGCCGGGCTTGGCAGCGATGCCGAGGGCGAGCAGTGCCCGTCCCGCGGTGTTCTTCTCCGGCTCGAGAGGCAGATCGGAGGTCACCCCCGAGCAGCCGGTGATACGGACCCCGGGACGCTCGCTGCGCTCGACCGTGATGCGATCGCCGATGGCATCGACCGCGAAACCGAGAATGTCGAAACCGATACCGACGTTGCCCACCGAGGCCGGCGCGAACGCGGTCGCCCGCGCAAGGCCGCGCGGTCCCTGCCAGGCACTCACAGCCGTGCTCCAAGATAGGCCGACAGCCTCAGCAGGTCAGCGAAGATGCCGCCCGCCGTCACCTCGGGTCCGGCACCCGGCCCCTGCACGATCAGGGGGTTGTTGTTGTAGCGGGCGGTCGCGAAACGGACGACGTTGTCGGTCAGGGCAATGTTGGCGAACGCATGGCGGGCATCCAGTTCCACCACACCCACCGTGGCACTGCCATCGGCGCCCAGCCGCCCCACGTACCTGAGCACCCGTCCCCGCGCGCGCGCCGCCTCGAAGCGTTGCCGCATGGTCGCGTCGTGCTGCGGCAGTCGCTGCAGGAAATCGTCGATGGAACCCTGCTCGAGGCCCGGCGGCACCAGGCTCTCGACTCTGACGTCCGCCATCTCCAGCTGCAGGCCCATCTCGCGGCCGAGGATGATCAGCTTGCGCGCGACGTCCATCCCCGAAAGATCGTCGCGGGGATCGGGCTCGGTGTAGCCGCGCTGTTTCGCCTCGGCGACGATGTCGCTGAACTCGCGCGAACCGTCGTAGACGTTGAAGAGGTAGGCGAGCGTACCGGAGAAAATGCCCTCGATGCTGGTCACTTCGTCGCCGGTTTCGCGCAGGTCGCGGAGTGTCTGGATCACCGGGAGACCCGCGCCCACCGTGGCCTCGTAAAGGTAGTGCGTGCCGCCGCGGCGGCGCGACTCGCGCAGGCTGCGGTAGAAGTCCATCGGCGCGCTGTTCGCCTTCTTGTTGGGCGTCACCACGTGGATGCCGGCTGCGAGCCACTGCGGATAGTGACGCGCCACCTCGCCGCTCGCCGTGCAATCGATGATCACGCGATTGGGCAGGTAGTCGACGCCGACATGCTCGGCGAACGCGGCGAGGTCGGGTGCCGCGGAGGCCGCGTCGAACTCGGTCTTCCACGAGTCCAGCGGGACCCCCTTGTCCGAAAGCAGCATGCGCTTCGAGGAAAGCAGGCCGCGCACCCTCAGGTCCAGCTTGAAGTCGCGCCGCAGACGGGCACTCTGCGAAGCGATCTGTTCGAGCAGCACCTTGCCCACCGTGCCGGGTCCGATGACACCCACGGAGACCGTATGCGACGACAGGTAGAAGCTCGAGTGCACGGCGCGCAGCGCACGCGTCGCCGCCTTGGCAGGCACCACCACGGATATGTTGCGCTCGGAGGCGCCCTGCGCGATCGCGCGCACGTTGACCGCGGCCGTACCGAGAGCATTGAACACCTTGGCGGCGATGCCCGGTATGCCCGCCATGCCGTCACCCACAACGGCGAGAATCGCGAGCTCGCGGTCGATCTCGACCGACTGGATCTGGCCCTCGTCGAGTTCGCGGGCAAAAGCCGCGCGCACCGTGGCCACCGCGCGTTCGGCCTGCTCACGCGGTACAGCGCAGCAGATCGAATGCTCGGAGCTGCCCTGCGATATCAGCACCACCGAGATGCCCTCCTCGCGCAGCGCGCCGAAGAGCCGCGATGCCGTACCGGGCACGCCGATCATGCCGGCGCCCTCCAGATTGAGCAGCGCGATGTCTTCGATCGTGGTGATGCCCTTGACGGCCAGCGCGGAACTCGGCCGCGCGCAGATCAGCGTGGCGGGGTGATCGGGCGCAAAGGTATTTCGGATCCAGATGGGGATCTCGCGGCCGACCGCCGGCGCCATGGTCTGCGGGTGGATCACCTTGGCGCCAAAGTAGGCGAGTTCCATCGCCTCGTTGTAGGACAGCGAGTCGATGACCTGTGCGTCGGGCACACGGCGGGGATCCGCCGACAGCACTCCGTCGACGTCCGTCCAGATGTGGATCTCGGCGGCGTCGAGCAGAGAGCCGAAGATCGAGGCCGAAAAATCGCTGCCGTTGCGCCCGAGAGTGGTCTGCACGCCGCGCGTGTCGACGGCGATGAATCCGGTAATGATCAGCGTACCGGCGAAGTCCGCGCCCACGAGCGCCCCGAGGCGACGCCGTGACTCGTCCCACTGCACCGCCGGACCCAGCGGCCCCCACTCGATGACCACCGCCTCGCGGGCATCGAGCCAGCGTACCTCGCCCGTCCGGGCCGACCTGGAACCGCCGGCGTTCCGCGCGGCATAAAACTCGCGAAACAATCGCGTCGACCAGATCTCGCCGAATCCCGCAATCAGGTCGGTGATGTGCCGTCCGGCCGAGCGCGTGAGGCGTACTGCCTGCAGGATGCCGTCGATGTCCTGACGGTCGCGGTCGAAACCGGCCATGTAGGCCGCGGCCGTCTCCGCGGAAAGCAGGCTGCCGGCTATCGCCGCGTGCCGCTCACGCAGCGCATCGAGCCCGACGCGAAAGCCGCTGTCCTGACGCTCGGCCTGGGCTACCAGCCCGAGCAGCGCATCGGTGACCCCTTTGCAGGCCGACAACACGACACCGAGCCGACCGGCCGGCTGCGCATCGAGGATCGCAGCGACCCGCTCAAAACACGCCGCATCGGCGACGCTGGAGCCACCGAACTTGTGAACGACCCAGGATGAACCGGCCATAGGAATGCAATCCGCGCTTGATCAAACTCGACACTTTATCGGCCGTCGGCCGCGGGGCGCAAGGATAAGCCTGCAGTCGGAGTCGGCGTCGCCGGCAAGGGCAACGGCGATGGTGGTGCCGAGGCCGGTGGAGATGTCTCGCCGGCTGGTGGCGCCCCGCTGGACGGTTCGGTGGGCAGTTCGGTGGGCGGTGGTGGCGGTGGCAGCACCAAGGGCATGCGACGCAGCCTCTCCCCGCTCGCCGCAAACAGCGCATTGGCGATCGCCGGCGCGATCACCGGGGTCGAGGGCTCACCGGTTCCGCTCGGCGCCTCGTCGCTCGGCACGATACGCACCTGGATGCGCGGCATCGACGCCATCGTGAGCAGCGGATAGTCGTTGAAATTGGCTTGCTTGACTGCGCCGCCCTCGAAGGTGATCTCCCCATACATCGCCGCCGTGAGGCCGTAGACGATGCCGCCCTGGATCTGCTGCTCGACGAGACCGGGGTGCACCACACTGCCGCAATCGACGGCACACCACACCCTGCGCGCCGACCAAGTGCTACCCTCGACCGCCACCTCCGCCACCAGCGCCACGCGGGTGCCATAGCTCATCATCGCGGCGATACCAAGACCGCTGCCGGCAGGCAGCTTGCGTCCCCAGCCGGCAGCGGCCGCCGCAGTGCGCAGGACACGCTGCATGCGCGGATCACGCTGCAGCAGCTGCAGCCGGAAATCGAGCGGATCGCGCTGCAAGGCCAGGGCAATCTCGTCGATGAAACTCTCGATGACGAAGCCGTTGTAGGAGTGGCCCACCGAGCGCCAGAAGCCGACGGGAACACCGAGGTCCACCTCGTGGCATTCGACCTGCAGGTTCGGGATGTCGTAGAGCATGTCGTCGCTGCCCTGCGCCATCAGGTGATCCGCTCCGCGGGCGAGCATTTCCGGAACGCGGCGGCGGGCGATCGACGGCGCGGCCATGCGATGCGCAAGGCCGAGCAAGCCGCGCTCGTCGCTCAGACAGGCCTCGAGTCGATGGGCGCTCGCCGGGCGGTAGAAGTCATGGCGGATGTCGTCCGCGCGGCTCCACATCACCTTTATGGGAGTCGACGGCGTGGTGCGCGCGAGCGTCACCGCCTCGGTCACAAAGTCGCGCTCGCCCCGACGGCCAAAGGAACCGCCGATGGGCAGGCAGTTGACCTTGATGCGCGAGCGCGGCAGCCCGGCAGCGGCGGCGGCGGCGTCCTGGGCGCGCGATGGCGCCTGGGTGCCGACCCACAGTTCACAGATGCCGTCATGGAACCAAACCGTGGTGGCCAGAGGCTCCAGCGCGGCGTGGGCAAGGAATGGAGCGTAGTAGTCAGCGCGCAGCCAGCGGTGCTGAGCGTCTCGCGTACGGCGCAGCCGCTCCATGTCGCCGACAGCACGCGCCGTCTGCCCGCTGCTGTCGAGCGGCAGTGCCAGTTCACGCTGGTGCAACGCCGAGTCGCGTGCACCATTCGGGCCGGCCTCCCAAGTCAGCTGCAACGCGGCGCGGCCGCGTTCGGCGGCCCAGAACGAATTTGCGATCACCGCAAGCCCCATCGGCAGGTTGCGCACGGCTATGACGCCGGGCACGGCGAGTGCTGCCGAGTCGTCGTACTCGATCAACATGCCCTCGAAGCCGGGCGGCCGCGCGACCACCGCGACCAGCATTCCGGGCAGGGTGACATCAGTGGCGAAGATGGCGGAGCCATCGACCCGCGACGGGGTATCGAGACGGGTTGGGCGGGTGCCGAGCAGGCGGAACTGCGCGGGATCCTTGAGCCGCGGTGCCCGCGGCACCGGCAGGATGCGCGCGGTCTCGAGCAATGCGCCGTACGATGCACGACGCGCCGGCTGCACAGGATCGAAAACCTCGCCGTCCCTGACCCGCAGGCGCGCCGCGTCCACCCGCCACTCGTGGGCAGCCGCATTGACGAGCATCTCGCGCGCAGTGGCGCCGAGCGTGCGGAACGGCAGATAGCTGGTGCGTACGCTGCTCGAGTAGCCGGTGGTCTGGTTGCCCCGCTCGTCGCGGAACTCGTCCGCCGCGGGCGCAAGCTCAGCGACCACCTTCGAGAGCGGCAGGCCGAGTTCCTCGGCGATCAGCATAGGCAGCGCCGTGAGCACGCCCTGCCCCATCTCGGCCTTGTGGACCTGCACCACGATCGAGCCGTCAGGTCGCAGAGTGAGCCAGGCCGAGACACGCAGGGGCAGCGGCTGCACGGGCTCGCCGGCATCGAGCCGCTCCACGGCCGAAAGCTCGCGCGATTCGAGGGCGAGCCACGCGCCCGTCATCGCGCCGAGCGCACGGATGACGAACTGCCGCCGATCGAGGCCTGAATCCCGCTGCATGGCCCGCACTCTACGTGTTGCAACGCGGCGAAGGAACTTCCCCTACACTTCCCGTCCGCATGGAGCCCGCCGTAGACCCGTACCCGCTATGGATGCTCGCCCTCGTGCTTGGGGCGTCGGGTCTGCTCGCCGGCTTCGTCGCCGGGCTCCTCGGTGTCGGCGGCGGCATCATCCTGGTGCCCGTGCTCGAAATCTCGCTGCGCTATGCGGGCTTCCCCTCGCAGTGGTGCATGCACGTCGCGGTGGCCACCTCGCTTGCAGCCATCGTCCCGACCGCCATCTCCTCGTCACGCGCGCACCAGCAGCGCGGCGGCATCGATTGGGGACTCGTCAGGGCATGGGCGCCCGGCATGGTGGCAGGCGGACTGGCTGGGAGTCTGCTGGCGGCAAACGCAAGCGATGCCGTCCTGACCGGGCTCTTCGGCGGCATCGCCGCGCTGGTCGCCGTGAAGATGTTCCTGCCCCTCGACGAACTGAGGTTTGCCGATCGGGTCCCGCGGGGCTGGTCCGGGAACCTGATTGCCGCGATCATCGGCGGCGTGTCCTCGATGATGGGCATCGGCGGCGGCACCCTCTCCGTGCCGGCGATGACGCTCACCGGCGGCGCCATCCACACGGCCGTAGGCACCGCTGCTTTCTTCGGCCTGCTGCTTGCTGTACCGGGCACACTGGGCTACCTGCTCGCCAGTCCCGGGGTGGCACTGCCTGGCGCGACCATCGGTCTCGTCAGCTTCGCCGCCCTTGCGGTCGTGGCGCCGCTGTCGATGTGGACCGCGCCGCTGGGCGCCCGCGTCGCGCATTCGCTCGACCGGCGGGCCCTGTCGCGCATCTTCGGTGGATTTCTTTGTCTGGTTGCGATGCGCATGTTGTTCAGGACTTTTGCATGATCACACCCATCTCTGCCCCGTCCGGCCCCGGCAACGACACGCTGGAGATCACCGGCCCCTGGTTCGAGGACTTCCACCACGGACTCGAGTTCGACGCCCCGGCCGTAACGCTCACCGCCGGTCACGCCGCCTTGCATCAGGCGTTGTTCGCCGACCGTCTGCGACTGCCGCTCGATCACGCCGCCGCCGCGCGGGTCACGGGCCGCAGCGCCCCGCTCTGCCACCCGCTGCTCGCGGTCAACATCGCTATCGGACAGTCGACCTGGGCCTCGCAGCGCGTCAAGGCCAACCTGTTCTACCGCGGTCTGGTTCTGCGACGCCCGGTGTTCCTCGGTGACACGCTCCACACCCGCACACGCGTGGTCGGCCTGCGGCAGAACCGCCCGCAAGCCGGCCGCGCCGCCACCGGCATCGTGGCCCTCGAGATGACGACCACCAACCAGCACGGCGAGGTCGTGCTGCACTTCTGGCGATGCCCGATGATCCCCTGCCGCGATCCCGCGGCGAACACCGGACATGCCGACGAGCTCGACAGCATCGGTACCGCCACCACGGCGGCAGCGGTACGCGGCGCGGTGCCACAAGGCTGGTCACTCGCGGCAGCGGACGGCTGGCGCGGACGCCGCGCGGCGGACGTGCCGGCGGGCCAGCGCTTCATGATCGAAGCGCGCGATACCATCACCTGTGCGCCCGAACTCGTTCGCGTCTCGCTGAACATGGCCATGGCGCACACCGATTCGCGCCTGTCGTACCTCGGCGAGCGACTGGTCTTCGGCGGCCACACCATCTTCATGTGTTTTGCGCAGCTGACCCGTGGCCTGCCCAACCTGCTCGGCTTGCTGGCGTGGGACAGCTGCGATCATGTCGCCCCCGTCGTCGAGGGTGACCGCCTGCGTACCACCTTCGTGGTGACGAACGTCGTGCCGCTTGCGGCCGACGAAGGCGGTGGCAGCCTGCTGCGGATCGCGGCGGAGTGCTACGCTGCGCGTGGCGAGCCGGAGACGGAGACGAGGGTGCTCGACTGGCAGTTCTGGGCCTGGAGCCTGTAGTCCGCGGTCGCCCGTCATGGAACCGACGCCCGACATCACGCATCGCCTGGTCCGCCGGATCATCGACATGCAGACCGCGCCGCTCCCGCCGGCAGCGGCACTCGCCGGCAAGACCTTCATACTCGACTCGCTCGGGGTTGCGCTGTCGGGCAGCCGCGTCGCCACGGTGCGTGAAGTCGAGGGACTTGCCGACACGTGGGGCAGCGGCAGTGCAGCGCGCATCTGGGGCAGCGGCCGGCGGGTGCCGCTAACCACCGCAGCCTTCATCAATGGGTACCAGATCCACAATCAGGAATGGGACTGCGTTCACGAGCCGGCGGTCGTGCATCCGATGGCCGTGGTGCTCGCCACGCTGCTTGCGTGGTGCGATGCGCGCGGCGGCGTCGGTGGTCAACAGCTGCTCGCCGCGTGCAGCATCGCGGTCGACGTGGCCACCGGTATCGGCCGCGCAGCCCGCAACAAGTTGCGCTTCTTCCGTCCGGCCATGTGCGGCGCGCTCGGCGCCACGGCAGGTCTCGCCTGCATCGAGAGTCTCGATGCCGAGCGCACACGCAGCGCGCTCGGTCTCGCCTACAGCCAGCTGTCGGGCACGATGCAGGCGCACATAGAAGGCTCGCCGGTGCTGCCCATGCAGATTGGCTTCAACACGCGCGCCGCACTCGATGCGCTGCACCTCGCGCGATGCGGCATCCGCGGTCCGCTGAACTTCCTCGAGGGTCCGTTCGGCTACTTCAGCCTGATAGACCCCGAATGGGACCCGCTTGCGTTCCGCGATTTCGAGACCCGCGCTGCCATCACCGAACTCTCCCACAAGCCATTTCCGAGCGGCCGGGCTACCCACGGCGGCGTCGATGGCGTGCTGTCGCTGCGGGAGCAGCACGGTTTCAGTATCGAAGCCATCCGCGAGATCCGCGTGCTCGCGCCGCCGCTGGTCATACAGCTCGTCGATCGCCCGGCCTCGCCGCAGATGGCGCCCGCATACGCGAGGCTGTGTCTGCCCTACGTCGCCGCTACCGCCCTGCTGCGCGGTACGGTGGGTGTCGAGGACTTCACGCCCGAGGCGCTTGCCGATCCCGCCCGACATGAGCTCGGCCGGCGGATCCGCGTGCTGCCCGATGGCAATCCGTCCCTCAACGCGCTCTCGCCGCAGCGCGTGGAAATCAGCCTTGCGGATGGTCGCGAACTCGCGATGGATCTGCCGGCGGTGCTCGGCTCGCCGGGGCGACCGCTGGACCGCGAGCGCCATCTCGCCAAGTTCCGCCGCGCGGCGGATTCCGGGCTGCGGCCGCTGCCCGCAGGCGCAGTGGAGCACCTGATCGCGCTGGTGGACGACCTGGAGCAACTCGCGGATGTGCGCACGCTCATCGATGCGCTCGTGTTCGACGATCGCCCAGCATGAGTTTTCCGCTCTACTACGAATCCTTCGATGCCGCGCAGATGCTGCGCGACTTCCCGCTCGGCGAGGCTTTCACCGAAGGCTTCGCACGCCAACCGCGGGCTGTCATCCGTGCACACCAGGACAGGCTGTTCATGCGCTGCGTGGCGCGGGCGTGGGAGATCCCCTTCTATCAGCGATTGTGGGGCGCCCACGGCGTGCAGCGCGGTGATGTGCGCAGTCTCGATGACATCGGCAAGCTGCCGATCTTCGGCAAGACCGAGCTCATGCGCAGCCTCGCCGACCATCCGCCCTACGGCGATTACCACGGCTGGGACAGATTGCCGGCAGCCGTACGTCCCGTGACCGTGCTGCACACCACGAGCGGCACCACGGGCCGGCCGCAGGTGGTGCTCTTCAGTCCGCGAGCGCGCGAGGTGCAGGCTCTGCTCGTCGCGCGGATCTGGCGGCTGCAGGGGCTGCAACCGGCAGACGTGATCCACTCGGTCTATGGACACGGCATGATCAATGGCGGTCACTTCGTCCGCGAAGCGGCCCTGCACTACACCAACTGCCTCTTTCTCTCCGCGGGCACCGGCAAGGAGACGCGCTCCGTCACTCAGGTGGAACTGATGCGCGATCTGCGAGTGACGGTGCTTGTCGGCTTCGTGGACTACATACGCCAGCTGGCGGAGACAGCTCGCGGCCTGGGCCTTGAGCCCGGACGGGACCTGCCGGTGAGGGCGATCCTGGGACACGTCGGCCGCGAGTCGCGCACCGTGCTTTCCCAGGCCTGGGGAGGCGCCGAGGTCTACGACTGGTACGGTGTGGCGGATACCGGCCCGATCGCCGCGGAGGGCCCCGACCGCGACGGTATGTACGTGATGGAGGATGCCCAATACCTCGAGCTCGTCGATGAATCGGGCCAGTCGATCAGCGCCGCCGGGGTTCCCGGCGACATGGTGGTCACGTCGCTCTACCGTGACGACATCTACCCGCTTATCCGCTTCAACACCCACGACCTGTCGGCCTGGCAGGCCGGAGAGTCCTCGATCGGCTTCACGCTACTGCGCACGAGCGGCGTACTCGGTCGCAGCGACAACATGGTGAAGTTGCGCGGCATCAACGTGTACCCGCTCGCGCTCGCAGCTATCCTCAACGAAATGTCCGACTTCGCCGGCGAGTATATCTGCCGCGCCACTCGCGATACCGGCGGCCGCGATCTGCTGACCGTCATCATCGAAACACGCGGCGACGACGTCTCGCGCACGCCCGAGTTGGTGCGCGCATACCGGGATCTGCTCACGCGCCGCGCCGGCGTCGACCTGCTTGTAGAACTCGTACCGCGGGGCGGCACGGCCGCGCTCACGCAGATCGACAGCCGACAGAAGCCCGTTCGGCTCATCGACGAGCGTCCGCGGATCCGGGACTGAGGCCTTGGACGACTCCTGCCGCGCAGCCATCGAACGCGCTTTCGCACGTATCGCCGCCGACGCGCATCTGAACGCCTGGTCCTATCTTGCCGTGGACGAGGCGATGCAGGCTGCGCACGAGAGCGATCGGCTTATCGCCGCGGGCAAGCCACGCAGTCCTTTCGAGGGCTGTGCCATCGCCATCAAGGGCAATATCGCGGTACGCGGCTGGCCACATGAGGGCGGACTGCCGGGGCGTCGCGGTCTGCGTGCCGCGGCTGACGCGCCCGTGGTCGAGCTGCTGCGGGCCGCCGGCGCGATCCCGATCGGCCTGACCACCATGGACGCCGCTGCCGCGGGCGCCGCGGGTCTCTGCGATAAGGGACCGATCCGCAACCCGCGCCGCACAAGCCACTCAGCCGGCGGCTCCAGCGGCGGCTCCGCGGCCGCCGTGGCCGCCGGTCATGTCGAGTACGCGCTGGGCACCGACACCATCGGCTCGGTGCGCATTCCGGCCGCTTTCTGCGGCATCGCCGCGCTGAAGCCGAGTACCGGGCGCGTGGACACGCGCGGCGTACTTCCCCTGCACCCCGAGTTCGATCACGTGGGACCCATGGTCGCCACGACGGCGAGTCTCGAGCCGTTGCTCGCGCTGCTCGCCGGCGAACCACCCGGCGCCCCACCCGGCGACCGCGCGCGAGCCCCGGCGGGTGACGCGGGACTACGCGAGTGCCGCATCGGCTACATGGTCGATGCCGAGGACGTTGGCGCGACGGCGCCCGTCCTCGCGCGCTATGCCGAGGGCATGGAGCGGCTGCGCAGACTCGGCGCCAGGCTGCTACCCTTGCGCCTCGCCGACCTGCAGCCGGGGCGCGCGCGGCTGGCGCTGTTCGCGCTCTGCGAACGTGCGCTGTGGTCGCAGCACGGGGACTCGCTGCTGCGCGAGCCCGAGAAGTATCCGCTGGCGCTGGCTTCACTGCTGCGCTACGGCGGCTCGCTCGATGAGCCGCGGCTAGCGGAGTACGGCGCACGCGTGGCGCGCTTCGCCGACGCGGTCCGCGGGCTGATGCAGCCGGTGCATGCCCTCGTTCTGCCGACGACTCCGGCACAGGCCTTCGATCTCGACAGCCCGGCACCGAACGACATCGCCGACCTGACCGTGATTGCCACCGCCGCCGGGCTGCCGGCCGCCTCGGTGCCGCTCCCCGCGGCGGACGATCTGCCCGCAGGCCTGCAGATTGTCGGCCCTCGTGGCGAGGACCATTTCGTCTGCCGACTTGCGACAGCTATCTAGGCTGGTCGTCCACCGCGGGCCAGCGCGGCGTGATACTCCGCGATGTCCCGGCGCCGCGCGATCCACACCCGGTCCCCGCCCGCAGCGCGCGCATGCGCAAGAAACCTGTCGAGGGCGCCGATGCGTCCCGGGCGACCGATGATGCGCAGATGCACGCCTAGGGACATCAGCCGCGGGCGTCCGGCGGACTCGGCGAGCAGCCAATCGAAGGTGTCGACGGCGTAGTCGAACCAGGCTCGCGGCGTGAGTGCGGGCGCATTCCACATCTTCATGTCGTTGGTGTCGAGCGCATAGGGCAGCACTACCATGGGACGCGGCAGTGAATCGTCGATGAACGGCTCGTCGCGGCTGTAATCATCCATGTGGTAGGCATAACCCTCCTCGGCGAGCAGCCGCCGGGTGTTGCCCGTGTGCAGGTAGCGCGACAGCCAACCCACCGGTCGCGTGCCCGTGCTGCGTTCGATGCTCTCGGTCGCCTTGCGGATGAACTCGCGCTCCGTCGCCTCGTCCATGCCGTGCTGCGATGTCCAGCGATAGCCGTGGGCGCACACTTCGTGCCCGCCGTCGACAATCCCCGCGGCGACCTGCGGCGCGCGCTCGAGCGCCACTGCAGCGGCGGTGAAGGTCGCCGGCACGCGATGGCGGGTGAGCAGGCCGAGCACTCGCGGCGCGCCTTCGTTGATGCCGTACGCATAGTTGCTCTCGTTGCCGAAGTTGCGCACCGGCTTCTTCAGCACGATACCGAGTTCGTCTACCGGTTCGGGTCCGCGATCGCCATCCCTGACGTTGAGCTCCGCGCCCTCCTCGACGTTGACTACGACGGACAGGGCGAGCCGCGCCCCGCCCGGCCAGCCCTGCGCCATCAGTGGTACTCCTCGCCACCCGAGACGTTCATCGCCTCGCCGGTAATGTAGGCAGCTTCCCCGGAAGCGAGGAAGGCACAGGCCTTGGCGATGTCCTCCTGCAGGCCCGGACGCCCGAGGGGTATGCGGGCACGCATATCGGCGAGGTACTTCTCCTCGCTGCGTCCCGTCGCCGCGCTGAAAAACTGGTTCTGCCAGGCACCAAGCCCGGTAGTGACATGATTCGGACAGATGGTATTGACGGTGATGCCGTGTGGCCCGAACTCGATGGCCGCGCTGCGCGTGAGGCCGACCATGCCGTGCTTCGAAGCCGTGTAGGCCGCAGCAAAGGGAAACCCGGACTTCGAGGCTTGGCTGCCGATGTTGATGATGCGACCGCCCTGCTGCTGCTTCAGCATCTGCAGCGCCGCATGCTTGATCCCGAAGAAAACGCCGCGCAGATTCACGCCCAGCACGGTATCCCAGTCAGCCTGGGTCATCTCGATCACGGGTTTCATCAGGTAGCCGATGCCGGCGTTGTTGACCATGATGTCGAGCCGACCGTAGTGCGCAACCGTTCGCGCCACCAGCGCCTCCACCTGCGACTCCTCGAGCACGTTGCAGGTCAGTCCGATGGCTTCGCCCCCGGCCGCACGGATATCGGCGACGATTCCGTCCATCTCCGTGGTGGAACCGATCGCCGAGGCCGGCATCGCCGCGCCCTGCGGCACACCGAGATCGCTGATCACCACCTTGCAACCCTCGGCCGCCAGCCTTCGTGCCATGGCCTCGCCCAGTCCCTTTGGACGCCCCGAGCCCGTGACGATCGCCACCTTGCCCTGCAGGTCCGCGTACATGCCCATGATTCGCCGTTCCCCCTTGTTGCGATGTGCCGTGGATGCGCCGCGTCGGTCGCCGCGGCCGACTGCTAACATGATCGCATGAGCGACCTGATCACGGACATCCACCCGCCCATCGCGCGGGTCACGATCAACCGCCCCGAACGGCGCAATGCCATCTCGAGTGCCATGTGGCAGGAACTGCTGGCGATAGCCGGCCGCCTGGGCGCGGACGGTTCGCTCAAGGTGGTGCTGCTGGGCGGGGCGGGCGACGCCGCCTTCAGCGCCGGAGCGGACATCATCGAGATGCAGCGGACGCTTGCCGATCCGCCGCGGCTGCAGGTCATGCAGCAGGCCGTGCTCGATGCGCAGGCGGCTTGGGAACGCCTGCCGATGCCGACGCTCGCGGTGATACGCGGTGCCTGCACCGGGGGCGGCTGCGGACTGGCGCTTGCCTGCGATCTGCGCCTCGCCACGCCGGACGCGTTCTTCGCCATACCGCCGGCGAAGCTCGGCCTCGCCTACAGCCTCGCCGACACCAAGCGGCTGCAGGACCTCGTCGGCCCTTCGCGGGCCAAGGAAATCCTCTTTACCGGGAGGCGTATCGGCGCCGAGGAGGCACGGGAACTCGGGCTGATCAACGAAATCGTCGAGGGCGCGGCGCTGGAGGCGCGTGCCACCGCGCTCGCCCGCGAGATTGCCGCCAACGCGGGCAACTCGGTACGCGCCGCCAAGGCAGTGGTCAATATGATCAGTGCCGGGGTGCTGGCGGAGACCGAGGAATCGCGTCGGTGCTACGGCGAGAGTTTCTCGTCCCCCGAATTCCTCGAGGGCGCGCGCGCCTTCATCGAGAAGCGGCCTCCCCGGTTCTGAGGCCGGCCGAAGCGCGCGCGGCGTCCAGATAGCGCGCCATCAGCGCCGCGCTCGCGGCGGGCGCCTCCTGTACCAGCATGTGGCCGATCCCCGGCATGACCTCGAGTTGTACCTGCGGCGAGTTCACCAGCAAGCTCCGGGTCTCGTAGGCGAGCGCTAGCGGCACCCGCTTGTTCCTCTGCCCCCAGATCAGCAGCACAGGAACCCGCACCGCGCGGATCTTGTCCTCGACGCCGCCCGAGACGTACTGGCGCAGCAAGTTGATCATCGCCAGCCGGTTTCCCTCCCGCATCCACATCTCGTACCACTCGTCGATGACCGCATCGGTAAGGCGCGAAGGATCGCCGTAGTCGCCGCGCAGCAGTCGGTCTGCGAAAGCGCGCGGCGTCACATAGCCGAGGATATCGGCGACACGCGGCACCTCGGGCGGCGTGCTGCGGCCGCGCACCCGGGGCTCCAGCGAGCCGGGGCTGATCAGTACCAGCCGCTCGATGCGCTGCGGGTGCTCGGCGGTGTAGCGCATTGCGACCGTGCCGCCGATCGAAGTGCCAACTATGGTGAAGCGCCCGAGACCCCGCTCATCGACGAAGCGCTCGAATAGCTGCTGCATCCGCTCGAGGGTGTAGTTGTCCTGCGGCTCCGGCCCCGTCAACCCGTGAGCCGGCAGGTCGAGACGGATCACCCGGTAGCGGTCGCGCAGCACCTCGACCCACGGCTCCCACATGAAAAGACTCGCGAAGTTGGCGTGCAGGAGCACCACCGCCGGTCCCTCGCCCTCATCCCTGTAGTGGATGCGGACGCCGTCTATGACCACGAAGCGCGACGGGGGCGTCGCCCACTTCGCCTCCAGCTCGGCGGCGGGAATATCGCGGTAGACAACGATCGCCACCAGCGAGGCGAGCAGCAACAGCCCCGCCGTCCACGCCAAGCCACGCAGCACTGGGCTCATTCCACTTCGCATCCGGCTACCCCGCAGATCCGCGCCGACGGCCGCACCGCGCCAGATATACTCCGGGCAGCGCGTCATTCAAACAGGCAAGCAACGACGTGACCACAACGCAAGCCGGCGACGCCCGCGTCGGATTCCATCCCGCCTACGCCTGGTTCGTGGTCGCCGTGCTGGCGCTAGCCAACTGCGTCTCGTTCATTGACCGCCTGATCCTTTCGCTGCTGGTGCAGCCCATCAAGGCGGAACTCGGTATCTCCGATACCGCATTCAGCCTGCTTGCCGGTGCCGCGTTCGCGATCTTCTACTGCGGTATGGGACTCGTCATCGCGCGCTGGGCAGACCGGCATAGCCGCAAGTGGATCATCACCGGCGGCATCACCCTGTGGTGTGCGATGACCGCCGTATCGGGGCTCGCGCGCTCCTACGGACAACTATTCCTCTGCCGCATCGGCGTCGGAGTCGGTGAAGCCACGCTGTCGCCGTCCGCCTACTCCATGCTGGCCGGCTACTTCCCGCCGCAGCGGCTTGCGCTGGCGATTGGTCTGTTCAGCGCAGGCGTCACCGCCGGCACCGGCCTCGCCTACCTGCTCGGCGGCGCCGTCATTGGCTGGGTGTTTGCACAGGGCGAGGTCAACCTGCCGCTGCTCGGGGAGTTCGCCGGCTGGCGGCTGGTGATGGTCCTGGTCGGGGTGCTCGGCCTGCCGGTCGCGCTGCTGATGCTGCTGGTGCGCGAACCACCGCGGCCCGCGGGGTTCGCCCGCGCCTCGAGCGCCGAGACCTGGGCCTTTTTCCGCGCAAATCTGTCGCGCTACGGGTGGGTTTTCGCAGGCTACGGCGCCACCTCCATCACCGCCTTCGCGGTGATGACCTGGACACCGGCGCTCTACCAGCGGCAGTACGGCGCCAGCATCCCCGAGGCCGCCACCGTGCTCGGGACCGTAGCGCTGGTCGGTGGCCTGCTGGGCGCTTTCGCAGGCGGTTGGCTGTCCGATCGTCTCGAGACGCGCGGTGACGGCCGCGCGAAGTTGCGCGTCCTCTGTGGTTGTGGATTCGGTCTGCTGTTGCCGGGGATCGTCGCGCCCTTCATGCCGACCATGCATGCCCACGCCGCCGTCATCTTCTTCCTCTTTTTCTTCGGTTCGGCCGCTACCGGCCCCGCGGGCGCGTACGTGCAGTCGATCAGCCCGGAGCCGATGCGCGCGCAGTTCGGTGCCGCTTACCAGCTGGCACTGGTGCTCGTCGGCGCGACCCTCGGGCCCTTCCTCGTCGGCTTCCTCACCGACTACGTACTCGGTGACGAAGCGAAGATCGGCCTGTCGCTGTCGATGACCTCGTTACTCGCCAACCCGCTCGCCGCCTGGTTGCTGTGGCGCGCCTTCAGGGAAACGCGTGCACGGCCTTCAGCTGCGAATAGCTGAACAGTTCCGCCAGACACTCCTCGCCGCCGAGTCCACTGTCCTTCCAGCCGCCGAACGGCGTGCCGACGTAGTGTTGGCCGACGGTGTTGATCCACACGGTGCCGGCCTCCAGCGCGCGCATGGTCCGCAGCGCGCGCGCCAGATCGCGGGTCCAGACGGCTGCCGTCAGCCCATAGTCGCTGCCGTTGGCGAGGGCCATCGCCTCTTCCTCGCTCGCGAAGCGCAATGCACAAACCACCGGACCAAACACTTCCTCGCGCGCGATGCGCATCGAGGGCTGCACGTCGGCAAACAGGGTCGGCTCGATCCAGTGACCGCGCGCGAAGGCCTCGCCTGCCGGGCGGCCGCCGCCGGTCACGAGTCGTGCGCCCTCGGCACGCGCCGCCGCGATGAAATCCATGACCCGCGAGTGCTGGCGAGCCGAATTCACCGGTCCCATCTGCGACGACGGGTCGAGCGGACTGCCGAGACGCAGTGCCGCCATCCGCGCCGCAACGCGCTCGACGATCTCGTCATGGATCGACTCATGCAGCAGCAGCCGGCTGGTCGAACCGCAGGACTGCCCGGCCCAGGAGAAGTTCATGCCGGCGACCGCCATGTCGACCACGCGATCGAGATCGGCGTCGGGGAAAACGATGAACGGGTTCTTGCCACCCAGTTCCAGCGTCACATGTTTCACCGCGACCGATGCCGCAGCCCGCTGGATGGCCAGTCCGGTGGCGACCGAGCCGGTGAAGCCGATACGCCGGACTAGGGGGTGGCGTACCAGAGCCTCGCCTGCCGGACTGCCATGGCCGTGGATGATGTTGACCAGCCCCGGGGGCAGCACGTCGCGACAAATGGCGGCGAGTAGCGCGCAACTCAGCGGACTCGTCTCGGGAGACTTGACGACCACGGAGTTGCCGGCCATCAGCGGCGCAGCGAGATGCGCCGCCGCAAACATGAACGGGTGATTGAAAGGCACGATGCGCGCCACCACGCCGTATGGCTCACGCAGCGTGAGATGCAGCCCCTGCGACGAAGCCGGGACCGTCTCGCCCTTGAGTTCCGAGCCGAGGCCGGCGAAATACTCCAGGTACCCGGCGGCGATCTGTACGTCCGCCTGCAGCTTGCCGATCGTGTTGCCGGTGTCGCGGGCCTCCAACTCCAGTATCTGCGGGCCACGGGCGCGAATGGCCGCCGCCAGAGCGCGCAGCGTCGTTGCGCGCTCCCAGACCGAGCGTTGCCGCCAAGCACGCTGCGCCACCGCCGCCGCATCGACCGCGCGCGCCACATCAGCGGACGACGCTGCCGGCACACGACCGATCAGTTGCAGCGTCGCCGGGTCCCGCGACTCGATCCAGTTGCCCTGAAGTCCAGCCTCGCCGGCACAGAGTTCGCCGTCGATCAGCATCGCTCCATCGCCGAACGGCGCGAGTCGCTCCGCATCCGCTCCGCTCATGGATCCGGCTCGACCAAAAGATGCGTACGGCGCAGCGCGGGCCCATCCAGCACCTGCTTGGCTCCCGATGGCCAGACGACCTCGACCCGATCCACGGTCCGCCGCGTTCCGAGTCCGAAGGTCAGCACCGGATCGTTGGTCGAGTTGTAGCCGTGCGCGCTCTGCGTCTCGTGATGCTGGACAAGATCCCCGGCGACTACCTTGACGCGTGCGCCGAGCCCGTCGCGGTTGCTGCGCGTGCCGCGCAACTGCAGCTTGATCCAGGCATTGTCATTGCCGCGGTTCATGTAGAGACGGTTCTGTCCGGCCACCGGGCTCACTTGCCTGCCTAACGCGTAGTAGGTCCGGTTGGTGACGAACAGATCGACGAAGCCGTCGGCATCGAGATCCGCAGCGCCGACGCCGGAGCCGATGCCAAGCCCCTCCGCGCCCGAGCCGGCGGTCACCTCGACGAAGCTGCCGTCACCGCGATTCCGCAGCAGTGTGTTTTCAGCCTGTTCCCATGCGATGTAGAACTGCACGAAGGGCGGAAAGCCGGCGATCACGTCGTTGATCAGCACGTTCGACGGACCACCGTTGTTGAGATAGAGATCGACATGTCCGTCGTTGTCGAAATCGGCGGCGACGCAACCGCGGGTGCCGCGGATCACGCCAGCCCCGGAGCGTGCGGTGACATCCTCGAACGACAGCACCCCGCTCTCGACGAGCCGGTTGGCGATCATCCGTCCGGCCTGGTCGGCAGTAGGCAGGAACACATCCATGTCGCCGTCGTGATCGAAATCGGCAACGCACGCTCCCTGCGCGTAGCCCGGGTTCAGAAATGGCGAGGCGTTCGGCGGGCGTCGCGCCCGCGTAATATCCTCGAAGCGACCGTCCCCGAGGTTGCGCAGCAGCAGCTTGCTGTCGCGCTCGTTGGTCACCAGCAGGTCGATCCAGCCGTCCCGGTCGAAGTCGATCCAGTTGGGCGAGCCCTGCGCGTTTGAATCCTTGAGCTTTGACTGCAGCGCCGCACCGGCCTCGAGGGTTACGTCGGTAAAGCGCCAATCACCCTCGTTGCGGAAAAGCGCGTTGTCGATATCGCCGTCGGCGTTCTTCCAGAACAGGTCGAGATCACCGTCACGATCGTAGTCGGCACAGCCGACGCCGCCTGCGGTGTCACCGATGCCGCCGATCTTCGCATCGTTGGCGTTGCCGACGCGCATCAGGCCTGCAGCTCGGGTCACATCGATGAACGACGGTGCGCCGGTCTCGCGCAACTGGTTGCGGAACAGCGTTGTCGGCACGTGTCGCTCGCGCGCCTGTCCCGGCGGCATGTTCGCAGACAGCAGATCGGCATCGCCGTCGTTGTCGAAGTCGCAGAACACGGCCCCGCGGCTGTAGCTGCCCGGATTTTGCACACCACGCGCGACAGCGACATCGCGGAAGCGGCCGCTGCCATCATTCTCGAACAATCGGTCGTGCAGCCCCGGCGCGAGATCCTCGACCGGCACAAAGATATCGAGATCGCCGTCGCCGTCGTAGTCGCCGAAGGTCGGCCCAGTGGCATTGACCGCAAGGTCCTGCACGCCGCGCTCCGCCGCCTCGTCGCGGAAGCGGATCGGCGCCGGCTCGGCGGCAACGGCGGCAACGGCGGCAACGGCAGCAATACCCTGCAGCAGACTCATGGCGGAAACCGCCCACAACACGGTCACGGCGCGCGACGGCACCGGGCGATTCGTGCCGAGCGAGGATAAAGGGTGCTTCATGCCGCGCCGAGGCAGCCGCCAACCACGCCGCCGCAAGGTCGCGCCGTGAGCCGCTCGGGAAACTCCCGCTCGGCGCGTTCGCGATACTCGCGCGGCAGTTCTGCGATGTTGCGCAGCTTGGCGCCCGCCGCGTGCCAGATGACATGACCGGGCTCGCCCTTCATGTCCATCCACTTCAGCCAACCCATGAAGACCGTCGAGGAAAAACTGGCGGGAAGCGCCGCCAGCCGCTGATCAAGCAGGTCTCGACGCTGCGCGAAGAGGCTTTGCCGCTGTCCGTGCATCGGCGGCATGCCGGGAGGATAGATGGTCTGATGCTGCAGCCACACCTGCTCGCCCACGGCTTGCCACTGCAGACGCAGCGGCGCCCGTTGCGGCTCCGCGAACGGACTGCCATCGAGCCGAGCCGGCCAGATGCCGTCACTGCCGTAGCGGAAGCCTAGATTGCCGCCCTGCACCGCCGGCCGAACCTCATCGAGCTTGCCCGTCCAGGGATTGCGGAACTCCCTCAGGAACTCGTTGGTGACGAAGTCGCGGAAGAAGGTCACGGTGTGGCCACCGAGCAGGTAACCGCCGTCGAGGTGCCGGAACCAGTAGATCTCCATGCCCTCGAATCGCACCAGAGGCCGCGGGGTTTCGTTGTCGCCGCGCACGGCGAAGATGACGCCGGTGAACCACCATGGGACGTCCTCCTCGCGCAGACTGCCCTGCAACCGCACGATCTCCCGCAGGTTCACCGCCGGATCGTTGAAGTCGGGAAGTCCGCCATCCCCGGAGCCGGCGACCGCCGCTGCGCCGGCGACCGCCGCGGACCCGGCGATCGAAGCCGGCACCGGCTGCGACGCGCCGAAGCCGGCGCCGAGCACCAGCGACCCGCCGAGCCACGAGCGGCGCGTCAGCGTCGCCCGCCCGGGCCCGGATCCGGGCACCGACGACGGCGCCGCCACCGGTTCCGTGACCTCGCTCAAAACTTGTAGTTCACCCGCAGGCCGACGGTACGCGGATCAGGCATGTTGGCGAACACCTGGGTCGGGATGCGCAGACCAAATACCGGCAGGGGGTTGCGCAGGTTCGCGGGCACCAGCGCGGCCACGGCAGCGTTGGCAGGCTGCGCGAGCCGGACGGTGGCGATCGCATTCGCAGGACCCGATCCGGCCGATCGGATCTTGTCATCATCCGTGGCATTGTTCACGAACAGCACTGCCTCCCAGCGGTCCGTCCCGAAACCGAAACGCAGGTCGACGTTGGTGTAGGCCTCCAGCCAGATCGTGTTGTCGTCCTCGATGAAGCGCTCGCCGGCGTAGCTGAGATCGAGATCCGCAAACCACGACATGTCGTTGCCGAGCGGCCGCTGGTAGCTGAAGTTGAGGGCCGCAGCCGTCTGCGGGACATCCTCGAACTTGTTGCCGGTACGATTGACCTCACAAGTGGCACGCGCCCTGTTCACTCCCGCCTCGGCTACCACGGTGGTCACTGGCGTGCAGTTGCCCACTCTGGCGATCTCCGCGGCACCGCCCGAAAGGGTGCGGTAGTCGGTGAACTCGTACGTGAAGAAGTGCGTGAGACCGGCGCCGATTGTCAGGTTGTCGGTGGCGCGCCAAGTCGCTGCAAGCTCCACGCCCTTGAGCTCGCCGCCCTCGGCGTTGGTGATCCGGTTGCCGAGGGTTGCGCCGATGATCACCTGCGTGCTCACCTGCTTGTCGGTGAAGTCCTGGAGGAACGCGGCACCGTTGATCTGCAGCCGTCGGTTCGGGGCCGTCCACTTGGCGCCCAGCTCGTAGACCTTGACGCGCTCGGGCTCGAACTCGACATCCTCGCGGGAGGGCAGACCGAAAGCGCCGATGGTCAGCGTGCCGAAGCCACCCGGCTTCTTGCCGACGGACCACGACAGGTAGGTGTTGAGATCCTCGGCGGCCTGCCACTGGATCGTCGCCTTCGGCGTGACGTAAGAGTCGTTCCGCGTGAACCTGTTACGCGACAACTGCGGGGCGCCGCCGAAGCTCGCCGGCGCGCCGGGTGCCGCGGGATACGGGATGCTCGCCGCCGCCCGGCAGTCGCCCGTCGCACCGCAGAGGATGACGGTACCCGGGCCCTGACTACCGGCCGTGACGGGCCCCGCCACCGTGTTGTCCTCGTCGATATAGCGAGCCTCGCCAATGAAACGCCACTTGTCGGTGAGATCCCACTCGAACTCGAGGTAAGCGGACTTGTGGCGCACATAGCGGTCAACCAGCGAGGGCACCCGTGCCCGACCCACGTCGTCCATGAACGGCGCGACGCTGGTCTCGGTGTACGTGTAGCGCGCGAACGGCGGCACGATGTTGGAATTGCCGATGCAGGCAAAACTCGGCGCGAAGGTCGGCGGCAGCGGTGGTGCCGTGAACGGCGGTCCGCTCGCGAGGGGACAGGCGACGCCAGACCCGAACACCGTGTTGTTGCCGTCGAACTGCGCAACATCCTCTTTCCAGTACTGCAAGCCCGTGATGAACTGCAACGGGCCATCGAAATCCGAGGTGAAGCGCAGTTCTTGGCTGTACTGCTTCGTCTCACTGTCGGTCTTGATGGTCTGCATGCCGGTGAGCGCGTCCGACTTGTCGAAATCGAGGTCGGTGGCAACATCCGCCTTGGTGTAGCCCGACAGCAGCGCGAAGGTGCCGTAGTCCGCCTGGTACTGCTGCACCGCCGAGAAACGCATCACCTTGCGGTCCGTGCCCGCGAACGTCGGCGCCGTCAGCCCGTTGTCCGTCGAGCGGGTGAAATCCTTGTTGTAGCGGACGGCGAGTGCGCCCGCCCTGACCATCTGCCCGCGATAGGCCGCGAGGCTCATGTCGTTGTAGAGGCCGCGGTTGCCGGTCGCCGCATCGAACAAGCGCACCAGATTGACGGTGTTCGCCGGCAGTGCCGCGTTGGCGTCCAGGAATTGGCAGGACGAATCGAGTACCGGGCCCGGCGAGACGAGCGCTGCACCACCGGCCGGATTCGGCACCGAGTAGGTGCGGCAGCTGGACGCAGCGGCCGGCACTACCGCGACGGCATTGAATGGCACGTTGGCCTGGGCAGGCTGGTCGAAATGATCGTCGGCGTACTCGGTTCTCACCTTGATCGAGTAACTGTCGTTGGGGGTCCACTTCATCGACAGCGAACCGCCGACGCCATCACCGCCACCGACATACTCGCCGCCGGCGACGTTCTTGTAGTAGCCGCGCTCGTCGAACTTGTAGCCGTTCAGTCGCATGCCGAACGTCTCGCTGACCGGCAGTGAGACGCTGCCCTTGAGGTCGTACTGGCTGTACTGCCCGTACTCCACCGACACGTCGCCCGACAACTCGTCGTCGGGATCGGCAGTGATGTAGGAGATGGCACCGGCAAACGCACTGCGTCCATAAAGCGCGCTCTGCGGGCCCTTGACCACCTCGACACGGGCGATGTCCACAAGACGCGGGTTGATCAGCAGCGAGCCGCCCGCGACGCCCACGGCCTCGCTCGACACGTCGATGCCGTCGACCAGCGTCGCGACGTTCGGTCGGCCACGGGTGGGCGAGAGGCCGCGAATGACAATGCGCGTGTCGTAGGCCGCAATGCCTTTGTCGAAACTGAGACTAGGGTCCCGCGCGGTGATGTCCTGAACATCCTTGACGCCCTCGCGACGCAGGGTCTCTGCGCTCAGCGCGGTCACCGCGATCGGCACGTCCTGCAGGTTCTCCTCGCGCTTGCGCGCGGTGACGACGATTTCATCGAGCACTGCCCCGGCATCCGGCGCCTGCGCGTTGGCAGGCAGGCCCAGACACACGGTAAGCGGTGCCACCCAAAGTCCATGCAGACCTCTGGCGTACTTCGGCATTTTTCAGACCCCCGGTTCGGATGACTCTTCCGAACACCGTTGTTGCCTCGGGACAACAAGCGATGCCCGGACTACCGCGGCGTGTACCCGCCGCTAGAGCGTTTTTCTATCACCACCCGCCAGAGATACCGGGTCGGCCGCCGCCGCTTATCCGACAGGTGGACAACCGGCGCGCCGGGTTCGGCGCCGCCTCACGCCAGCGAAACTGTCACCTTGCCGTCGGCATCGATGTCCGAAACTTCGACTCCCACACCGAGAACGGCCGCGTAGCCCTCGATGCGCGCCTTCAGCCAGTGGCGATGTACCTCGTCGTCCGTGAGGTCGAATTGGCCGATGCGTCGTGCGACGGCGAGCACGTGGCTGAAGGGGAAGGTGAATCGACGGCTGCCCCGATGCACCTCAAGATCGAGGCACAATTGATAGAGACAGGTTGTGCGCTCGAACATCGCGATCAGCGCGAGTTCGCGATCGCCCGAGCGCTCGATCTGCTCGCGCACCCGCCTGAGCATCGGTTCCATGGACTTGATGTCATGCGCGACATACGCCGCGAGCAAACCCCGGTTCTTCGCGAACTGCACCGAATTGAGGTGCATCTTGACGAGGGCGTCGTTCATCTCGTGCTGATAGGGCATCGAGTCCTTGAGCGTCCTGATGGCGAGGGAAACCGCTTGTCCGAGCAGTTCCTCCCTACCCTCGAAGCCACTGGCCGTATCGCTGGCCGCGGACACCGCTCCTGCGGAAACCACGGATTCTGTGTTGATGCCCATGGCGACTACGTTACCGTCTGCGGCGCGGCTGCGCGCGGTCGGCCGGGCGGTGCTGCAATACGCGTCCGTCCGGTGGACGGTGTGCCCCCACCGCGCTAGGCTCGAAAGCGGGGAGTAGCGTAAAAGGACGCCTCTTTTGCGGTGCTCGGCTGGCAGGGAGGTCGCATCCATGTACATCAATTTCTGGTACCCGGTGGTCAGATCCGCAGACCTCGGCCAGACTCCGCAGAAAGTGCGCATCCTCGCCCACGACTTCGTCGTCTTCCGCGACGCAGCCGGCGAGCCCGCCGTGCTCTCCGACACCTGCGTGCACCGCGGTGCCTCGCTGTCGGGCGGCAAGTGCAAGGATGACGGCACAGTCCAGTGTCCGTACCACGGGTGGCGCTTCAACCGCGACGGGGTTTGCACCCGAATCCCCTCTATCGGCAAGACCACCAAACCGCCCCCGCGGGCCCGCGTTGACTCTTATCCGGTCGAGGAGCGCTACGGCATCCTGTTCGCATTCCTCGGCGATCTGCCCGCGGAGGAGCGGCCGCCCATCATGCCGGTGGACGAACATGGCACCGATCAATGGCGCGCCACACTCGTCACCTTCGATATCGACTACCACTACGAGCGCTCGATCGAGAACGGTCTCGATCCGGCACACAACGAGTACGTGCACCCGACCCACGGCTATCAGGGCGAGCGTGAGGACACCTACCTCATGACAGAACTGCGGCCCCATCAGAACAATCCTTGGGGCTACGGCTTCCTCTCGACCTTCGACGCGCCGCCGCTCAAAAATCCCATCATGCGCCTGTTCCGCAGGAAAGGCGGCAAGATGGAAGCGGGCTCCGGCACCTACGGCCCCAACCACATGTGGACCTACATCAATTTCTCGCCGAAGACCGCGATGCACCAGTACATGTTCGAGGCCCCGATCGACGAGTGCCGCACGCGGGTTTTCCTGCTCAACCAGCGCAACATCGGCTTTTTCAAGGCCAGCAAGATGGGCGCCATCGGCAAACTCATCAAGCCCCGCATCAATGCCTGGCTCGACAAGAAAATCAACGAACGCAACATGTTCATCGCCTCCCAGGACATCAAGGTGATGAACAACGTTCGACCAACTCTGACACCGCCGTCGCGCGCCAAGGAACTCATGATGCCGGCGGACAAGGTCATCCTGCAGTATCGGGACAAACTCGACGAGTTCGAGGCGCGTGGCTGGAAACTCGACCTCGACACCATCAAGGCTGCAAGGGCCAAAGGCGATGTGGTCTTCGCCATCCCTGGTCCGGCACGTCGCCAAACCAATGCCTGGGTGCTCGACGAGGCGCCACGTCTGCCCGCCAGGTCGGCGACTGCTCAGGCAACCCTGCAGGCGGCCGGCGGCGGCTGATCGGGTCGGGGGGCCGACGGCAGCGCTCCGTCGCCCAAGCTCGCCGCCATCGCCCTCGCATGCAAAACCCCCACGCCCTGCTGCTCGCCGCGGGTGCGGCACGGCGCTTCGGCACCCCCAAGGCACTCGCGCTGCTCAACGGTCGGTCACTGATCGAGCTTGCAGCGGCGCGCGCGCAGGATGCGGCAGGCGATGCAGTCACCATCGTGCTCGGCGCACATGCCACCGACATCCTCGCGCGCGTCCACCTGCCTGCAGCAACCATCTGCCATCACACAGGCTGGAGCGATGGCCTTGCCGAGAGTTTGAAGTGCGGGCTGCAAGCGGTTCCACCCGCAGCGCCGGCCGTGCTCGTGACGCTCGTCGACCAGCCGCTGGTCACCGCTGACCACTTGCGTCAACTCATCCAGGCATGGCGGACGAAGCCGTCCGCGGCCGCCGTCGCCGAGTACGCGGGTGGGATCGGCGCCCCATGCGTGCTGCCGCGCGGGCTGTTCACCGCCGTGTCATTGCTCAGCGGGGACAGAGGTGCGCGCGCCCTGCTGCGCGCGCTGCCGGAGGTCACCCGCGTTGCCATTCCGGAGGCCGAGTTCGACGTCGACACCCCTGCCGACCTCGCTGCCCTCATAAGCCGCGGCGCGGGCTCCTGAGGCACGGTGCGATCATGATCCGCGACGCCCGCAGGCGTCCGATCACACGTCGGCTTCAACCCGCCAAGGTGGATCACGGGTGGCGTGAGCGGCTGACAGGAACGCTGACTGCGATTGGCACCCTGCCCTGCTCCAGGCACAACAGCGAAAACGGATCGAGCGTCCACAGCGACATCAACGGCGGCAAAAGATGACTCGCGGGCGGAAAGAACAACTCGCGACAGTAGGTCACCTGCAGGCGGCCCACGACGATGTCCGCCGAGGTCACGACTGCGATCTCGTAGTTCACCGCGATGCGATCCGGCCGCTGCGCCTCGACGACGGCAACGGCCCAGCGCTCGAGCCCGGTCACGGCCTCACGGGCGCTCGCGAAATCGCCGCCGAGCATTGGCAGCAAGCCACGCGCCAGCGAAAGGCGAACCGAAGCCGCTCCCGGCGGCTCCGCGACTGCGGCGCGCCCGGCAGTGGACTCGGCATCCATGCCGGCAACGGCCAAAGTCCGCGCCGCCTCGCCGGTCGCCAGCGCCAGCACCTGCCGGGCAGCGGCAAGTTGCGCGAACTCGAGAATCCCCGAGACGAGCGGCAGCACAACCAAAACCACTGCTAGCGTGAACTCGATCATCGACGAACCACGCTCGCGGCTACGCATTGGGGCGCGACCGTGACCGCAGGGGTCGAGTCGACGCCCGCGCCCACAGCCGCCGCGCCACCGCCCGCAGCCGCATCGGCCGCGCCACGGCTCGACACTGCGTAGGGCAATGCCGATGGCGACGCCAAGTTGCGCGGCGAGACCCTCGCGGAACTCGAAGACGGCGCTAGCCGCGGCTACACCGGCAACGCGCCAGGGTTTCAGTCGGGGCACCACGCGAAGCACCACGCCGGAGGCGTCCACGAACACTACGTCGATCGGCTGCAGCATGCCAAAGGTGTGCACCATACGGCAGCGCGGAAACTCGATGACGTCGACCGCGTGCGCTCGCGGCGTGGGCAGAAAGCCCAGCAGCCTCGATGCGAAGCCGAGCGCCCTCCGTATGCGCAGTCCACAGCGCTCTCCGGCGATCCACAGCTCTGGCGTGCACGTCATGCGAACGGTGTCTCGTTCCCGGAATGATGAGTCTTGGCCTTTCAGCCCGTGAAGAAGCGCATGACGATCGGAAAGGCCAGGATCAGGAAGGTGCAGGGAAAAATGCACAGCACCAGAGGCGCCAGCATGCGCACCGGAGCCTCCATTGCGCGTTTCTCCGCTCGGGCGAAACGCTCATTGAGCCGCTGCTCTGACTGCGTGCGCAGCACCTCCGCGAGGCTGCCACCGCTCGCATCCGCCTGCACAAGTGCCGCCACCAGAGGATTGATCGCCGGCATATCGAGCCGCTCGCCGAGCGCACGCAATGCTTCGGCGCGCGAGCGGCCCGCCCGCAGATCGCCCTGCACCCTCACGAAGGCCCGCCGCAGCACGCTATCCGCGGAGCGCTCAGTGGCCACTCGAAGAGCGACGCTGAGGCTGCCACCTGCTTCGAGAGCGAGGGTCAGCATGTCCACGTACATCGGCAGCTCGCGGATGACTTCGTCGCGTCGGGCGGCCACCCGTTCACGCAGCCAGAGCCATGGCAATGCACAGCCGACTGCGGTAAGCACGGGGATCAGGGCGCCGGGGACACCGAGCACTGCCGCAGCACCGCCACAAAGGAACATCAGCAGACCAGCCAGCATCAGCAGCTGCGGCGGAGTAAGCGCCTCGTCGAGGCCGGCACGCTTCAGCTGCTCCTGCACGGTGCCGCGGACCGCCACGGGCACGCGCGGTCCGAGCCAGTCGGCGAGCGGCGAAAACACGGCTACCGGCAGGCTGACCCAGCGCGGCAGGGGGTCGGATGGCGTGTCGTCACGATCGCCGAGCGCCTCCACGCGGGTCGAACTCTCGATGATCAGATGCAGCAGCCAGAGCAACCCGACACCGGCAGCCATTGCCGCAAACAATGGAATGAGCCACGGCAGGATGGCCATCATCACCCCGACCTCAGACCTTTATGTCGACGATGCGCCGGATCAACATGAACCCGGCGATCTCCAGCGCCAGCACCAACCCGCAAACCGCCCAGCCAGCCGGTTCGCGAAACAATCTCGACATCAGCTGCGGCTCCATCAAGGCGAGCACGGCCGCCAGCAGCAACGGCAGTGCTCCCATGATCAACCCCTGCAGCCTGCCTTGCGCGGTGAGCGCGCGGATCCTGTCCTCCAGCGCGAGGCGCCGCCTGAGCATGGCGCTCAATCGCTCCAGTGCCTCCGCGAGACCGCTGCCGAGATCACGCGCAATACCGAGGGTCGCCACAAGCAAGTGGAAATCGCGGGTGCCCGCGCGTTGCGCAAGTGCCAGCAGCGCGCGGTCGAGGGGAATCCCGAGCCGATGTTCGCGCAACATCAGGGAGAACTCCTGGGAACTCGGGCGCGACTGGAACTTGACCACCTGTTCGAGTGCCTGCGACAACGACAGCCCGGCACGCAGTGCAGAAGCCAGCGCCGTCGCCACATCAGGCAACTGCCGCACCAGCGCCTGTCGGCGTCGCTGACGCAGCCAGCGATAGGCTGCCGACGGAGCCACGAGAACCAGCACCAGGACGGCCGCGGCCACGCCGGGACCAGCCATAAGGAAGGCGAGTAGCGGCAGAAGCAACAAGGCGATGGCATTGAGCCTGAGGAATTGCCGCACGTCGACGAACAGGAACAGTTCCACCAGTTCGACCCGCGTGAGGTGATCAAGGTGGTCCTTGTGTCGCGTCGAGCTCCAGCGCAAAAACATCGCTGTCACCGCTCCCACGACCGCGGCACAGACCGCGAAGGCCATCGCAAGGAACAGCGCCTCCCGACTCATCGACTGCCCCCGGCGGTGCTGCCGTTGCCGCCGCCGTTGCCTTTCCGCGCATGGGCTGGGACCCCGTTGGTGACCTCTCCGGCGGACCGCTCATCGGTCGTGGCGAAAGGAGACAGATCGATCGGAGCTCCACCAAGCAGCAAGGATTCGTAAAACTGCGGCACATGTCCACAGGCCTCGAAGTACCCCGTGCCACTCTCGCCACCCACCGCGGTCGCGTCGCCCCCGGAAACGAAACGGAAGATGTCCTGCATTTGGATCGTGCCACCGACCACCCCGGTGATCTCCGTGATGCGGGTGATGCGCCGGCAACCGTCCGAGAAACGCGCCTGATGAACCACCATATGCACCGAAGAGGCGATCTGTTCGCGGATCGCCCCGATCGGCAACTCGACCCCGGACATCAGCACCATGACCTCGATCCTTGAAAGCACTTCGCGCGGACTGTTGGCGTGCACGGTGCTCAGCGAGCCGTCGTGCCCGGTATTCATGGCTTGCAGCATGTCCAGAGCCTCGCCGCCACGGCATTCGCCGATGACGATGCGATCCGGACGCATCCGCAGCGCGTTGCGGACGAGATCGCGGATGGTCACCTCACCGCGTCCTTCGATGTTTCGCGGCCTGGTCTCCAGGGCGACCAGGTTCGGGTGATCGAAGGCGAGCTCGGCGGAATCTTCGATGGTGACCACCCGCTCGCCGGCAGGGATCAGACTTGAAAGCACGTTCAGCAGGGTGGTTTTGCCCGACCCGGTACCACCGGAAACGAGGACGTTGCGCCGGCTGCGGATGCAGATCTCCAGGAACTGCAGCATTCGCGTATCGAGGCTGCCAAGCCGGAGAAGATCGCCAGCCGTAATCCGCCGTCTGCCGAACCGGCGGATGGTCACGGCGGTACCATGCACCGCCAGAGGCGGAATGACCACGTTGACCCGCGAGCCGTCGGGCAAGCGCGCGTCCACCATAGGTGAAGCTTCGTCGATACGCCGTCCAAGCGGGCTGACGATTCGCTCGACAATGCCGCGCAGCGCAGTTTCACCGCTGAACCGGGTTGCCGATCGCTCGAGCTTCCCACCGCGCTCGACGAAGATGGTATCCGGCCCGTTGACCATCACTTCGCGGATACTCTCATCGGAGAGCAGGGTCTCGAGCGGCCCGAGACCGAGGGCTTCGTCGAGGACGAGGCGGAGCAGCTCGCCCCCGGGGACACCGGCATGGACCGCCTCTGCATCGACCAGCGGCTCGAGAATGCGGGTCGCCAGCTCGCGCAGCGCGTGGTCGGCCATGCTCGCGACGTCCTGACGACGCAGGTCAAGTTCGCTAAGCAGGCGCTCGTGCAGCCGCCGCGCGGCCTCGAGCAGTCGCTGCACCTCGT
>JBILMF010000096.1:0-12235 GCA_044375655.1 Steroidobacteraceae bacterium | reverse complement strand
GGGCTGCCGGAGGTGGACGCCTTCGAGTTTCTGACGCTGGTGCGCGAAAAGATGAAGGTCATGCAGATGGACGAGGCCTTCCTCTCGCGCGGCGTCAACGAGGGTTTCTCGGGTGGCGAGAAGAAGCGCAACGAGATCCTGCAGATGCTGGTGCTGGAGCCCGCACTTGCCGTGCTTGATGAAACCGACTCGGGGCTCGATATCGATGCCTTGAAGGTGGTCGCCAACGGCGTCAACACGCTGCGATCGCCCGACCGCGCCATCGTTCTCGTCACCCACTACCAGAGGCTGCTCGATCACGTGAAGCCGGATCGGGTGCACGTGCTCGCCCGCGGCCGGATTCTGCGCAGCGGCGGTCCGCAGCTCGCCCACGAACTCGAGGCGCGCGGCTACGACTGGCTGCTCGGCGAGGCCGCCTGAGCGGCGCCGGTCTGAGCCGCATTCCTCCGAGCAGCATCCTCATGAACTCCCAGGCCGCAAGACTGCCCTCGAATCGCGACGAGAACTGGAAGTACGCCAATCTGCGCGCGTTGGCGCGGGCGCGTTTCGAACCGTCTCCGGCGCCGGCGCCGGGTCTGCTCGGCGAACTGGCCAGCGTGCTGCCCGCAGCGCTCGAACGATTCCCAAGATTGGTGCTGCTGGACGGGCATCCCGTCGAAGCGCAGTCTGCGCTGCCGGCCGGCGTCACCCTCGCCTCCGACACTCGCGCCGGCGCGGACTTCGCGAGCGAACCCCCGGTCGCCGCAAGCGTCGACCGGTACTTTGCCGACCTCAACCACCGATACCGGGTCGCCACCTGCCGCATCGATGTTCCCGCCGGCGGCGTGCTGGCACTGGAGGTGCTGTGCATCGCGGCGGGCACCGGGCATCCCGCCATCGAGGTACGCCTCGGCGCTGGGGCGCGGCTCACGCTGATCGAACGGCACCTAGGAGCACGCACGGACTCACCGCGCATCGCCAACCTGCACCTCCACCTCGAACTCGCGGAGGGGGCACGCCTCGCGGCGGCGCGCCTCGGGCAGCATGACGCGCGGACCCAGTTTGTCGAGACCGTCGACGCACGACTCGACACCGCGGCCGAGGCGACTTTCGTGCAACTCGTCGAGGGCGGCGCCGCCAGCCGCTCGACCGCATTCGTCGAACTCGCCGGTCGCGGCGCTGCGGTCGACTGGCACGCGGCGACACTCGGCGAGAGCACGCAGTGCCATGATGCCTATGTGCGCATCAGCCACGCAGCACCCGATACGCGCACGCAGCAGGTTTTCCGGGGCATCGCGGCCGCGCGGTCGCGCATCGCCTTCAACGGCCATATGCTGGTGCGCCCCGCCGCCGTCGGCACGCGCACCGCACAATCCCTGAAGTGTCTGCTTGCCGGCACCGAGGCTGAGGCAGACGTCCGCCCGCAGCTCGAGATCCACACCGATGCCGTGCAGGCCAGTCATGGTGCGACCGTCGGCATGCTCGATGCGGACATGCTCTTCTATCTGCTGTCGCGCGGCATCCCCCCGGCCGCCGCCGAATCCCTGCTCAAGTGGGCCTTCATCAGCGATGTGCTCTCGCGGCTGCCGAGCGCCGCGTTGCGCGCGCAGGTCGAGGCAGCACTCGAGCGCCAGTTGCCGGGCGCCGCAGCATCGAGGATCGGCTCATGAACGCCATGCCCGCCAGCACAACGCCCGCCGCCCCTACGGTTCCCGTGGAATCGCGTTGCACAGGGCTGGCGCATGACTATGATGTCGCGCGTGTGCGCGCCGATTTTCCCATCCTCGCCACCGACGTGCGTGGCAAGCGGCTGGCATTCCTCGATACCGCAGCCTCGGCGCAGCGGCCCCTCGCGGTCATCGAAGCCGTCGATCGCTACGAGCGCAGCAGCCATGCCAACGTGCACCGGGGCGTCTACCAGCTGAGCCAGCGGGCTACCGATGCTTTCGAGGGGGCGCGCGAACGGGTGCGCCGCTTCCTGAATGCAGCGAGCATCAAGGAAATCATCTTCACCCGGGGCACCACCGAATCCATCAACCTCGTGGCACAGTCCTGGGGGCGGCGACTCGGCCCCGGCGACGAGATCCTCATCACCTGGATGGAGCACCACGCGAACATCGTGCCCTGGCAGATGCTCTGCGAGCGCAGCGGCGCCGTGCTGCGGGTGGCGCCCATCGATCAGCGCGGCGAACTCGATCTTGCGGCCTTCAAGGCGCTGCTCTCGCCGCGCACGCGGCTGGTCGCCTTCACGCAGGTATCGAACGCGCTCGGCACCGTGCTGCCGGTCGGGGAGATGATCGCCGCGGCGCGCGCCGTCGGTGCGCTCGTCCTGCTCGACGGTGCGCAGGCGGTGGCGCACCAGAGGATCGACGTGCGCGCCCTCGACTGCGACTTCTACGCTTTCTCCAGCCACAAGCTCTATGGGCCTACCGGTCTCGGCGTGCTTTGGGCGCGCGAGGCGGTGCTGCGCGACATGCCGCCATGGCAGGGTGGCGGCGACATGATCCTGACCGTGAGCTTTGCGGGCACCACCTACAACGAGCTGCCCTACCGCTTCGAGGCCGGCACTCCGCACATTTCGGGTGCGGTGGGTCTCGCCGCCGCGATCGACTACCTCGAGTCACTCGGCATCGACCGCGTCCATACCCATGAGCAGCGGCTGCTCGAGCGCGCGAGCGCGGCGCTGCGCGCCCTGCCAGGGTTGCGGATCATCGGCGAGGCTGCCCACAAGGCCGGAGTGATCTCCTTCACGGTCGACGGCGTGCATCCGCACGATCTAGGTACGATCCTCGACGACGAGGGTGTCGCCGTACGCACCGGTCACCACTGCGCCATGCCGGTGATGGATTTCTTCGACGTGCCGGCGACGGCGCGCGCCTCCTTCGGTTGCTACACCGATGACGCGGATATCGACCAGTTGCTGCGCGCGCTCGGCCGCGTGCGCGAGGTGTTCGGCTGATGGACCTCAAGGACCTCTATCGGGACGTGATCCTCGACCACAACCGCCAACCGCGCAATTTCGGCCGGCTCGATCCCTGCGACACCTCCGCAGACGGCAACAATCCTTTGTGCGGAGATCGCCTCACGCTCACGTTGCGGCTGGACGGCGACCGCATCAGCGACATCCGCTTCGAGGGCAAGGGTTGCGCAATCTCCACGGCCTCGGCATCGCTGATGACCGAGGCGGTGAAAGGCCGGGACGCCGCTGCCGTGGCGCGGCTGCGCGAACTCGTCCAGCAGGCACTCACCGCCCACGGCGACAGCGGACCGCCGCCGTCCGAACTCGGCAAGCTGGCCGCGCTAGCCGGTGTTCGCGAGTACCCGGCCCGCGTCAAGTGCGCCAGCCTCTGCTGGCATACGCTGGATGCCGCCCTCGGGCACCGCACCGACGGCAGTCCAGCCGGCGGTGCCAGTGTCTCCACCGAGTAACCCGCTGTGCACAGCTCCGCCCTGCTCCGCCATCGCCGTACTCCACGCTCTGCCGATTCCAACCATGCGTAGCCACGAAAACGAAGCCTTTACGCTGAGTCGCAACACACCGGCCGTGATGGTCCCCTCGGGAGACCAGATCGAACTGCAGGCCGGCTTGTCGGGGTTCATCACCCAGGCGCTCGGCGGCAGCTTCACCCTCTACATCGAGGGCAATCTCTATCGTCTGTCCGGCGAGAACGCCGACGCCATCGGCAAGCAGGTCGTGAAGCCGCCCGAACTGCCCCCGGGCGCCACCGACGAGGACATCCGCGAGCTGGCGTGGCGGCAGATGCGGACCTGCTATGACCCGGAGATTCCCATCGACATCGTCGAACTCGGACTGGTGTACGAGTGCGCCGTGGCGGCGGGCGATGACGGCTCGCGGACCATCGGTGTCAAGATGACCCTCACCGCACCCGGCTGCGGCATGGGCGAAGTGCTGGTGCAGGACGTGAAGGAGAAACTCGAGATCATCCCCACGGTCGCGCGCGCCGACGTCGAACTGGTGTTCGATCCGCCATGGAACCAGTCGATGATGTCCGAGGCGGCGCGCCTGCAGACGGGCATGATGTGAGCGCCGCGGTGGCAGACGCGGGCGCAAGCGATGCAACGACTTGGATCGACGTCGGCGACGCCGCTACGCTCGCCGACGGCGGGCGGCTCGATGCCGAGGTCGACGGGCACTACGTCGCCGTAGTCGAGCTGGACGGACAGCTCCATGCCTTCGAGGACCGCTGTACCCACGATGGCGAGTCGCTCGCCGGCGCGGACGTCGAGGCTGACGCCTCCACGCCCTGCGGAGTGGTTGTCTGTCCGCGGCACGGAGCGCGCTTCTGTCTGCGCAGTGGCGAGGCGCTGACGCCACCCGCATACGAACCCCTGCGCATATTCACCGTCCGTGCGCGCGGCGGCCGGGTCGAGGTCGGTCTGCCTTGAGAAGGGTGACGCTGGTGCGTCATGGTCGCGCCGCACCTCAGGCTGCCGGTGGCGACTTCTTCCGTCCGCTGGACGATCAGGGTCGTTCCGAAGTGGCACGAACGGCGATCGCCATCGGTGCCGCCGTCCGAACGCCGCCAGATGCGGTACTCGCCAGCGCAGCCCTGCGCACCAGAGAGACGGCGCAGATCCTCCACGACCACTGGGTGCCGGCCGTGCTGTCGTCTCTGCCGCTGGCTTTTGCGCGCGAGCTCTACCACGCCGATCCGCAGGTTCTGGAGCAGGCCTTGCGCAGCACCGCGGCCGATGTACACCACCTGCTGCTGGTTGGACACAACCCGGGCATCTCGGAACTCGCGCTGCGCTGGGCGCGACAGCTCGGCAAGCCACACCATTTCGATGGACTCGACACCGCAGGCTGGTGCAGCGCTGGTTTCCCGATCAGCGACTGGTCCGCTCTCGGTGTGCCCTGCGAGGCACGCTTCGATCCAGCGCCGCACGGATGAAATCGGCGGGCACCCCGCTGCGCGGTACGCGACGCAAGTAGGGAGCGAACCACTCGCGCACGTCGCGTTCGAGCGCGACACCGTGCATATAGTTGTAGAGCGCCGCGTTGAGCGCGCGGCCAAGCACGTCGTAGTCCACACCCAACGGATCCTCGAAAGCGATGTCATTGCGAGCAAAGCCGGCGAAGGGCTGCGGCAGCAGCCGGATGCCATAGGCGGCCGGATCGCGCCCCACGGGCGAGTGCACGGTGCAGGCGTAGCGGTGGAAGAAGCCGGACTGGATGCAGCCCTCGGCGAAGAGTTGACGCACGTACTCGAGCGAGTCGACCGTCTCGGCCACGGTCTGCGTCGGAAAACCGTACATCAGGTAGGCATGCACCAGGATGCCGGCGTCGCTGAAGTCGCGCGTGACGCGCGCAACCTGCGCCACCGATACGCCTTTCTTCATGAGGGCGAGCAGGCGATCAGCGGCTACCTCGAGACCGCCCGTGATCGCGATGCAGCCGCTCGCCGCAAGCAGCCGGCAGACCTCGGGGGAGAACGACTTCTCGAAGCGGATGTTGCCCCACCATGAAATGCTGCGACCACGCCGCAGCAGTTCCTGCGCCATGGCCTTCAGCGCCTTCGGCGGCGCAGCCTCGTCGACGAAATGGAACCCGCTCTCACCGGTCTCGACGACGATCGCCTCGACGCGATCGACGAGGATGCTTGCGTTGACGGTCTCGTAGCGCGAGATGTAGTCGAGCGAGACGTCGCAGAAGCTGCACTTCTTCCAGTAGCAACCGTGGGCCACCGTAAGCTTGTTCCAGCGGCCATCCGACCACAGGCGGTGCATCGGATTGAGCATGTCGAGCACCGAAAGGTAGCGGCCGACCGGCAGTCCGTCCCAGGTCGGCGTGCCGACCTCGGCGAATGGCACGTCGGGCTCACCGCAGTCCATCAAAACCACTTCGCCGCCAACCGGCTCACGCAGGAACGTCCGCACCAGCCGCCCGCGCGGGCGCAGGCCGCGCCAGTGGTCGATCAACGCAAGCAGAGGCCGCTCGCCATCGTCGAGCGTGACGAAATCGAAGAAATCGAAAACCCTCGGCTCCGCAAGCTCGCGCAGCTCGGTGTTGACATAGCCCCCACCGAGTACCAGCAGCGTGTCGGGAGCCGCCTCGCGAATCGACTGCGCGATGCGAAAGGCACCGTAGACCGTGCCGGGAAAAGGTACCGACAGCAGCACGATATCCGGGCGATGTCGGGCCAGCGCCGCGAGTGCAAGCCCTTGCAGGCTGCGATCGATCAGGTTGCGCGGCGCCGCCAGCGCCTCCGCCAGCGGCTCGAACGAGGGCTGGCTTGCTGCGAGACGCTCCGCGTAGCGCACGAACTCGAACTGCGGATCGATCGCCTCGCGCAGCACGTCGGCCAAATCGTTGATGTACAGCGTCGCGATATGCCGCGCCCGATCATGGGTACCCAGGGCACCGAAGGCCCAGGCCAGCGGATCTTCCCCCTCCGCTGCAGGCGCATAGACCTCGAGCGTCTCGAACCTTGCGCCCTCCGGCAGGAACTGGCGCGAGGCGATGCGGTGAGCGAGTGTGGGATCCCGGCCCTGCAGGAAAGCGATCGCGCCCTCGATGGTGCGGCGATAGGCGGGGTAGCTGGCGAGAAACGCCCGCGACCGCGGGCCGCGGCGGCGCGGTGCCTGCAGTTCGATCTGCGCCCGCAGCGCTGCGAGACCGGCCGGCGAGAGCAACTCCAGAACCAGTTGCAGCGCGAGGTCCTCCTGCTGCGCCTCAAAGCCTCGGGCGCGCAGGAAGCCGGTCAGATACGCCGTGGACGGGTACGGGGTGTTGAGTTGCGTCATCGGCGGGATCAACGACAGCAACCGGGGCGCGGGACGAGTCACTCCGGCATTATCCCCGGGCAGCGGCTTGAAATCGCGCCCGGCCGATCCCATCCTCTCGCCCATGAGCAAGGCCGTGGCCGTCAACACCGCGGAGTTCCGCCGCGAAGTCATCGAGGCCTCCGCCTCGCAACCCGTGCTGGTCGACTTCTGGGCGCCCTGGTGTGGTCCCTGCCGCACCCTAGGCCCGGTACTCGACCAGCTCGCCGCAGAGACGCCCGGGCTCAAGGTCGTCAAGGTCAACACCGACGAGGAGCCGCAGATTGCGGGAACCTACGCGATCCGCAGCATCCCGGCGGTCAAACTCTTCCGCGACGGCAAGGTGGTCGACGAATTCGTCGGCGCCCAGCCCCTGGGAGCAGTACGCAGATTTGTGGATCCACATCTGCCGCGCGACAGCGACGGACCGCTGGCGGCAGCCCGCGCGGCACGCGCCGCCGGTCGTCCGCAGGAAGCCCTTGCGCTGCTTGCCCCGCTACACTCGGCCGCAGTGCACGCGGCATCAACGACCTCGGGGGTCTCGGGGACCCCGGATAGCGCCGACGAAGCCGTCACCATCGAGTACGCCGCCGCCCTCGCCATGACAGGCAGCGCGCAGGAGGCGGAGAACCTGCTTCGCGCCCTGCGGCCCGCGTTGCAGAGCGAAGCTGCGGTGCGCGCCGGCTACGCGCTAGTGCATTTTGCACGGATCGCCGCTGCACCCGATGAGACCGACGCCATCCAGAGCGCGCGGGTGGCCGCGGCGAGGCACCTGCTGCGCGCCGCGCATGCGCGCGGCCTGGAGACGCTGTTTGCCGCGGCCGAGCGCAACCGCCGCTACGCGAGCACGGCGGGACGGGATGACCTGAAGCGTGCGCTGGAGCTGCTCCCGGGCGACGACCCGCAACTCGGGCCGGCGCGCCGACGCCTCGCCGGCCTGCTCAACTGATCCTGCGGGCGCCCGCAGCCGGCCTCTCAGTGGGCCAGCGACTTCAGCCGCTCCGTCTCGTCCTTGCCGAGATATCCCTTGATGATGCGGCGGGCGACGTAGAGCAGCGGAATCAGCGCGATCGCCGCCAGCATCTTGTAGCCGTAGTTCACGATGCCGACCGCGAGAAACTGCGGCACCGGCCACTTCTGCGGTCCGAGTACGAAGGCAATGTACAGCACCACGAAGCTGTCGATGAACTGCGACACCGCCGTTGATCCGGTAGCCCGCAACCAGACGAGTTTCTCGCCCGTCAGACCGCGGATCCGCCGGAAAACGGTAATGTCAACCAGCTGCCCTATCAGGAACGCCACCACGGAGCCGGCGATCGTCCACAAGCCCTGACCGAACACCTGCGCATAGGCGTTCTGCATGTCCGGTACGCCCAAGGACTGGTTGGCTTCGATCCAGAAGCCTGCGGGTGCCAGGCCGATGGCGAGGTAGGCGGCTCCGAAGGCGTAGCAGATGAAGCCCACCGCTACCCAGGAGATCAGCCACACACCTTTGACACCGTAGTACTCGTTGATGACATCCGTCATCACGAACACCACCGGCCAGAGCAGGACGCCCGCGGTGAAATTGAGGGTGCCAGAGACGCCGAACAGGGACCACTGCACCGGATCGATGCCGAGGGTCTCCTCCAGCGAGAAGATCTTCACGCCGACGAACTGCGCCAGCAGCGCATTCGTCAAAAAGAACCCGGCCAGCACCACGAACAGGCGGGTCGATCGCTGATCGGAGACGTGCATGTCCGGGATCTCCGCGCCCCTATGCTGACGACCCGTCAGAAGGGAGTGCAGAAGCAGTGGGCGTACAGGTGCTCGGGCACCGCATACCGATTGAAGCGCAGCACGCTGCGCTCCAGCGCGCCGAAGTCGCGACGTGCCGCCGCGAGCGCGGCGACGGTCGGTCCGTCGAGACCCATGACCCCGCCACCCAGACCAAGTCCGCCCATCGACTCGACGTCGAGGGCGCGGAGCGCGAGCGAGGCCGTCTTCACCTGCAGGTTGGTGAGCAACTGCTGCGCCAGACTCTTGTCCGGCTCGAGGTAATCACGCTCGTACTTGCCTTCCGCCAGGCCCGCCCGCTTGGCCGCCGCGGCGATCGCCTGATCGAGCGACCCCAGTTTGTCGACCAGCCCGAGGCGCAGCGCGTCCCGACCCGACCAGACCCTACCCTGGGCGATGGCATCGACCTCATCACGCGTCTTCTTGCGACCCGCGACCACCTTGCCGAGAAACTGCTCATAGCCGTTCTCGATGATCGACTGCACCAGAATGGAGGCGGCCGGCCCGATGGGGCGATCGATGCGCAGCTCGCCCGAGAGCGGGGTGGTGCCGACGCCATCGACGCCGATACCGACCTTCTCGAAGGCGCGCGGCGCAGTGGGAAACAGGCCGAAGATGCCGATCGAGCCGGTGATGGTGGCGGGGCTCGCCCAGATCTCGTCCGCAGGCGCTGCGATGTAGTAGCCGCCCGAGGCTGCAAGGTCGCCCATGGAAACGACGACCGGCCGCTTGGTCTGCTTGAAGGCGATCAGCTCGCGGTAGATCTGCTCCGACGCCGACACGCTGCCCCCGGGACTGTCGATGCGCAGCACCAGCGCCTTGATATCCTCGTCGAGCCGCGCCTTGCGGATGATCTTCGCCATGTCGTCACCGGCAATCACTCCGCCGCTGCCACTGCCGTCGACGATGTCGCCGGAACCCACCACCACGGCGATGCGGGCGTTGGGGTGCTTGGCGATCTTGTCCTCGGCGCGCACGACTCGCAGGTAATCTTTGAGGTCGACCGAGCGGAAAGATTCCGTCTCCTCGTCCTTCGAGGAGAGCGCTGTGATCCGCTCCTCGATCTGCAGCGGCGTCTTCAGCGCGGTCACCAGTTTGGCGTCCAGCGCAACCTTGGCGGCATCTCCACGGGCGGCCTTCACCTGCGGAGAGAACGTGTCGACGTACTTGCGCAGCTCATCGGCCTTGAGGCCGCGCGCCTTGGCCACGGCAGCCAGGTAGGTGTCCCACAGCGAGTTGACGAACGCCTGACTCGCCTCGCGGTCCTCGCTCGACATGTCGTCGCGGATGAAAGGCTCGACCGCGCTCTTGTAAGTGCCGACGCGGAACACGTTGATGTCGACGCCGAGCTTGTCCAGCGCCGACTTGTAGTAGTTGCGGAAGCGATCGTAGCCCTCGAGCACCACGAGGCCCTGCGGGTCGAGGTAGATCTCATCGGCGTGCGCGGCGACGTAGTAGGTGTCGCGGCTGAACCCGCTGCCTGTGGCCACGACCTTCTTGCCGGACTTGCGGAAGTCGCTGATGGCGCGCGCGAACTCGTCGAGTGTCGGCTGGCCGGCGCCGGTCATCTCGTCGAAGTTGATCAGCAGCGTCTTGATGCGTTCGTCAGTGCGGGCCGAAGCAATGGCTTCCGTCAGGTCCCGAAGTGTGGTCTCGCCACGACCCATGCCCCGAGCCTCGGCGAGCGCGAGTTCGAAGGGGTCCGCGGAGGGCTGCTCGACGATCTCACCCGCGGGGCGGATCACGAGGGCCGCATCGCTGGGCAGCTTCGGAATGGAACCCTGCAAAGCGCCGATCACGAAGCCGAAGATGAGCAGCAAGAGCAGCAGATGCAGCACCTTGCGCAGCCCGTCTAGGCCCTTGAACAAACCGCGGAAAAACTTGCGGATCATGGTTCGGTCCTGATGTGGTCGATTACGGGAACCCGCTCAGCATGGGGCGCGGCGGCGCCGCGCGCAAGCCGCGACAACCACCAGGCCGCCGAACGCGGCCGCCACGCCGAGCGGCCGCGCCGGGGAGTTTAGGGGCTCAGACCTTTTCTTCGATGCGCGCTGCCTTGCCGGACAGATCGCGCAGGTAGTACAACTTGGCGCGGCGCACGTTGCCGCGTCGCTTGACGGAAACCGCGGCGATCGACGGGCTCTGCGCCTGGAAGGTGCGCTCGACGCCTTCGCCGTGCGAGATCTTGCGCACCGTGAACGAGGAGTTGTAGCCGCGGTTGCTGCGCGCGATGACCACGCCCTCGTAGGCCTGGACCCGCTCGCGGTCGCCCTCGACCACCTTCACGTCGACCACGACGGTGTCACCGGGACGGAAGTCCGGCAGTTGGCGCGTCGTGCGACGCTGTTCGAGTTCGGCAATGATGTCAGCCATGTTCGTCCACCTTTCGCCCGGCGAGATATTCGTCAAGCAGACCGCGCTCCTCGTCGGAAAGAACGCGCCCTGATCCACCCGGCTGCAGCAAGTCGGGACGCCGCAACCAGGTGCGTGTCACCGATTCCCGCAGCCGCCATCGCCGGATCGCTGCATGGTTTCCACCCTGCAGCACCTCCGGCACCATCCGGCCTTCCCACTCCACCGGCCGCGTGTAGTGCGGCCAATCGAGTCGTTGCGCGGTGAAGGACTCCTCCACAGGCGAACGCTCGTCGCCGAGCGCGCCGGGCAGCAGCCTTACCGCCGCGTCGATCACCGCAAGCGCCGCAAACTCCCCGCCCGAGAGCACAAAGTCTCCGAGCGAAAGTTCGCGATCCACCCGCGAGTCGATCACCCGCTGGTCCAAGCCCTCGTAGCGGCTTGCCACCAGCACCCACCCGGGCAAGGCTGCGAGCTCGCGCGCCACGCCCTGGTCGAATCTCTCCCCCTGCGCCGACAGGTGGATGCGCGGCACTCCAGCCGGCAAACCCGCCGTCGCGGCATCGATCGCTGCTGCCCAGGGTGGCGGCGTTCCCACCATCCCCGGCCCCCCGCCGTAAGGTCGATCATCGACCGTGCGGTGGGGATCTGGCGCAAAACTGCGCGGATCGATGCACTCCACACCCGCCAGCCCGCGTTCCAGCGCGCGGCCCAGCACTCCGAACCCCAATGCTCCGCGGATCAGGTCCGGGAACAAAGTCACCACGGCGACGCGCAGCGGCCCCGTCCGGGTGATCATCAGAAATCCTCCGGCCAGTCCACCCGCACGCACCGCGTCGCGGTGTCGATCGACAGCAGATGCTGCCGCGTGACCGGCAGCCAGCGTTCGCGCTCGCCCCGCACCACCATGACGGCATTTGCCGGCATATCCACAAACCGCTCGATGACACCCAGTTCGATGTCCTCGACGTTGACCACCCGAAAGCCGAGCAGATCCACCTGGTAGTGTTCGCCCGGCGCCGTCGCCGGCAAAGCCGCGCGCGCCACCTCGATGATCAAACCCACCAGCGCCTGCGCGCCGTCACGGCAGACGACACCCTCCAACCGCGCCTCGAGCCCAGAGGGACCCGCACGCACTTCCGCCACCTCGCACCGCCGGCGCTGCCCTGCGGCATCGCGCAACTGCCAGTGCGGGTAATCGAAAAGGGCTGCCGGCGGGTCGGTCCACGACTCGAGGTGCGACCAGCCTTTAAGCCCCTTCGGACGCCCGAAGCGTCCGAGTTCCACCCATTCGACGCGGGACGAGTCCACGCCCGCGGGCGGCGATGACCTCAGGCCGCGGCCT
>JBILMF010000095.1:0-12322 GCA_044375655.1 Steroidobacteraceae bacterium | reverse complement strand
GGCTTCGATGGCGAAGGGATCGATGGCGGTCTCGACCACCGGCGGAAACATCCGCGCGGTGACCGATGGTCCCGTAAGGTCGAGCTTCCAGGCGAGTAACCTGCCGTCGGCATCGAGCGCCGCAGCGACTTCGTCGAAGGCTGGCGGCCGGTAGGTGTCGTGGGTGGTGTCCTCCTCGCGGCTCCAGATGACCTTTACCGGCTTGCCGACCGCCTGCGAAGCGAGGATCGCAGCGGGGATGAAGTCCACCTCGAGGCGGCGGCCGAAGCCGCCGCCGAGCAGCGTGGTGTGGATCCTCACCTGCTCCGGCTTCAGGCCGGCGGCCGCGGCAGCCGTAATCTGGGCGACGGTCTGCGACTGCGTGGGGGCGTAGAGGTCGAGGCCGTCGGCCCGGGCATCGGCCGTGCAGCACTGCGGCTCGAGCGTCGCGTGCGCGAGCATTGGCAGTTCATAGGTCGCGCGCAGCACGCGCGGCGCAGCAGCGATCGCGGCCGCAGCATCGCCATCCTTGCGTACCTCGCGGCCGGCGCGCGTCGCTGCGCGACGCAGCCGCGCGCGGATCGCGGCATCGGTGAGCGTGGCGTTGGCGCCGGCATCCCAGGTGATCTTCACGGTCTCGAGGGCCTTGCGGGCCTGCCAGTAGTGATCTGCCACCACCACCACGCCGTTGCCGACGCCGACCACCTTGCGCACGCCCGGCATGGCCTCGGCGGCCGTCGCGTCGAAGGCGGCGAGCTTGCCGCCTAGCGTCGGACACTGCACGAGTGCGCCGTGCAGCATCGCGGGCAGCTTGACGTCGATGCCGTAGACGGCCGTGCCGTCGAGCTTGGCGGCGGTGTCGAGCCGCTTGAGCGGCTTGCCGACCACGCGGAACTCGCCCGCCGGCTTGAGCGTCACCTGCTCCGGCACCGGGAGTTTCGCTGCGGCCTCGGCCAGCGCGCCGAAGGTCAGACGCTTGCTCCCGTGCACCACGGCGCCATCCGCCACCGTCAGCGAAGCCGCATCGACGCCCCAGTGCGCTGCGGCCGCCTGAACCAGCATGGTGCGGGCCTGGGCACCAGCCTTGCGCAGCTTCTCCCAGCAGTCGCGCACACTGGTGCTGCCGCCGGTGATCTGCGCGCCAAGCAGCGCATTCACGTACACCGCACCCACCGGCGCGGCCTCGATGCGCAGGCCCTCGAGGACAAGACCGAGCTCCTCGGCAAGCAGCTGCGTGAGGGCTGTGTAGACGCCCTGGCCCATCTCCGACTTGTCGACATACACGGTGATGCTGTCGTCGCCCGCGATCCTGAGCCACGCCACCGGCTGGCCGCCTGCCCCGCCGAGCGGGGCGGGCTTGCTGCAGCCACCGAGTCCGATGCCCAGCAGCAGGCCGCCGCCGGCGAGCGCGGAAAGCTTGAGGAAGTCGCGGCGCCCCGCAGCGGACGGCGTACGGTCGATGATCTTTTCCATGATCAGCCCTCCCCGACCGCGGTGGTGCGCGGCGCTGCGGCCGCCTGCAACTCGGCCGCGCGGTGCACGGCCTTGCGGATACGGGTGTAGGTGCCGCAGCGGCAGATGTTTCCGGCCATGGCGGCGTCGATGTCCGCGTCCGTCGGTGCGGCATTGCGCGCGAGCAGTGCTGCGGCCGACATCAGCTGGCCCGATTGGCAGTATCCGCACTGCGGGACGTCGAGTTCGAGCCACGCGCGCTGTACGACGTGCGAGCGGTCTGCGGATAGCCCCTCGACGGTGGTGACCCGGCGTCCGCCGACGTCGGCGAGGGCGATCTGGCAGGAGCGCGCCGGCTCACCATCGAGGTGCACCGTGCAGGCACCGCAGAGTGCGGCACCGCAACCGAACTTGGTGCCGGTGAGCCCGAGGTGATCGCGCAGTACCCAGAGCAGCGGCGTGTCCGCCGTGGCGTCGGTCTGCAGTGACTGGCCATTGACGTTCAGCGTGGTCATCGGCGGTGCTCCCTGTTGCTGGTTTTGTCAGCGGTTGCCGGCGAGCGCAAATGTCTTGCCTTCGGCCCTGGCCCCTTCTCCCCCAAGCCTGAAGTCGAAAGTACATCAGCACCAGCCCGGCATAAAGAGTTGGCGGCAGCGGCCGTTATTCCGAGTTACCAAAGCTAACCGCTGAAAAACGCCACCTGCCGCAGCCGCCATGAAGTCCGTACCGCTTGCCACAGTCCGCCATCGGGTAGTCCTCGGTGCGCACCTGCCGTTCAACGTCTACGCGGCCGACGGTGCGCTGCTGCGCGCGCGCGGTCTCGTGAACCTCGAGGAGATCTCTGACGAGGTAGACGCGGCAGGTCTGGTCGCGGCGATTGCCAACCGGCTTCGCCGCCGCCTCGACAGTCCGATGCCGCATGACACGCAGAAACCGAGCACCGGCATCGTCAGCTCGCTGCCCGTCTGTGATTTTGCCCCCACCCGCGCCCAGGCCCTGCTTGCGCTGCAGGCTGTCTGAGCCGTCACCGGAGAGTCATCAACATGTATAGCGCACCACTCACGGCCGTCAGGCACAAAGTATTGGTGGGCGAGCCGCTGCCGTTCGACGTCTATGGGGACGGCGAAACCGACTTGCTGCTCGCCCGCGGCAGGACACTGCGCACCACGGGCCAGCTCGACTCGCTGCTCAGCCGCGGCACCCGCGCCCTGCTCGATGAGTCGCTGGAGCCCATCGAGGTCGCCCGGCACGTCCCGACCCGCGATCTGCCCAAAGTGTGGCGGCAGGCGCGCGCCCGTCTGACGGGTACGCTCGACTGCGCGCCCGGCTTGGAGTTCCTTGAGCGTCTGCAGGTATCGGTGACGCAGTTCGCGGCGCTGGTGAGCCGCGACCGGGATCTTGCGATGTTCGAGGTGCTCAGCGAGCCTGAGGCCGCCGACGATACCGCTGAGGCGGCACCGGGAGCGCTGCACGCGATGCAGTGTGCGGTGATGACGATGCTGATCGCACGCGGCTTGCATTGGGGCGACGACGCCACCGAGCTCGCCGCGAAGGTGGCCCTGACGCGCAACCTTTCGATACTGCGCCGCGCCGACATCTTCGCCGAGCGGGCGATCGGCGGTCCGCTGCGCAGCGACGCTGCAGGTCTGGAGCACCGGCTGCGCAGCCGCGAACTGCTTGAGCAGTCCGGCGTCACTGACCGCGCCTGGTTGCGGGCCGTGGCAGAGGTCGATGCCGAGGGCGAGGGCGCCGAGGCCGGCGCCGACAGCGGCGAGACATCGGCGCTGCTCTCGATCGTGCGCTGCGCGGCCTCATTCGTGACGGGTTTTGCCGGGCAGCCGGGCGGCGAGGGACCTGGTGCCGACCACGTGATGCGCACGATTTACCAGTCGGAGCGCGGTAACCGCTACGTAGCCACTCTGGTGCGCGAGACGGGAATTTATCCGCCGGGCTGCGCAGTCACGCTGGCCACCGGCGAGACGGGCATCGTCATGCGCCGGGGGCGATCGATCCAGTCGCCGCTAGTCGCCGTGATGCTCAGCCGTTTCGAGCGGGTGTTCGATCCGCCGATTCCGCGCGATACCTCCGAGCGTGGCCAGGGCATCGTGCGCGCGCTGCCGCGCGGACGGTTCAGGCCGAGCCGCATGCAGCTCGACCGCGCGTTGCAGGGAGTAATGAGCGCTGCGCGCCGCGCGAACTGAGCGCGCCGCATGAGCGGGCGTCGTTGGGGGATTCCAGCGTGACCCCGGGTGGGGTGCGGGTATTCCAGATAGTTTAGGAAAACTCAATCGTTGACAGTCCGCACCCGCATACCTACTGTGCACCGGATGCAAAGTTCTACTGCCGTGGTCTACCGCCGCCGTCCTGCTCCGCCGACGTCGCATTGGTTGTCGTTTCCGCATGTAGCGATCGAGAGCGTCTGAATGTCCGCCATGCGCTTCGTACCGCTTTCGGCGGTGCTCCATCGCGTGGCGGTTGGCCAGCCGCTTGTCCTCAACGTTTACGACACCGACGGGTCCCTGCTGCTTTCGAAGGGGACCACGGTCGACACGCCCACGCAGCTCGACGCGCTGGCGAGTCGCGGCGTCCAGGTCGATCTGGAGGAGGTGCCGGAGCGGCTCGAGGTGGCGGCCCATGTACCCCGCGACATGCTGCCTGCGCTTTGGCAGGACGCCACCAACCGCGTCCTCGGATTGCTGCACAACCAGCCGCTGACGCGCATCAACGAGGCGCTGTCGGAAGCCTGCCAGCCGCTCGAGGTGCTGATCCGTCGTGACCCGGACCTCGCCATCGTCAATGCAGTGCGCAACGGTCTGGACGACCGGCGCACCTACGGTGTGCTGCAGTCGATGTACGCGGCGGTAGTCTCGATGCTGATCGCGACGCGTCTCGGCTGGGCAGCCAGCGAGGTCACCGCTGCCGGCAAGACCGCGCTGGCCATGAACGTGTCCATCTTCAAGCTGCTTGGCAGCCTTGCGCTGCGCCGTGCAGCGCCCAGCGCAGACGAGCGGCAGGTGTTGCGCGCGCATCCGATCCGCAGCCGGGAGTTGCTCGTGGAGGCGGGGGTCCGGGACCGCGATCTGCTGCTTGCGGTGGAGCAGCACCACGAGCGTGCGGATGGCACCGGCTATCCCGGTGGCATCAAGGCGGTGGCCGACCTCGCCGCTCTCGTGCGCTGCGCGGATGCCTTCGTGACCGGGTTGCACGATTACAGCGGACCCGGAAGCCAAGCCCCCGACCAGCTGCTCAAGCGCTTGTTCCTGCAGGAGGAGCGCAACATGTTTGTCGCGGCGCTCGTCAAGGAAATGGGCATCTATCCCCCCGGCTGCGTGGTTGACCTCGCGAATGGCGAGCAGTGCCTGGTGATCCGGCGCGGTGCGTCGATCAACTCCCCGGTCGTTGCGGCGATTCCGAATGCGACCAAGCGGCAGTTCGGGGAGGCTGCCCTACGCGACACCACGCTTGCGCAGCACCGAATCGTTCGTGTGGTCCATCCGTCCGACCACCTGATCGGCAAATCCCAAATGGTAACGATGCTGCGTGCCCAGTGAGGGGTTGCCTCAGGCGGCAAGCGTTGTCACCGATCAGGTGACGCGGGCGGTGCGCCCCTCCGGCACCGCACGGCCCGCTGGCAAGGCAATTCCTGGGAGATGATCCGCGACTACCGCCGAAGCAATCCGCAACTGCTGGATGCGGCATTGCGCGCGGACGATTGACGGATAGTATTAATAGGATGTAGCATCAATCATACATCGCTGCGGGGAGGTATGAACGATGCGTCTGACGCTCAGCTTGCTACTCGGCCTTGCTGTCCTGACAGCGCCGGCGACCGAGGTTTTCGCCGCGCAAGCTTCCGCGCGCATGGCCCGGCCCTTCGTGCCCTGCCGGCTCACCGACCCGGCGCAGCTCGATGCACTCGAGGCGCAGTGCGCGACGGTCGAGATCGCCGAAAGCGACGCACCCGGGAGCCGTCGCATCAGTCTCGCGGTGGCGCGCATCCCGGCCGTCAGCTCGCGGCCCAAGGCCGATCCGCTGGTGCTGCTGGCCGGTGGTCCCGGCATGGGCGCGCAGCTCATGTACGCCCAGACCTCGTCTGCCTTCGCGCGCGCGCGCCGCGACCGCGACATCCTGCTTCTCGACCAGCGCGGCACCGGGGGCTCGACACCACTCGCCTGCGGTCGGGAACTCGACGACCCGTTTGCCGCCGGCGGGGCCGACCTCGAGCTCGCGCCCTTCCTGAAGCTCGCCGACGAGTGCCGCAACGCGCTGGCCGCCGGACACGATCTGCGGACGTATACCACGAGCCGTGCGGTACGCGACCTCGATGCCGTACGCGCGCTGCTCGGCTACGAGGCACTGAACCTTTACGCCGTGTCCTACGGCACGCGGGTCGCCCAGCACTACGCCCGACGCCACCCACAGCGGGTACGCAGTATGGTGCTCGACGGTGTGGTAGCGCCGCAGTCGGTGCTCGGTCCGCGCCTCGCGCTCGATGCGCAGGCGGCGCTCGAGGGTATCTGGCGGCGCTGCGCAGCCGATGTCACCTGCCGCAAGGCCTTCGGCGACATACGCGCGAGCGCACTCCGGCTGCAGGCGGATCTGCAGCGGCAGCCCGCGCAGGTGCAGGTGGCACACCCGCGCACGGGCGCGCGCGAGAGCATCGCCATCGGACCGATGCAGCTGGCTACGGTGTTGCGCTTTGCGAGCTACGAGGCCTCGATGGCTGCGATGCTGCCGCTGGTCGTGCATCTCGGTGCGGCGGGCGATCTGCGTCCGCTCGCCACACTCTATTTCCTGACCACCTCGACCCTCACCTCGGCAATCGCCACCGGGATGCACAACTCTGTGGTCTGCAGCGAGGACCTGCCGCGTCTCGATCCGGCGAGCCTCGATCGCCGGGCGCTCGACGCTACCTACATGGGCGCGGGCATGTTGGATGCGCTGCGCGCCCTGTGCGCGCAGTGGCCCCGGGGCGAGGTCGACGCTGATTTCCACGCACCGCTGACCGGCAACGTGCCGACGCTGCTGCTCTCCGGCACGCTCGATCCGGTGACGCCGCCGGGCGATGCCGAGCGCGTCGCCAAGGCACTCGGCAATGCGCAGCACCTGCAGTTCGAGGGCGCGGGACACGGCCAGCTCGGAGCGCCCTGCATGGACCGGGTACTGGCGGAGTTCTACGCCGAGGCCGATCCGCGCACGCTGGACACGACCTGTCTGCAGCAGCGCCACCAGCCACCATTCTGGATCTCGCTCGCGGGGCCATCGCCATGATCACTGCCGACCAACTCTGTAAACGTTTCGGTGCCGTCGAGGCCGTCAAGGGCGTGGGCTTCACCGCGGCCGACGGGTGCATCACCGGGTTGCTTGGCCCGAATGGCGCCGGCAAGTCGACCACGCTGCGCCTGCTCGCGACGCTGCTGCGCGCCGACTCCGGCGACGCCATGATCGACGGCGTATCCATCGCCCGGCAGCCCATCGAGGCGCGGCGCCGCACCGGCGTGCTGTCGCATGCGAGCGGCCTCTATCCGCAGCTCACCGCCCGCGAGAACATCGCCTACTTCGGCGAACTGCACGGTATGGACCGGGGCGCGCTGCGCGCCCGGATCGAGGAGCTGTCGGTGCTGCTCGACCTTGGCGATTTCCTCGATCGCAAGACCAAGGGATTTTCGCAAGGCCAGCGGTTGAAGACCGCGCTCGCCCGCGCCCTCGTCCACGCGCCGCGCAACCTCATTCTCGATGAGCCGACCAACGGGCTCGACGTGATGGCGGTGCGCAACTTGCGGGCGCTGCTCGGACGGCTGCGCGACCAGGGCCACTGCATCCTTTTCTCCAGCCATGTGATGCAGGAGGTCGGCCTGCTCTGCGACACGGTGGTGGTGATCGCGCAGGGGCGGGTGGTGGCGCAGGGCACCGTCGAGGCACTGCGTGCGCAGGCTGGCGAGGCCAGCCTCGAGGACGCCTTCGTAAAACTTATCGGTACGGCAGAGGGGCTCAACTGATGCGCGGCATTTTCACGGTCTTCCGCAAGGAGTTTCTGGAAAACCTGCGCGATCGGCGCATCCTGCTGTCGGCGCTGGTGCTCGGGCCCGTGCTCGGACCGGTGTTGCTGACCGTGTTCCTGCAGTTCATGGTGGCGCAGGGCGAGTCGGCGACCGACAAGCCGCTCACCATCATGGTCAGCGGCGCCGAGCACGCGCCGAACCTGATGTCGCTGCTCGAGTCGCGGAGCATCAAGATCGAGCGCAGGACGCTCGACGAGGCGCAGATCCGCGCCGCCATCCAGCAGCGGCAGACCACCGTCGCGCTGCTCATCCCGGAGGAGTTCCGGACGCGATGGAACGCGGCGCAGCCTGCTGCATTGCAGCTGTACGCCGACGGCTCGGACCAGTTCGGCGGACAGAATGACGCCCGTCGGGTGGCGCGGCTCATCGAGGGCTGGGGGCGCCAGGTCGCACAACAGCGGTTGTTGCTGCGCGGCGTCGACCCGACGAGCACAGTGCCGATCGCCGTGCATGAGATCGACGTGTCGACTCCGGTGAGCAGAGCCGCCTTCACGCTCAGCATGCTGAGCTATCTGGTGATCGTCGCCATGCTAGTCGGCGGGATGTACCTCGCCATCGACTCCACCGCTGGCGAGCGCGAGCGCGGCTCGCTGGAATCGCTGCTTACCGCGCCGATGCCGCGACGCAGCCTCATCTACGGCAAGATCCTCGCCACGACCTCATACATGCTGATCTCGATGACGCTGACCATCGTTGGCTGCGCGGTCATGCTGCAGTACGCACGGCTCGAGGAGTTCGGCATGAGCGTGTCGCTGGGGCCGAGCACCGCGCTGCAGCTGCTCGCCGTCACTGCGCCGCTGGCGCTGTTCGGCGCTGGCATGCTCACGGTCATCGCCTCGTTCACCCGCAGTTTCCGCGAGGCCCAGAGCTATCTGTCGTTCGCCATTGCCGTACCCACCATGCCGTTGGTGTTCGTCGGCCTGATGCGCATCGACCCCTCGACGCTGGTCTATGCCACGCCGTCGCTGGGCCAGCATTTCCTCATGATGCAGGTACTGAGGGGCGAGACCCCGGCGAGCGGTGACCTGTTGGTCTCGGCCGGCTCGAGTCTGCTGATCGGCGCGCTGCTGTGCTGGGTGGCGGGCTGGCTCTACGAGCGCGAGGCCATCCTCGGCTGACGTTGTGGTTCATCAGGTCGCGGCCTCGCTGCCGCCCGCGGGGCGGCTGCGGGTGGGGCGCGCTTGTTGACTTGTGAACTGGTGTTATATATAACTATTACACCAATCAACGGAGTGGGACCATGCTCAGCATCAGCGACCTCACCTACGTCTACCCCAATGGCACACGCGCGCTCGACGGCATCACGCTAGAGCTGGGCCGCGGCATGTTCGGTTTGCTGGGGCCGAACGGCGCCGGCAAAAGTACCCTGATGCGCTGCGTCGCCACGCTGCAGGTGCCGAACGCGGGCCGTATCCACTTCGACGGTATCGACGTGCTGGCCGAGCCGTCGGCACTGCGTCGGCAGCTGGGTTATCTGCCGCAGGACTTCGGCGTCTATCCGCGGGTGTCGGCGCACGACATGCTCGACCACCTCGCCGTGCTCAAGGGCTACGCCGGGCGTGGCGAGCGGCGCGATGCCGTCGAGCGCTTGCTGCGCCAGGTCAATCTCTGGGACGTGCGCCGCAAGGCGGTGGCCGGCTTCTCTGGCGGGATGCGCCAGCGCTTCGGCATCGCGCAGGCGCTGCTCGGCGACCCGCGGTTGATCATCGTCGATGAGCCCACCGCCGGCCTCGACCCTGAGGAGCGCAACCGCTTCCTCAACCTGCTGGCGGAGATCGGCGAGCAGGTGGTGGTCATCCTCTCGACGCATATCGTCGAGGATGTCGCCGAACTGTGTCCGCGCATGGCCATCCTCGCTGGCGGCCGCATCGTTGCCGAGGGGGCACCAGCGCAGCTCGTGGCGTCGCTCGAGGGCCGGATCTGGCGCAAGACCATCGCGAGGGAGGAGCTCGAAGCCGTCCGTGCAGCCCATCAGGTCATTGCCACGCGACTGCTCGGCGGCCGCACTCTGGTGCATGTGCTAGCCGAGCAGGCGCCGGGCGAGGGCTATGCTGCGGCCGCTCCCGACCTCGAGGACGTGTACTTCTCCACGCTCGCCGCGCAGCGGCGGGCCGCCTGAGGCCGTCGCCATGCTGCGCCATATCGTCGCCTTCGAGCTGCGCTACCAGCTGCGCTCGGCGGCCTTCTGGGTGACCTCCCTCGTGTTCCTGCTGCTGGCCTTCGGTGCCGCGGCCTCCGAGCAGCTGAGCATCGGTGGCAGGGGCGGCAACGTTTTGGTCAACGCGCCGTTCGTGATCGCGCAGACCACGCTGATCATGTCGGTATTCGCGCTGTTCGTGGCAGCGGCCTTCGTGGCCAACGCGGTGGTGCGCGACGACGAGACCCGCTTCGGCGGCATCCTGCACAGCACGCGCATGCCGGTAAGCGACTACCTGCTCGGCCGCTTCATCGGCGCGTGGCTGACCGGCATGCTGGTGCTGGCGAGCGTACCGCTCGGCAACGCGATCGGTGCCGCGATGCCCTGGCTCGATCCGGAGACGGTCGGGCCGTTCCGAGCGGAATGGTATCTCTACGCCTGGCTCGCACTCTGCGGACCGACGTTGCTCATCATCTCGGCGATCCTGTACGCGGTGGCGCTGTTCACGCGCTCGCTGCCGATGACCTATGTCAGCGTGATGGTGCTGCTGGTGGGCTACCTTGTCACCATCAACCTCTTGAGCGATCCGCGCTTCGAGACAGCCGTCACGCTGCTCGACCCGTTCGGTCTCGCTGCGCTGGACATCCTCACCAAGTACTGGACGGTCATCGAGCGCAACACACAGATGCCGGCGCTCGAGGGTCCACTGCTCTGGAACCGCCTCATCTGGATCGGTGCATCAGCGGTGATCCTCGGCGTCGCGTTGCGTTTCTATCGCGTTGCAGTCGCCGCGGGCAAGGTCGGCAAGACCGCCCCGGCAAACCGCGAAAAGACGTCCGCCGCCGTACCGGCTGTCACGTCGCCGCTGCCCGCTGCGCCGTCCGGCACGTCGGTGGGCGGCGCGAGGATGCAAGCGCGCCGCGAGATGCCGGGCTGGCGGCGCGCCATGGCGGCGCTGCTGGCGCTGGTGCGCCACGACATGGTGGCGGCATTCCGCCATCCGGGCTACATCGTGCTGGTGTTCATCGGCTGCGTGAACGCCGGCGCGGGCCTGTGGTTCGCCGCCGAAAGCTATGGCACGGCCACGCTGCCGGTCACACGGTTGATGATCGAGACGCTGCGCGGCGCCTTCACCATCATCCCGCTGCTGATCGCGATCTACTACGCCGGCGAGCTCGTATGGAGCAGTCGCGACCGGCGCATGCACGAGATCATCGACGCCACGCCGGCGCCGGACTGGACTTTCGCGCTGCCGAAGATGCTGGCGATTTCGCTGGTGCTGTTCTCGACGCTGCTGTTCGGGACGCTGATGGCGATGGGCGTGCAGCTGCTCAAAGGCTACACGCACCTCGAAGTGTCAAAGTACCTGCTCTGGTACGTGCTGCCGGGCACCGTCGACATGGTGCTGATCGCGATCCTCGCTGTGTTCGTGCAGTCGCTGGTGCCCTCCAAGGCGATGGGCTGGCTCGTCATGATGCTGTTCATCATCGGGCAGGGCACTCTGTCTTCGCTGGGCTTCGAGCATCCGCTGTACCGGTATGCGGCCTCACCGCCGGAGCCGCTTTCCGACATGAACGGTCAGGGCCTGTTCGCCGCCAACGCTGCGTGGTTCCGTGCCTACTGGTCGGCCTGTGCGTTGCTGCTCGCCGTGCTCGCTGCGAGCCTCTGGCGGCGCGGCACGGTGATCTCGCTGCGCACCCGGATCGCAAGGCTGCCGCAGCGGCTTGCCGGCCCCTCCGGCGCGCTGGCGGGCATCGCGGTGCTCGCCATGGCGGGCCTGGGCGGCTGGATCTACTACAACACCAACATCCTCAACGAATACCGGACTGCCGAAGACGAGCGGCAGCTGGCTGCGAATTACGAGAAAACGATGTCCGGCTTCGAGAAGCTGCCGCAGCCGCGCATCGTCGATGTCACGCTGGGCGTCGACCTGTATCCGCAGCAGGGGAGGGTTGATATCCGCGGCCGCTACGTGCTCGAGAATCGTACCGGCGCACCGCTGGCCGAGGTGCATGTCAGCCTGCCGCTCGAGCTTGCGGTCGAGGAATTCACCCTGCAAGGCGCCACGCTGGCGCGCGAGTGGCCTCAGTTCAACTACAGGATCTTCCGGCTCGCCACGCCGCTCGCTCCGGGCGGGCGCACGACGCTCGCCTTTGCGCTGCGCCGCGAGCAGCGCGGTTTCAGGCATGACGCAGGCGATACCCGGCTCGTCGCCAACGGTACTTTCCTCGACAACTTCGAAATCGCGCCGACGCTGGGCCCGGATCGCAATGCCTACCTGCAGGACCGCAACGAGCGGCGCAAGCGGGGGCTCGCGCCGGAGTCGCGGCCGCCGCGGCTGGAAGACGAGTCTGCCCGTGCCTTCAACATGCTGCGCCAAGACAGCGACTGGGTGAATGCGGATATCACCGTGTCGACGGTGGCCGACCAGATTGCCGTGGCCCCGGGTTATCGGGTGAGCGAGGTGGTGCGCGACGGTCGGCGCACGGTGCGTTATCGCACCGAGGCGCCCATCCAGAACTTCTTCTCGATCCAGTCGGCTCGCTATGCGGTAGCGCGTGATCGCTGGCAGGACGTCGAGCTCGCCGTGTACCACCACCCGACGCACGACATGAACGTGCAGCCCATGCTCGCGGCGATGCGTGCCTCGCTCGGGTTGTTCTCCGAAATCTTCAGCCACTACCAGTTCCGG
>JBILMF010000094.1:0-12336 GCA_044375655.1 Steroidobacteraceae bacterium | reverse complement strand
TCGGCGGCTGCGATTCACCGACGGATAGCGAGGTCTACGTAACCGAATGGCTGACAAGCGGCTCCCGCGATGGAAACCTTATCGCGCCTGCTTGGGTACATCAGTTCGGTCCACCGAGGCGAGGACTCTCGAAGAAAGAGCCTTTTCTGTCAGTAACTCAGGTGACTGGCGGAGAGTCCCTTTCTCTCCGCCAGTTACCGTTTGCCGTCAGCTGGCGCCGCCGCCGACCAGTGCTTTTTCCAACACCGTCCGGATGGCCTCCGGGATGGGCACGGGCTTGCCGCTGGCGCGATCCACGAATACGTGTGTATAGGTGCCATGCGCCGCCGGTTCGGCGGCGTCCGCCGCGAACACCGCGACACCGTACTCCACCGAACTCGTGCCGATGCGGTTGACGCGAAACGCCGCATCGATCTTCGCCGGGTAGGCGAGCGGTCGGCGGTAGGTGCACGACGAGGCGACTATGAAGCCGACGACGGGCGAATGGTCGATATCGAGCACGCCGTGCTCGAGCAGGTAGTTGTTGGCAACAGTGTCGAAGAAACTGTAGTAGACGACGTTGTTGATGTGCCGATAGGCGTCGTTGTCCATCCAGCGGGTCGTCATCTGCTGGAAGTAGGCGTAGTCGCCGCGCTGCTGCCGCGGATCGTTCATGGATTGTGCGCCGGGTTGTGCATGCGGATTTCTCGGTCTTGGGGCCGCGCGGGGCGGGGCGCCGCGCTCAGTAGGCTCTCTCTCAGTGTGCCCGCTCATACTGTGCCCTCTCTCAGTATGCGCTCTCGTAAATGGCCAGCGCGTCGGCCTCGCCAACCACGCGCGGATTGTTGACTAGCAGCCGCTGCTGCTGCAGCGCCTCGGCGGCGAGCCGCGGCAGATCGGCGCGCGGGATGCCGAAGTCGCGCAGCCGCGTGGCGAGACCGAGTCGGTCGGCGAGAGCGTGGAAGTGCGCGGCGAGCCGCGCCGCGGCATCGCCTTCCGCAGCATCGCTGTCCGTGGCCTGTCCGTCGCTGCGCGACACTACCGCTTGCGATCCGTCCGCAGCGGGCACCACGAGCGGCAGCAGTTCGCGGTAGAGCGGTTCGGCCGCCGGCGCATTGAAGCGCAGCACATGTGGCAGTACCAAAGAATTACTGAGGCCATGGGCAAGGTGGTAGTTGCCGCCGAGCGGATAGGCGAGGGCATGCACGGCGGCGACCGGCGCGTTGGCAAAGGCCTGCCCGGCATGCATGGCACCCAGGAGCATCGCGCCGCGGGCCGCGAGGTCCTGCGGGGCGGTCACCGCGCGCTCTATGTTTGCGGCGAGCAGGCGCAGGGCCTCGCGCGCCAATGTGTCGGAGAGCGGATTCTTCAGACGCGCGCTGGTGTAGGCCTCGATGGCATGAACCATCGCATCGATGCCCGTGGCCGCGGTGACCGGCGCGGGCATGGAGAGCGTCAACTCGGGATCGAGGATCACCCGGTCGGCGAGCAGCGTACGGCTGACCACGCCCATCTTGGTGGTGCGGCCGGTGGTGACCACCGCCACCATCGTCACTTCCGAGCCGGTGCCCGCGGTGGTCGGCACCTGGATCAGCGGCAGGCGCCGCGAGCGCACCCGATCGACCCCGTACATCTCGTCGAGCGGCTGCTCGCCGCAGAGCAGTACCGCCACCAGCTTGGCCGCGTCCATGCTGCTGCCGCCACCGAAGCCGACGACGCCATCACAGCCGGCGCGCCTTGCGGCTGCGACCGCGGCGAGGATGACCTCCGTGGGCGGGTCGGCTACTACCTCGCTGAACACGCTAGTCTCGACGCTGCTGGCGGTCAGGCTTGCACAGGCCGTAGCGTGCAGCCCGCGCGCGGCGATGCCGCCATCGGTCACCAGCAGCGCATGGCGGATGCCGGCCGCGCGACAGGCCGTACCGAGTTCGTTGATGCTGCCCGCGCCGAAGAGCAGGTCGCTGGGTGCACTGAAGCTGACGATTTCCGGGCCGGTCATGGGTCCTCTCTGCTTCGTCGCCGCCGGGCATCGAGGGCGGCGTTTGCACGTTACCGGAAAACCGGCGCCCGTCGCAGCGGCCGACCCGGTTGGCGGACCGGCGGGTTGTGGTACGATTCGCGCCCTTTTTCGGGGTACGCGCCCGTAGCTCAGTTGGATAGAGCGCATGGCTACGAACCATGAGGTCGGGAGTTCGAATCTCTCCGGGCGCGCCATCCCAGAGGTCCATTCCGGACACCAGTGATGTCAGGATGATATCACTCTAATATCGACGCCGTCGGGTCTCGCAGAGGCCGCCTTGTTGAGGAGCGTCGGTCATGTCATCGCCATCCCCGGGTCTGGCCCTGCTGCTCTGCCTGCTGGCCAGCATCGCAGCCATCGTTGTCGGCGCCGCGCGGGCGATGTTCGATAGGGCTCAGTCCGGCCGCGGAGTGTCGGCCAAGCTGTGGCGGGGTGCGTTGTGAGCGCGCGGAAATCGTTTCTGCTGCGTGTCGATCCGGCGTTGTGGCGTGAACTCGAGCGCTGGGCGACCGACGACCTGCGCAGCATCAACGGGCAGATAGAGTTCATCCTGCGCGAGGCCTTGCGGCGCCGCGGGGTAAACCCCGCGCAGACCCCTGTAGCCGCGGCACCGGAGCCTCGCGACGACGAGCGAAAATCCTGATTGCAGGCGGGCCGTGACGCCCGCCGGGTCAGGCCAGCGTGTGGAACACGCTCTGCACGTCCTCGTCCTGCTCGAGTTTGTCGATCAGGGCGAGCACCTCGGCGGCTTCTGCCTCGTCGAGTTCCGTCGGTGCCATCGGTATGTACTCGTGCTCGGCCTTGCGCGGCACGATCTTGCGCTCCTCAAGGGCTTCCTGAACGCGACCGAAGTCCTCGAAGGCGCAGCGCACGACCAGTTCCGGTTCGCCTTTTTCGCCTGTGGTCTCGCCCATCTCCTCGAGCCCGTGGTCGATCAGGTAGAGCTCGAGATCGTCCTGGTCGATGCCTGCGGGGTCGAGCCGGAAGACGCCCATCTTGCGGAACATGAAGCTGACGCTGCCGCTGGTACCGAGGTTGCCGCCGTGCTTCTGCATGACGTTGCGCACGGTCGCCACCGTGCGTGTCGGGTTGTCGGTGGCGGTTTCGACGAGCAGCGCTACGCCATGAGGTGCGTAGCCCTCGTAGATCACGGTGTCGTAATGGGTAGCGTCGCGCCCCGAGGCGCGCTTGATCGCGGCCTCGACCTTGTCCTTGGGCATGTTGACCGCACGCGCGTTCTGCAGGATGCGGCGCAATTGCGGATTCGACTGCGGGTCCGGTCCGCCTGATTTGACCGCCATGTTGATGTCTTTGGCGATGCGGGCAAACTGCTTCGCCATGCGGTTCCAGCGCGCAAACATGGCGTGTTTGCGAACTTCGAAGATGCGTCCCATGCGCTATGGTAACCGCCGCTGCGGCGCCTGCGCCACGGCGACGGGGCCTGCGCCGCGACGACGGGGCCCGCGCAGCGCCGACCGGGCCGGCGCCGCAAGGACTGCGCTGGAGCCCCAGGCGGAGGCTATGATTACCGGGCATGACAGCCCGCAACCTGCTTGGCGAGCTCTACCGGCCCACACACGATGAGGCGGCGCGGCAGCGTTTCGTCGGCGTGCTCAAGGGATTTGCGAACGGGCCGCTGGAGCAGCGGCTGGCTGCGCGCTACGCGCAGTCTCTGCTGCCGCAGTTTCGCGCCGCCAGCGGTCGCGCGCAGCCAGCCGATCGCATCGAGGCGCGCCCGCTGTTTGAGGGTGATCCCCTGTTCCAACTGTGGGGCTCGATGGTCTACGCGTCACAGGGTCTGATGTGGCAGAGCGTCGGTGAGACCTGTCGCCGGCTCGGTCCCGCCTTCGAGGCGCGGGCCCGTGAGCTCACCCGCGCGCCGCGCGGTTCGCTGACGCTGGATCCGGCACTCGTGCCGCCGCAGCCCATTGCTGCGCTCGAGATCCACCGCCAGCCGGGTGGCTACTTCCACGACTCGGGCACCGGTGACCTGCATGCCGCCCTGCAGTACTTCGGCACGCTGGAGCTCTACCGCTCTGCGAAGGGCCTTACGGCGAATGCCCCGGTCGGCGAGCCTGGCATCGGCCGCTACATCGCCGGTGTAGTCCGCAAGCGTTTCCCCGACCTCGCGCCGCGGCGCATCCTCGATCTCGGTTGCGGGCCGGGCGTGGAGACTATCGCCTATCAGGAGGCATTTCCGGAGGCGGAGGTGCACGGTCTGGACCTGTCGGCGCCCTTCCTGCGTTTCGCCCACGCCTGGGCCGAGGGCAGACAGATGTCGGTCCATTACCGGCAAGCGGACGCGCGCTCCACCGGCTACCCCGACGGACACTTCGACCTGATCGTCTCGCACATCCTGTTCCACGAGACCTGGCACGACCTCCTGCCGCAGATCTTCGCCGAGGCGCTGCGTATCCTCGCGCCAGGCGGAGTGTTCCTGAACGCAGACGTGCCCTACCAGCCCGCGCGGCTGCCGATCAGTAAACAGGTCACCAACGACTGGCAGGTGCGCAACAACGGCGAGCCTTTCTGGACGGGTTTTGCAGACACCGACATCCCCGCGGCGCTGCGCGCTGCCGGCTTTCCGGCCGCGGCGATCATCGCCGCTTACGAGCCGCTCGGCGCGGGCCACTACTATTTCTTTGGCGGTCGTCGCGCAGGGCAGGCGTGAGCGCGGCGGATGACAGCGCAGGCGAGGCCGGCGTTGCCCGCCCCATCGAGGCGGCAACCTCCGGTCCCGACCAGCCGCTCGGCGCTGCCGACTTGTCGCAGCTGGTGGCCGTGACGCTGCGTCTCGCCATGGAAATCGGCGCATTGCGCGAGCGTCTGCAGACCCATGAGGCGCTGCTGGTGAGGCACGGCATCCTGCCGGCCCATGCCGTCGAGTCATTCACGCCCGACGCCGCCGAATTGCAGGCCCGACTCGCCGCGCACCGCTCGCTCGTCGAGGCGCTGGCCGCCGATCTCGGCGGTGCCGCGGAGGATCGACCGCCGGCCACCAGGGAGGGCACATGGACTTCGAGCTGAAGCAGCGCGGTCGCGCCTCGATGCATTTCCTCGCCGATCTTGCAGTTGCCGCGGGGCGACTCAAGCCACGCGTCGATGCCGACATCGCCGCGCGAGGTCTCGACGAGACGACGCTTGTCGACGACCTCGACTCGCGCCTGCGGCAGGTCGATGCCGCGCTGGCCGATTCAGCCGCTGCCACGACCCTGGCGGTGATGACGGAATACAGCGGCGTCAATCACGGGTCCATCGCGGCCGGTGCCTTCGACGAAGTGCGGGGCGAACTCGAGCCGCGGCTGCGCGCGCTGATGCAAGGGCCGACGCGGATCGAGCCGCTGCCGGCGGCCACCCGACCCGCCTATGCGGACGCCACGTGGATCCATCGCACCACGGGCGGCTGGGACGGCCACGACTTCCAGGGGTTCATCCATGGCGAGCTGATCCATCGCGAGTACGTCGCCCGCACTTACCCCGGCGATATCTTCGCGCAGCGGCGCGAAATCCTCGGCGTGCTGCCGCGGCGAGACTACGCACGTATCTTCGAGATCGGCACGAGCAGTGGCCACTACACGCTGCAGCTCGCGGCGCAGTTCCCAGAGGCCGAGATTTCCGGCTGCGACACCTCGCCGCGCATGCTCGAGCAGGCACAGCGCATCGCCAACGAGCACGGCTTGTGCTGGAGGCTCTATACGGGCTCCGGTGAGGCGACGGGGCTGCCGGGCGACTGTTTCGACCTCGTGACCTCCTACATCGTGCTGCACGAGATCCCGGCCGACGCCGCGCATGCCCAGTTCGCCGAAGCTTTCCGCCTGCTGCGGCCGGGCGGCGATTTGCTGTTCGTCGACGTTACGCGGTACGCGGCGCTCGACAAGCGTGCCGTGCGCTGGGCCGAGTACAACGCGGTGCACGGCGGCGAGCCGTTCTGGCGCGAGGCGGCTAGCATGGATCTCGGCGCCGCAGCCCGGGCGGCGGGCTTCGTCGGGGTACGCTCCGAGGGCTTTGGTGGCGCGGTCTATCCCTGGTTCGTCTACGGCAGGAAGCCGACGTGAGCGGTGCTCGGGCGTGGGACCTCACGCGGCAGTTGACGCCCTACGACGCTGTCGCAAGGCGCGACCGCGCCACGCAACTCGCGCTCACTCTCGCGCAGGAACTGTGGGTCGTGAAGGATCGCCTGCAGGTGCTAGAAGCGGTGCTCTCTGCCGAGGGTCGCGACCTGCGCGATCTGGTCGACCGTTTTCAGCCCGATGCGGCGCTGCGCGCCGCGCTCGACGCCGAGCGTCAGCGATTCATCGCTGCGGTGCTGGCGGCGCTGGACCCGCCGGGGGACCGCCCGCTGGACCCGCCGGGGGACCCGGCGCGAGACTCGGCGGGGGACCGCCCGGCGGACCTGCCGGCGAGGCGTCCGGGCCGCCGACGCTGAAGCGGTCGCTGCGCGTCAGGGCTTCCTCGGTCGCCTTGTTCAGCACCACGATGCTGATGCGGCGGTTGATCGGATTGCTGGGATTGGCCGCATCGAGCATGGCGTAGGAGGACATCCCGACCACGCGCGCGACCTTGTTGACGGCGACGCCGCCTTCGACCAGCACGCGACGTGCCGCATTGGCGCGGTCCGCCGACAGTTCCCAGTTGGAGTAGCGCACGCGATCGCCGCCGACGTACGGTGTGTCATCGGTGTGGCCGGCGATGCTGAGCCGGTTCGGAACGTCGACCAGCGACTTGCCGATCTCGAGCAGCAGTTCGCGCGCGTAGGGTTTCATCGTAGTGCCGCTGAGGTCGAACATCGGCCGGTTCTGGTCGTCGACGATCTGGATCCGCAGGCCCTCGCTGGTGATGTCCACCAGCAGCTGCTTCTTGAAGCGTTGCAGGACGTCGCTCTTTTCCATGGCCTCGAGCAGCTCCTGGCGTATCTTTTCGAAACGCTGCCGCTCCTCGATTTCGTCGCGGGCGACCGGGGTGCTGGAGATGCGGGAGATATCTGCGTTGGAGCGGGGCGCGCCCGCGCCCGAGGCCGGTACGCTGGTCGGCGCCGTCGCGTTCAATCCGCCGCGCAGGTCGATAGGGCTGGTGCTTGCACCGCCCGGGCCGTCCTGTCCCGGCGCCGGCATCGGCGCCGAACCGCGGGTCATGCTCGGGTTCTTGAAATAGTCGAAGATCGCCGCCTTCTGCTGCTCATTGGCCGAGGCGACCAGCCACATCACGAGAAAGAACGCCATCATCGCGGTGATGAAGTCCGCGTAGGCCACCTTCCAGGCGCCGCCGTGGTGCCCGCCTTCGACCACCTTCTTGCGGCGGATGATGATCGGCCGCTTGTCTTTTTGACCGTCCTTTCTTTTGGGGTCCTGTGATCTGCCCTGTTCTTCGGCCATGGAGAAGCGGCCTCAGCCCGGCGGCGCGTCGGTTTTCGCTGCGTCGGCCTTCGGCCTGTTCTTGAGCGAGCCCTCGAGGTCGGAGAACGTGGGGCGGACGTCGCTGAAGAGCAGCTTGCGTGCGAACTCTACCGCGACCGGCGGCGGATAGCCGCGCACGCTGGCAACCAGCGCCATCTTGACCACCTCGAAGGCCTTGCCCTCGTCCTGCGCGCGCAGACGCATCGCCGAGGCGATGGGTCCGATGAGACCGTACGCGAGCAGGATGCCGAGGAAGGTGCCGACCAATGCAGCGCCGACCTTCGCTCCGAGTTCGGCGCTGGTCGAGTCGGCCACCGCCGCCATGGTGTTGACGATGCCGAGCACCGCCGCGACGATGCCGAAACCGGGCAGCGCGTCGGCCACGACCTGCACGGCATGTGCGGGCTCGTGGGCTTCCTTGTGGTGCGTTTCCAGCTCGTAGTCGAGCAGCGCCTCGAGTTCGTTGGGGTCGAGGTTGCCGCCTACCATGAGGCGCATGCAGTCGACGATGAACTCGATCATGTGGTGGTCGGCCATGATCGACGGATACTTGGTGAAGATTTTGCTCTTCTCCGGATCGGCGATGTCGTTTTCGATCGCCAGCAGACCCTCCTTGCGCGACTTCACCAGCAGATCGAACACCAGCTTGAGCAGTTCGACGTAGGTCTCGCGGGTGTAGCGTCGCGGCTTGGCGATCGCGAGCGCACCGACGAAGGAGGCCTTGACCAGCTTGAGAGGGTTGCTGGTGATGAAGGCGCCAAGTGCTGCGCCGCAGATGATCACCACCTCGGACGGGTGCCACAGCAGCAGCAGATTGCCACCGGCCATGAGGAAGCCGGCGGTGACCGATGCAAAAACGATGATGGAGCCAAGGACAGCGATCATGGGGGAGGGCAGTCGACAGGCGGAGGGATTGCGGGTCGCCATCATAGTCGACGGCTCGGGGTTGTCCATGCCCGCGGGCCGGGGCAAACTCGGCGCGCAGGGGGCCTGGCATCGTCCGCGGGATGCGGTCCGCCGCTCGGCCAAAAATCCGCCGCCGGAGCAAGCGTCCATGTTCGACTTTGCAAACTACCTCTCGGCCCTGCCCTGGATGCTGGGGCTCGCCGCGGTCGGCTGGCTGATATCGCTGCCAAGGCGCAATGTCGACGTCGTCGACACGCTGTGGTCGCTGATGTTCCTGCTCGCCCTCATCATCTACGCGGGGTTCCCGCCGGAGACGGTGCGTGGGCGGCTGCTGCTCGTGCTGGTGGCGATCTGGGCGTTGCGCCTCTCGATCTACATCACGGTCCGTAACTGGGGCCACGGGGAGGATCGCCGCTATCAGGCGATCCGTGCGCGCAACCAGCCGGGCTTTGCGTTCAGCAGCCTCTATCGGGTGTTCGCCTTCCAGGCGGTGCTCGCGTGGGTGATATCGCTGCCGCTGCACGGCGCGATCACCAGCGAAGCGCCGCTTGGTCCGCTCGACTATGCGGCACTGTTGCTTTGGCTCGTGGGTTTCACTTTTGAGGCGGGCGGCGACTGGCAGCTCGCGCGCTTCAAGCGTGATCCGGCAAACGCCGGCAAGGTCATGGACCGCGGTTTCTGGCGCTACACCCGCCACCCCAACTACTTCGGCGATTTTGCCCAGTGGTGGGCCTTCTATCTGATCGCTTTCGCGGGCGGCGCCTGGTGGAGTTTCATCGGCCCGCTGCTGATGAGCGTCCTGCTGCTGCGGGTGTCCGGGGTAAAGCTGCTGGAGCGTGACATCGCCGAGCGGCGTCCCGCCTACGCCGAGTACATCCGCCGCACCAACGCCTTCTTCCCGGGACCGCGGCGCGACTGAAGCCGCGCCGGCGGGCGCGGTCTCAAGCCTCGCGGGCGGCGCGCTTGCGCTCGTGCTCCTTGAGGAAGCGCTTGCGCAGACGGATCGACTGCGGCGTTACCTCGACCAGCTCGTCCTCGTTGATGAACTCCACCGCATACTCGAGCGTCAACGGGATCGGCGGCGTCAGCAGCAGCGCGTCGTCCTTGCCGGCGGCGCGCACGTTCGAGAGTTTCTTTTCGCGGATCGGATTCACGACGAGGTCGTTGTCGCGGCTGTGGATGCCGATGATCATTCCCTCGTAGACCTTCGAACCGTGCTCCACGAACAGCCGTCCGCGCTCCTGCAGCGTGAACAGCGAATAGGCGACGGCCTCGCCGTTCTCGTTACTGATCAGCACGCCGTTGTGCCGCTCCGGGATCTCGCCCTTGACCACATCGTAGCCATCGAAGATGTGACTCATGAGCCCCGTCCCGCGCGTCATCGTCATGAACTCGCCCTGGAAGCCGATCAGTCCCCGCGCGGGGATACGGTATTCGAGGCGCACGCGACCCTGGCCGCGACCGGTGGGATCGCCCTCGACGGTCATGTCGAGCAGCTCGCCGCGCCGCGTGCCGAGCTCGGACATCACGCCGCCTTGATAGCCCTCGTCGATATCTATGGTGAGCGCCTCGAACGGCTCCTGTACGGCGCCGTCGACGACACGCTTGAGCACCTGCGGCTTGCCCACGGCGAGCTCGTAACCCTCGCGCCGCATGTTCTCGACCAGGATGGTCAGGTGCAGCTCGCCCCGCCCCGAAACGCGGAACACGTCTGCGTCGGCGGTCTCCTCCACCCGCAGCGCGACATTGCTCTGCAGCTCGCGCAGCAGGCGATCGCGGATCTGGCGACTGGTGACGAACTTGCCTTCGCGTCCGGCGAGTGGCGACGTGTTCACCTGGAAGGTCATCGACAGCGTCGGTTCGTCGACCTTGATGGGTGGCAGACCCTCGGCGTGCTCGGGATCGCAGACCGTGATGCCGATGTTCACGCCATCGATGCCGGTGACGGCAACGATGTCCCCGGCGCTGGCCGTCTCCACCGGGAAGCGCTCGAGGCCGCGAAAACTGAGGATCTGGCCGATCTTGCCCTCGCCGCGCTCTTCCGCTCCCCAGCGCAGCGCGACGTTGCGGCCCGCGCGCAGAGTGCCGCGGCGGATGCGGCCGATGCCGATGCGGCCGACGTAGGGGTTGTAGTCGAGCTGCGAGATCTGCAGCTGCAGCGGCGCTGCGGCGTCGGTCGGCGGCGGCGGCGCATGCTGCAGGATGGCCTCGAACAGCGCTGTCATGTCCTCGGCCGGCCGCTCGAGACTAGTGGTGGCCCAGCCCTGCAGCGCCGAGGCGTAGATGATCGGGAAATCGAGTTGCGTGTCGCTGGCACCGAGCTTGTCGAACAGCTCGAACGTACGGTCGATCACCCAGTTCGGCCGCGAACCGGGCCGGTCGACCTTGTTGATCACCACGATCGCCTTGTGGCCCAGCGCGAGAGCCTTGCGGGTGACGAAGCGGGTCTGCGGCATCGGCCCTTCGACCGCATCGACCAGCAGCAGCACGGCGTCGACCATCGAGAGCACGCGCTCGACCTCGCCGCCGAAGTCGGCGTGGCCGGGGGTGTCGACGATGTTGATGCGCGTGCCGCGGTACTCGATGGCGCAATTCTTGGCGAGGATGGTGATGCCGCGCTCGCGCTCGAGGTCGTTGGAATCCATCACCCGCTCGGCGATCCGCTCGTGTGCGGCAAAGGTGCCTGACTGCTTGAGCAGGCAATCGACCAGCGTGGTCTTGCCGTGGTCGACGTGGGCGATGATCGCGATGTTGCGGATGGCGCGGGCGCTGGACATGGGGTTTCCGGGGAGGCGCAGAGTGGCACGCCAAAAAGGGGCGCGGAGCGTAGCAGAGCCGCGCCGCGGTGGCGACTCGGATGCGTGCTGCGGTGGCGACCCGGATGCGCGCCCCGGTGGCACCCGCCGCGCGTTGCGCCCGACGGTCGACGCCACGCTGCCCCGGACTGCCAGGTTGCGACTGGCGTACAATGTTTTCAGTGGCGGGCGCCTCCGAGGCGTTCCCACGCCGTGTTTCCGATGTCCGCTTCCACTTCCCCGCAGGAGTGCCCCATGAATCAGCACCGAAAGTCCCTGATCCTTTCCCTTGCAGCCAGTGTGGCCGTTGCTTTCGCCGCGGTGGCGGGCGCGCAGGACGCGCGTGTCGCCCAGCAGGTCAAGTTGCGGCAGGCCGCCTACACCGTGCTCGGTGCGCAGATGGGCCAGATGGGTGCGATGGCCTCGGGCCGCGCCCCTTTCGATGCCAACGCGTTCCGTACGGCCGCCGAGCGTGCCGCCTTCATCAGCGGGTACGTCGGTGAACTCTTCCCCGCCGGCTCCTTGTCCGCGAACAGCGAGGCCAAGCCGGAGATCTGGCAGCAGCAGGCCGACTTCAACCGACTGATGCGGGACATGCAGACCAAGACCGCGACGCTCGTCAACGTCGCACGCGGTGGCGATCTCGAAGCCATCAAGCCGGCATTCGCGGCGACAGGCGCGACCTGCAAGGCCTGCCACGACAAGTACAAGGCTGACTGACGTCGGCGCTTCGATGCTGCAGCGTAACGGCGGATCCATCCACTACGAGGTATCGGGGCGCAACCACGCCCCGGTGATCGTGCTGTTGCATCCGCTTGGCGCAAATCTGGGTGTCTGGCAGCCGCAGCTCGCCGAGTTCGAGCGTTTCTTCCGCGTGGTGCGCATCGATCTTCGCGGCCACGGCAAGTCGCGTCTCGACGACCCGGAGCCGCAGCCCTGCGGCATCGCCGATCTGGCGGCTGACGCGCTCGCGGTGCTCGACTCGTTGCACATCGAACGCGCGCATTGGTGCGGGCTGTCGATCGGTGGTCTGATCGCGCTGCAGGTGGCGGTGACGACCCCACGTCGCGTGGGTCGGCTCGTGCTTGCCAACACCGGAGCGGCGTTTGCGCCTGCCGCGGCCTGGGACGAGCGCATTGCCACGGTGCGTGCGCAGGGGCTCGGGCCGCTGCGCGCCGGCGTGCCGCAGCGCTGGTTCACGGCAGCGTTCCGCGAGCGCGAGCCTGAGGCGGTGGCGCGCGTG
>JBILMF010000093.1:0-12361 GCA_044375655.1 Steroidobacteraceae bacterium | reverse complement strand
GGGCAGTGCCAGCGCATCGGCATTGCGCGCGCGATGGTGCTGCGGCCGAAGCTGCTGGTCTGCGACGAGCCGGTCAGTGCGCTCGATGTCTCGATCCAGGCACAGATCGTCAACCTCCTGCAGGATCTCAAGCGCGACTTCGGCATGAGCATCCTGTTCGTCAGCCACAATCTGGCGGTCGTCCGTCGGCTCTGTGATCGGGTGATCGTCCTCTACCTCGGCAAGCCCGTGGAGATCGCGCCCACCGAGACGCTCTACGCCGCACCGGCCCATCCCTACACCCGCGGATTGCTCGCCGCGGTGCCGATTCCCGATCCGGACATCCAGCCTGCGCGTCTCGGCAGCACCCTGGGCGGCGAGCTGCCGTCACCGCTGGCCCCGCCGTCGGGCTGCGTGTTCCGCACCCGCTGCCCGCACCCCATCGAACGCTGCGCCGCGGAGGCTCCCGTCATGCAGGCCTGGGGCGAGGATCATCAGGCAGCTTGTCTGCGCCTTGCGGAGATCCAGCAGCCATGACGCCGCATCGTCTGCAGGGCAAGGTCGCACTGGTCACAGGAGCGGGACGCAGCGGTGGACTCGGCGAGGCGATCTGTCACCGCCTGGCCGCGGAAGGTGCGGCGGTGGTGGTTACCGATCTTGCGCGGGCGGGCGCCAACCTGCCGGCGGAACGCATCGGCACGGCGGATGACATCGAGCGCGTGGTGGCCGATCTGCGCAGCGCCGGGGGCAGGGCGCTCGGACTCGGACTGGATGTGCGGATCGAGGCGCAGGTGGTTGCCGCGATCGAGGCCACGGTGGCGGCATTCGGCGGCCTCGATATCCTCGTCAACAATGCCGGCGTCGGCTATCTCATGGAGCCGCTGGTGGACATGCCGCTTGAGCGCTGGGATACCGTGATCGGCGTCAATCTGACTGGCGCATTTCTTTGTACGCGCCACGCCGCGCGGCAGATGATCGCCCAGGGCCGGGGAGGGCGGGTGATCAGCATCGCCAGCGTTGCTGCCAAGTCGGGTTCGCTGCACCTCGCCGCCTATGCGGCCTCCAAGCACGGACTGGTGGGCTTCACGCGCAGCGCGGCGCTCGAACTCGGGCCGCAGCGCATTACGGTCAATGCCGTCTGTCCGAACCATGTCACGACGCAGCTCGGCAGCGTGCAGAACGCCTATCGGGCGCAGCAGCGCGGACAGACGGTGGAGGCGTACCTCGCCGAGATGCGCGGCCGGATCCCGCTTGGTCGCGTGGGCCTCGCCGAGGATACCGCCAAGGCCTGCGCCTTCCTCGCCTCCGATGAGGCGGCCTACATCACCGGTGAGGCGATGAACGTTTCCGGCGGGCAGGAAGTCCACTGAATCGCCAGCTTCTGGAGGACCGGTCGATGAAGTTGCTCTACACGCCGATCAAGGGCTATGTGCACACCGTGGAGGCCGTGCTCAACTACGCCGGGTTGCGCGATGCCGTCGAGCCCGTGCCGACCAAACCCTTCGAGGTGGACAACCCGCTGGTGGGTGTCAATCCGCTCGGCAAGGTGCCGACACTGCTCCTCGACTCCGGCGAGTACCTCGCCGGCGGCCCAGTCATCTACGAGTACCTCGATTCCCTGCACCGTCGGCGACGGCTGTTTCCGGCGAAGGGCCCACAGCGCTGGACGACGCTGCGGCAGGCGTGGATGGCCGACGGGCTGTTCGACACCTTCGTGATGATCATCATCGAGTCCTGGCTGCCGCGCGAACAGCAGCGCGGCGACTACATCCAGCGCTGCTTCGGCAAGATCACCGCGGTGCTGGCACAGATCGAGCGTGACGTGCCCACCTACGGAAGGCTCGACATCGGCCAGATGCGTACCGTGGGTGCGCTGCAGTTTCTCCGCCTGAAGATGGCGCAGGTTGCAGGTGCCACGTCGGTGCTCGATCCCGCGTTCGATGTGCTCTCAGGCCATCCTGCGCTGGCCGCGTGGTACCTGCCGCTGTCGCGCAAGAAGCTCTTCCGGCAGCCGCTGTCGACTCCGGCGTGAACAAGACGATGGCCGCAGGCATGGCGGCGTGTCGCGCGTCGCCCTTTATCCCGCGGTTTTCGGTGTCGGCGCTCGCGCTACTGCTGACGCTGTTGCTGACGGGCGTCGCCGCCGCCGAGAGTCTGGTGCGGCGCGCAGCGATCGGTGAACCGCAGACCCTTGACCCGCAGCTGTGGACCTACGGGCAGGATGGCAACATCGCACAGGATCTCTTCCAGGGGCTGACCACCCTGGATCCTGCCGCCAACGTCGTTCCCGGTCAGGCCGCGTCATGGAGCATTTCCCCTGACGGGCGCACCTATACCTTCAAATTGCGGCGCAATCTTCAATGGTCGGATGGCAGGCCGCTCACCAGTGCTGACTTCCTCTGGTCGTTCCGCCGGCTTTTCGATCCGGCCACGGCCTCGCCCGCGGTCTCGCTTCTCTACGTGATCCGTAACGCCCGTGACGTAAATCGCGGCGCGAAGCCGGTGACTGCGCTGGGCGTACGTGCGCCCGACCCCCACACGCTCATCCTGGAGCTTGAGCACCCGGCGCCCTATCTGCTCGACCTGCTGGTGCACCGGGCTTTTCCGGTACCGCGACACGTGGTCGAGAAGCACGGGCGCGCGTGGACCCGTCCGCAGCACATCGTCTCCAACGGCGCTTTCGTGTTCGGCGAGTGGCGTCCAGGAAGCCACATCCGTCTGCTGCGCAATCCGCGGTTCCACGCCGCCGACAGCGTGCGGCTTGACGCAATACACCATGTGCCGATCGAGGATCCGAAGAACGCGGTGGTCCGTTATCGCGCAGGCGAGCTCGATGTGGCCGTGGTCCTGCCCTCGGACCAGATCGACGAGTTGCGCCGCAACTTCGGCACGCAGCTGCGGCTTGTGACGCAAATCGGACTCGAGTATCTCGCCTTCAACACGCGCCGGGGTGCGACCGCCGACCCGCGGGTGCGTCGTGCGCTCTCCATGGCCATCGATCGTGAGCTCATCGTTGCGCGCATCACTCGCGCGGGGGAGCCAGCCGCGTGGTGTCTGGTGCCGCTCGGGGTGCTCAACTACCCGCAACGCGGCTGCGCCGACTTTGCCGCCCAGCCGCAGGCGCGGCGTATCGCTGAGGCGCGGCGCCTGCTGGCGGCGGCCGGCTTCGGGCCGTCGCGTCCTCTTGTCCTGCGCTTCCGCGTCAACAATTCCGACACCCAGCGCAAGATCGCGCTCGCCGTGATCTCGATGTGGCAGCCCCTGGGTGTGCGGGCGGAACTGATCGGCAGCGAGATGAAGGCTCACCAGCAGGCCGTATCTCAGGGAGACTTTGATGTCGCAAGGGGCGCCTGGTACGGCGAGGACCGCGACGCCCTGTCGTTCCTGAGACTGCTCGATTCGCGGGCACCGGCGCTCAATGTATCGGCCTACGACAACGCCGAGTACCGACGCCTGCTCGACGCCGCCGACTCGACGGCCGATCTGGCGGCGCGCGCCCGCTTTCTGCAGCAGGCCGAGGCGCTGGCAATGCGTGAACAGCCGCTCGCGCCGGTCCACGTCTACGTCAGCCGTCGGCTGGTGTCGCCGCGGGTGCAGGGATGGGTGGACAACCCACGCGGCCTGCATCTGAACCGCTATCTTTCGATCAGTTCGACCCACTCGCCCGCAGGCCCGACGAGCAGCCCCGCACGGCGACCATTGTAGGGCGACTCGTTCCGAACTTCGGGCGCGACGATCCAGGGCAATTGCCGGCTGCCGAGGTCAGCGACAGCGAAGCTGACCATCGCCATTCCCGGCGGCAGGTCGCCCGCACGCCGCGGCCGCGGCACGGTAACCGGCGGGTACTCGTCGAGTTCGACCAGAAAGCCCGGCGAAATCGGCGCCAGCGCTATCCGCGTCTGCGCGCTCGGCGGCAAGTCGAGGGCCTGCTGCAGCACCTTGATGGCCGATGTGTAGGGTTCAGTGACCGGCAGGCCGAGCTGGTCCCGGTAGAACCCGCGCAGGGCGTCCATCGACGGCCCGCCCAGCACGACGATGAAGGTCCGGTCGACGAAGGCGCGCGCCGGTGTCTTGATGAACGTGCCGCCCTGCGGCGGAATGCGGGTGAAGTAATTGAGCTCGCCGGCGGGTCCCAGCGCCTGCATCGCCAGTACCAGCGGATTCGAGCCGAGCGGCGCCGTCGGACCGATGACGCGGAACGGCGAGTCCACGGCTGCAAACCGCAGTTCGAGAGCCTGCGGATCCTCGACGAGGATTTCGTTGGAGTTCCAGCCGTGGGTGCGCATCGCGGCGAAGCCGGGTGTCGGCGGGCGCTCGATCACACGCAAGTACACGTCGGCACCGCTCGCGCTCTGCAGCAGCAGGTACCGGCTTCCTGCCGCTGCGGGCGCTCCCCAGCTCGCGGCGAGTCGCGCGGAAATCTCGCCGCGATCCGTCACCGTATAGCCGAGCCAGCGCGCATAGGCATCCTCCGCGGCCGCGAGGTCGGGAACAATCAGGGTCACCATCAGGATTGCGCTCAGCATCGCCAGATTCCTTTTCGCGGGCGAAGCGGGCAGTGTACGCAGCCACGATTCGCAATGGGGGAATGCAGTGATCGACCTTTACTACTGGCCAACGCCGAACGGACACAAGATTCCGATCATGCTCGAGGAGTGCGGACTCGAGTACCGGGTGCGTCCGGTCAACATGCTGCGCGGGGAGCAGTTCCGGCCAGCATTCCTGCGCATCAACCCCAACAACAAGATTCCCGCCATCGTCGATCACGACGGTCCGGGCGGCGAGCCGTTCGCGCTGTTCGAGTCCGGGGCGATTCTCCAGTATCTCGCCGAGAAGACCGGTCGATTCATGCCACGCGAGCGGCGGGCCCGCTACACCGTCATTCAATGGCTGACTTTCCAGGTCGCCAATGTCGGGCCGATGTTCGGCCAGTGCGGTCACTTCCTCGGCTACGCGCCGCGTCGCATCCGCTACGCCATCGACCGCTACCGCAACGAAACACTGCGTCTCTATGGTGTTCTGGACCGCCGGCTCGCCCGTGAGGAGTTCCTCGCCGGGCGTTACTCGATCGCCGATATCGCCACGTGGCCCTGGGTGCGGGTGCGCTGGCTGCACCGTATCGACCTTGCAGAGTTTCCCCACGTCGAGCGCTGGTATCGCCAGATCGAGGCCCGGCCGGCCGTCCAGCGCGGCATCGCCGTGCTGGCCGTCGAAGAGAAGATCGGCAACCCGGATGCAAAAGCCCGCGAGGCGCTCTTCGGCCGCAGCCAATTGTCGCAGCGCCGTCCGGCGGTACGACGCGCGCGGAGCACATGAGTCCGCGCTAGGGTGTTCGGCTCACAGGGTGGACAAGGCTGACGCTGGAGGCGCGCGGGCTTGCCTGGCCGCGCGCGACCGGGCGTATAGTCGGCAATGGGGGTCAGGTCAGGGTCACCGGGGAGGTCGACGCATGAAGTTCATCGCACACAAGCGCAGCAAGGAAGTCGAGAAGTGGCTGCGGCAGGAAGAGACCGAGCAGAAAAGCCGTTATCGCAAGATAGTTGCCGATCAGGAGGCTCTCACTCCCAAGCGTGAACGGTGGATCGCCGAGTTCCTCCACCGCATCCAGACTCGGGGCTTCCATGTGCACTTCAACGAGATGCGCAAGGTGGCCCCAGAAGAGATTCCGGTGAAGCCGAAGCGCAAGTTCAAGGTCGTTTTCTGACCGGCGCACAGGGAGGCAAACACCATGGCAAGACCACATATCGAGCCGTTCGTCGACCGCGACGTCCCCTTCAAGAAGATGACCCTGCCGGGTTTCCCGAAGGGCATGCATTACAAGACGTTGTCACTCGACACCGACAACGGGGCATGCACGCTGACCTGTCTGTTCGAACCGGGCTACCGGCAGCCGCCGGGCATGAGCTACACCGAGTACGAACTCTTCATCATGTCGGGCTCCATCAAGGTTGGCGAGAAAGTCTGGGGACCGGGCAGCTATTTCTTCGTCCCCGCCGGCGTGGCGATCGAGGAGCTGACCTCGCCTCGCGGCGCTACGGGCCTCATCTTCTACAACTACGGGGAGCCGTCGTTCGTCGAGTCGACCAGCGACCATCCCGAGGCTGAGCGGGAGCGCTACGCGGCGGTCAACTCCTATGACGACATGCAGTGGACGTCCACCAACTTCTATCCGGCGACGGCGCCGGGCTGCATGGTCAAGGTGCTGCGGTTCGACCAGCGCACGCAGGGATTCACCTTCCTGTACTGCATGACGCCGAATTTCTGGCAGGACAACATTTCCTACCACGACTGTTGCGAGGAGGCGTACCACATCTGGGGCACGTCCTGGATGATGCAGTTCGGCGATCTGCCGACCGGCGGCTACTTCTGGCGGCCGCCGTACATCAATCACGGCGCCTTCGCCTCCAAGCTCGGCATCCTCGCCATCGGCCGCACGGATACCCAGCTATACAACCACTTCCACTTCAATCCGTGGACCAACATCGAGGAGAACCGCGATCGGGCGGCAAACCGCATGATGCAGTGGAAGCCCGATCTGTACCGCTGGATCAACACCCACGGGCATAACCATCCGGTCGACTTCGAGTACGACCATGGTCACGCCCACGGCGACATGCCACACCATCACGGCGATGGCATGGTGGAACACAAGCACAAGAAAAAGCGCCGTCGTCGCTGAGGCGGCCGGATCCGTCGCCGGGGTCTGGTTTTTTCAGGCCTCGGCGGCGACCACGGCGCCCCGGGCGCGGAACCCCTGTTCCGCCTGGCGACCGTAGACGACCTTCTGCGAGCGCGCGCCGGTCAGCATCTCTAGCACACCCTGGATGCGCCGCATGCGCGTGGTGACCAGAGCGCCGTTGTGATCGTTCAGCGCCCGGCAGCGCTTGGCGATCTCGGCGCACTCGCCCCATTGCGGGGGCAGGGTGCGCTCGGGGTCGCACGCCTTGATGAGCGCCGCCAACCCTGCGTTGTCGGTCGAGAAACCCGTGATGCGCAGCACCCCATGTCTCTCGTCCTGAAGATTGAGGAGCGCCACCATGCACTCCTGCCGGGTGCGCGCGGCTTCCTCGAGGAGTTCCGGATCGTCGTCCTGCAACAGCAGGGCCTTCTCTTTGACGAGCAAGGCCTCCAGCTGTTGCAGGAGACGCCGTTCCTCATGGAGGAGCCGGGTTAGGGCTTGCCGGATTTCCGCCACGGTTTGCATCGGTCAGGACCGCTTCAAACCGTCAACGAAGACGCCCGGACACTTTGGCGATATCCCAGTCCAGCTTCATCAGCTGGTCTGCGATCTGCTTGGCGTCTACCTTGTATTCGCCACGTTCGATCGCCAGCCGGATTGCCTCGACTCTGGCTTCGTCGTAGCCGGTGGACGACGCCACCCTGGCTTCGAGATCTGCCATTCGCCGGGCCGAGTCCGACACTTGAACGTCCCCGGCACTCGAAGGCGAGTCCCGGAGTTCGCTCTCGACACCCTTTCCACGGGCATTGCTCACCGGTGCGGACCCGGTGGTTTTTCGCAACTCCACGTTGTTTATCGAGATGGTCATAGCACTGCACTCCCGCGTTTCCCATTGTATGTAACGGCGGGTAGCCGAAAAACTTTAGCCCGAAAGGCCAACTTTTTTCTGACACGACGAAAACCCTTATCTATCAACTCTGACCACGCCTTGAGTATCGGCGCGTGCCTGGAAAACTTTAAGGGAAGTTGCGTGGCGGATTCTGACGGTCTCGCCGGCACGGGCGTCCGCGAGGGCAACGCCGGTCGACCTGATCTCCACCCCGGGCAGGGAGGCGATCACGGTGACGGTCTCCCCACGGCGTACGGTTGGCGCTTCCTCGAGAGCGTCCAGCGGCAGAACCTGGTCCGCCGGCACGCTGCGTCGTACCAGACGCCCCACCACCTGATCTAGCGCCGTGGCGCAACATCTGGCGGTCCCCGGAAAGCGGCGGACGACCAGCGCGACGTCGTCCTCGCCGACGATGCTTCCCATGGTCAGTGGTCGCTCGGCCACCACCACCGGCAACTCGCTGAACAGCGCCACCGGGACATTCACCCCCCAGTTGGTCGTGCCACCGCTGCAGGTTATTCGGACCGTGGCCCGGGTTCCGAGACTGATGTTGGGGGGCAGGGTGGCTCTCAGGGGGCGATCGCAGGCAGTGAGCCGCAGCCGCGCGTCCAAGGGGGCGACCTCCGGGATCGACTCCGGGGCCTGCCGGCGAATCTCCGCCTTGGCCGCCTCTTCTATAGCGCGCAGGTCCTGCACGGCGATATCCGCCGAGGCGGCGGGCAGTGTCGCCTGAGCTGCAAGCGGCAAGGATGCCAGGGCGGGCAGGGCGAGGGACGCGATGACCCGCGTCAGGGTGGGTGAGTGGTTCATGGGCGATCAACCAAGCAACTGGCATGCCATGTGCTGCGTCTGCATCGAGGCGACGGTCGATTGACGTTGACCGAAGGACCACAATCGGTTGGTTGGCACGACACTTGCTGTGCTTCGGGGGAGCCAAAAAATTGGCGGAGGATTCATGTTCGATCTCGACAAACATCTTGCGCTGCACGCTACCGCGCTAAAGCTTTCGGCGAAGCGTTCGGAGGTGCTGTCGCGAAACATCGCCAATGCCGACACCCCGAACTACAAAAGCACCGACCTCGACTTCCGCAAGGCCCTGTCCGAGGCGCTTGACGGGCCCGGGGCGGCATCCCTGCTGCGCACCCAGAGCGCCCACCTTTCCGGTGGTGTGCTCGACGGACCAGGGGCGTCCGTCGACGGGCTGCGCATCGACTTCATCAACCGGCAGCCGCTGACGACCTCGCTTGACGGCAACACGGTTGACATGTCGACGGAGCAGGCGGAGTTCGCGAAGAACGCGATTCGCTACCAGGCCTCACTCAACTTCATCAATTCGCAACTGCGCGGTCTGATGACCGCGATCACCGGCCAGTGAACCTGGCGACACGGGAGTAACCCACCATGTCCAGCTTCAACATCTTCGATATCGCGGGCTCAGCGGTCTCCGCGCAGAACGTCCGCATCAATACCGTGGCCAGCAACATCGCCAACGCCGACACGGTGGCGAGTACGCGCGAGGGCGTCTATCGGGCGCGAATGCCCGTGTTCGAGGCGGTGCGCAAGGGTTTGCGCGGCGACGAGAGCGGGGCGGCGGTCCGCGTCAAGGGGATCATCGAGTCCGATCGGGCGCCGAATGCACGTTACGAGCCATCGAACCCGTTGGCTGATCCCAACGGCTTCGTCTACTCGCCCGATATCAGCGCGGTCGAGCAGGTCACCGACATGGTGTCCGCATCGCGCTCCTACCAGAACAACATCGAAGTCATGCGTACCGCGCGCGAGCTCATGCTCGCCACGCTGCGTCTTGGCCAGCAGTGAGGGTCTGAACCATGAGTTCCAGCATCACTTCGATAGGTTCGACCGGTGCGGCCGGCACTGGCGCCAAGGCCTCTCAACTCCAGGACATCAGCTCCGACCAGTTTTTGACGCTGCTGGTTGCACAGATGCGCAACCAGGATCCGATGCAGCCCTCGGATCCGTCCGCATTCCTCGCCCAGCTGGCGCAGTTCAGCACCGTGTCCGGCGTGCGGGCCATGCAGGATTCGATGTCCGACATGGTTGCCACGATGCGCTCCTCGCAGATGCTGTCCGGCACCCAGCTGGTCGGTCGCGACGTCCTCGCCTTGAGCAGCACCATCGACCACGACGGTATCACCGCCGTCAGGGGAGCCGTCGAGCTGTCTTCCGGAGTACAGAACGCCACGCTGAACATCAAGGATTCAGCCGGGATCGTGGTGCGAAGATTGCCTATTTCCGCCGATTCCGGCCTTAACACCTTCGAATGGAATGGGAAGGGCGACTCCGGGGCGACACTACCGCCAGGCCGCTACAGCTGGGAGGTGGAGACCCGATCTGCCGCCGGGCTCGAGGTGGTGGCGGCAATGCGCCGCAACACCGTGAGCAGTATCACTCTCGATCCCGCTCAGGGCGGGATAACCCTCAATACAGCAAACGGGGCACTACCCATGTCGGCCGTCCGCCGGGTTTTGTGACCGACCGCATATCAGCCTCACCCAGCTCGGCACATAAATTGCATAGGTAACGGGCATGTCAACGATATCTACCACCGGACTCGTCGCTGCACAGAAACAGTTGCAGACGATCTCGTCGAACGTGGCGAACGCCAATACCGACGGATTCAAGTTGCAGACGGCGAAGTTCGCGAGCCTGGTCGCCGCGGACGGCCGAGTAGCGCCCGGACTCGGCGTACGCAGCCTCAACGATGTCACCGACTTCTCGCAGGGCAGTCTGCGGTCCACCGGTCGTGATCTCGATCTGGCGATGTCGGGCCGCGGCTTTTTCGTGACGCTGCCCAAGTCCGCGACCACCGGCGCCCAGTCGGGCGCCCTGCCGGGCAGTGCGGTCGATACCAGCATCCGGCTGACCCGCAACGGCAGCTTCAAGATCGACAAGGACGGCTACGTCGTCGATCTCAACGGCCGCAAACTTGCGGTCCAGGGTACGACGGCGGGGAACGTGGAGCCGGCGCGGGTCGAGTTCAGCAAGACCGTGGGCACGCCGCCCGCCACCCGAACGCTCGGCTACTCGCGTATCGAACTGCGCGACGACGGCGAACTGTTCGCGATATACGACGACAACTCGTTCCAGTCGATCGGCAAGGTGGCCATCGGCGACGTGCGCGATCCGACGAATCTGCGGCCGGAGAACTCGACGCAGTTTTCCTACATCGGCAGCGCCGAGGTTCCGTCGATCGCGACCAGCGGCGAGAGAGGTCGGGGGACTGTGCTCTCGGGCCTGCTCGAGGGGTCGAATGTGAATCTCACCGACCAGCTGGTCGAGATGATCACCGCACAGCGCAATTACCAAGCCAACGCCAAGGGCATCTCTGCGACCGACACCATGGCGCAGACGCTTATCAATCTCAGGTGAGCAGGACATCCCCTCACCCTGTTTGTCGAGCGATACAGAGAGACGCAGGGCAGAACTGAAGGATCATTGGAGAAACGCACATGTCGAATATTTCGATCACGGGTCTCGTCGCTGCGCAGCAGCACCTGCAGACCATCTCGGCGAACGTCGCCAACGCCAACACCGATGGCTTCAAGGGCCAGAACGCCAAGTTCGCAAGTCTGGTGGGTGTCGCCGAGGGGCCTGGTCTCGGAGTACGAACCTCCGACACAATGACCAACTTTTCGCAGGGAAGCCTGCGCTCGACAGGACAGGCACTCGATCTTGCACTCTCCGGTCGGGGCTTCTTCGTAACCCTGCCATCGAGTTCCGCCACCACCGGATCCTCGGGCACCGTCTCCGGGTCGGTGCTCGACACCACTGCGCGACTGACTCGCAATGGCGCCTTCAAGATGGACAAGGAGGGCTACATCGTCGATCTCGCCGGTCGCAAACTCGCTGTCCGGGGCACTCTGGGCGGGAACCCGGAGAGTCACGGCTACTTCGGCGTCACCTCGAACACCATCAGTTCCACCACGGTTACCGGAGCCTCTACCGTCGTCACGAGCGTGGCGGATGCCTCGACCTGGGCTGACTACACGAACGACTATCAGCTGAAGTTCTCGGTGTCGGGCGGAAACACGACCTATGAGGTGAGGGACAAGGGAACCAACGAGTTGCTGACTTCGGGGACTTACGTCGCCGGAAGCGCGATCAAGTTCCAAGGTGCCGAGGTCACGGTTTCCGGTACGGCACCGGCGAACAACGACGAATACACCATTTCCCGCCGTGTAGCGATTACCTCCAGCAGGGTGACGGACCCGGCGCTGTGGTCGGGCCGAGGCGACGATTACACGATCGAGTTCGCGGTGGCAGCCGGCCCGCCGGTCGCCTACACCTACGGCATCAAGACCTCGACGGGTGGCAACCTGGATCCTGCGATCAGCGGCGTGACATACACGCCACCCACGGGCAGCAACACCACCACCATCAGCTTTCAGGGCGCCGAGCTCACACTAAGGGGAACCCCCGCCAACGGCGACAAGATCCAGATCTTGCAGTCGAGTCGGGTCGCCGCGGCACGGGTTGATCTCAACGGTGGCAGCGGCAGCGGCGTCTCGCGTGTCGAAGTGCGTCAGGGCGGCGAGGTGTTTGCGATCTACGGCAACAAGTCCTCGGTGTCGATCGGCAAGGTCGCGATCGCGAACGTTCAGGACGCCTCGAATCTGGTGGCGGAGAACAACGGCAACTATTCGTTCATCACGCAGGCTGAAATGCCATTGGTTTCAACCAGTGAGGCGTCGGGACGCGGTTCCGTGGTCTCGGGGATGCTCGAGGGTTCGAACGTCGATCTGACCAGCGAACTGGTGAGCATGATCACGGCACAGCGCAACTACCAGGCAAAC
>JBILMF010000218.1:0-3254 GCA_044375655.1 Steroidobacteraceae bacterium | reverse complement strand
CACCGACACCGGGACGGCCGATGTTGCCAGTGGCCATCGCGAGGTTGGCGATGCCCATCACCATGGTCGTGCCCTGGCTGTGTTCGGTGACGCCGAGCCCGTAGTAGATCGCGGCGTTGCCGCCGGTAGCGTAAAGACGCGCCGCCGAACGCAGTGTCGCCGCCGGCACACCGGTGATGTGTTCGGTGGCCTCGGGGCTGTTGCGATCCTCGGCCACGAAACGCGCCCAGACGTCGAAATCTGCGAGCTCGCAGCGCTCGCGTACGAAGGCCTCGTCTATCAGGCCCTCAGTCACCACGACGTGCGCCAAAGCATTGATGACGGCCACATTGGTGCCCGGCCGCAACTGCAAGTGGTGACTGGCCTCGACATGGGGCGTGCGCACGAGGTCGATGCGCCGCGGATCGATGACGATCAGTCTCGCTCCTGCGCGCAACCTGCGCTTCATGCGCGAGGCGAACACCGGATGGCCGTCGGTGGGGTTGGCGCCAATCACCATGATGACGTCGGCGTGCATCACCGAGTCGAAGTCCTGGGTACCGGCCGAGGTGCCAAAGGTCTGCTTCAGCCCGTAGCCCGTCGGCGAGTGGCAGACGCGCGCGCAGGTGTCCACGTTATTGTTGCCGAACACCGCCCGCACCATCTTCTGCACGAGGAAGGTCTCCTCGTTGGTGCAGCGCGACGAGGTCACCGCGCCGATCGAGCCCTTGCCGTACCGGCTCTGGATGCGGCGGAACTCGTTGGCGATCCGCTGCACGGCCTCTTCCCAGCTGGCCTCTCGCCAGGGCTGGTCGATGCGCTCGCGGACCAGCGGCGTGAGCACGCGGTCCGGATGCGTGGCATAGCCCCAGGCGAACCGTCCCTTCACGCAGGAGTGACCGCGGTTCGCCTTGCCGTCGTCATGGGGCACCATGCGCACGACCTCGTTGCCGCGTATCTCCGCCCGGAAGCTGCAGCCGACACCGCAGTAGGCGCAGGTGGTGAGCACTGACCGCTCGGGCTGGCCGATCTCGATGACCGTCTTTTCGTTGAGCGTCGCCGTCGGACAGGCCCTGACACAGGCGCCGCAGGAAACGCACTCGGAATCGAGGAACTTCTCGTCAGCGCTGGCAGCTATCTTCGAGTCGAAACCGCGTCCCGCCACGGTGAGCGCGAACGTCCCCTGCACTTCCTCGCAGGCGCGCACGCAGCGCGAGCAGACGATGCACTTGGAGGCATCGAAGGTGAAATAGGGGTTCGACTCGTCCTTGGGTGCGTCGAGATGGCTCGCGCCGTCGAACCCGTACCGCACCTCGCGCAGCCCGACTGCGCCGGCCATGTCCTGCAGCTCGCAGTCGCCGTTCGCCGAGCAGGTGAGGCAGTCGAGCGGATGGTCGGAGATGTAGAGTTCCATGACGCCGCGCCGCAGCGACTTGAGCCTGCCGGTCTGCGTGTGCACACGCATGCCGGGCGCGACCGGCGTGGTGCAGGAAGCAGGCGTACCGTTGCGACCCTCGATCTCTACCAGACACAGGCGGCAGGAGCCGAAGGCCGCAAGCGTATCCGTGGCGCAGAGTTTGGGGATCGAGATGCCGGCCTCGGCTGCTGCGCGCATCACCGAGGTACCGGCGGGCACATCGATCGACAGTCCGTCGATCTCCACGGTCACGCGCTCTGCCGCGCTCACGGCGGGCGTCCCGAAGTCGCGATCCAGCATGGCGTTCATGGGCGGTGGAAGTCCTGCGGAAAGTGCTGCAACGCGCTCATCACCGGGAAGGGCACGAAGCCGCCGAGCGCACACAGCGACCCCAGCCTTAGCGTATGACAAAGATCTTGCAGCAGTTCCAGGTTTGCCGCCACGTCGCGGCCCTGCAGAATGCGGTCGATGACCTCCGTGCCGCGCACCGAGCCGACGCGACAGGGGGTGCACTTGCCGCAGGATTCGACGGCACAGAACTCCATCGCAAAGCGTGCCTGGCGTGCCATGTCGACCGTATCGTCGAACACGACTACGCCGCCGTGGCCGACCAGTCCGTCGCGCGAGGCAAAGGCCTCGTAGTCGAGCACGGTATCGAAATGGCCGCGGGGAAAATACGCGCCCAGCGGCCCGCCCACCTGCACGGCACGTACGGCGCGGCCGGTGGCGGTGCCGCCGCCGATGTCGTCGACCAGCTCGCCGAGCGTGATCCCGAAAGGCACTTCAAAGAGCCCGCCGTGGCGCACATTGCCGGCAAGCTGCACCGGCAAGGTGCCGCGTGACTTGCCGACACCGAGTGCCGCGTACACCGCCGCGCCGCGCCGCAGGATCGCCGGTACGGTGGCGAGCGTCAGCACGTTGTTGACCAACGTCGGCTTGCCGAAGAGACCGGCGTGCGCGGGCAGCGGCGGTTTGGCACGCACCTGTCCGCGCCGCCCCTCGAGGCTCTCCAGCAGTGCCGTCTCCTCGCCGCAGATGTAGGCACCCGCACCGATGCGCAGTTCGATGTCGCAGTCCTCCAGCAGACCGAGCTCGCGGGCGAGCGGCAACGCCTGCTCGAGCACGCTGATAGCCCGTGGGTACTCCGAGCGGATGTAGATGTAGCCCTTGCGGGCGCCCACCGCGAAGGCGCAGATCGCCATGCCCTCAAGCAGCGCGAGCGGATCGCCCTCCATCAGCATGCGATCAGCAAAAGTGCCGGAGTCACCCTCGTCGGCGTTGCAGACCACATACTTGGAATCGGCCGCGGCGTCGTGCACGGTGCGCCACTTGATGCCCGCCGGGAAGCCGGCACCGCCGCGCCCCCGCAGCCCGGAAGAGGTTACCGCGGCGATCGTCGCCTCGGCACCAAGGCCGCGGGCGGCCGCCAGCCCCTGCCCGCCGCCGTAGGCAAGGTAATCCGCCGCAGATAGCGGATCGACGATTCCGCAGCGGTCGAAAGTCCAGCGCGTCTGCCGGGTCAGGAAGGGATGATCCTCGGGGCGACCGATGCACAGCGAGTGCGCGCCGCCCTCGAGCCAGCCGGCGGCGAACAGACCGTCGATATCTGCGGGCTGCACGGGGCCATAGCCGATGCGGCCAGCGGCGCCGGTCACCTCGACCAGCGGCTCGAGCCAGTGCATGCCGCGCGAGCCGGTACGCACGATCTGCACCGCGCGCCCGTGGCGGGCCCCGGCAGCCACGATGGCGGCAGCCACCGCGTCGGCACCCAGAGCAAGCGCTGCCGAATCCGCTGGCACGAACACGCGCAGCGCCGCGCTGCCCGTCGCCGCGCTGCTGTTCCCTGCGCCGCCCTGCC
>JBILMF010000217.1:0-3261 GCA_044375655.1 Steroidobacteraceae bacterium | reverse complement strand
CGCAAACCGTGATGACGAGCGAAAGCGGCGGCGCTTCCGCGGCGGTGAACTCGTCCCAGCTCTTGCTGCGGAACCTCGTGGTGTCGACGCCCGCGGCCTGCAGCACCTCGATGGCGAGCGGGTTGACACGACCGCTGGGTACGCTGCCCGCGCTGTGTGCCTGAACGTCCTTGCCGAGATGACGCGCAAGATGGCCGAGCATGCCCTCGGCGAGCACGCTGCGAGCCGAGTTGTGGGTGCAGAGTATGAGAACGTGGAAAGTCATGGGATCCGATTCTGCGTCATGAAAATGTAATCTTCGTGACGCTGGTCATCCGCCTGCGGCCTGGCGTTCAGCGACGGTGGCGGGCGAACCACGCCAGGATCCGCGCGTCGCGGTCACCGCCGTTGTACATCAAACCGTGTGTGTCGCCGTGGTAGATCACGAGTTCGTAGGTCTTGCCGAGTTCCTGCAGCCGTCCGGCGAACGGCAGCGTCTGCGTCGCCGTCGGCACCAGCGGATCGCCGCTGCCCTGCAGCAGGAGCATCGGCGAGTCGATGCGGTCGGCCCAGACGATGGCGGAACGCCGCTCCCGCATGGCGCCGAGGGCCTCGGGCGTCATTACCGTTCCAGCCCCTGCAGCGGCTGACGCGGCTGATCCCGCAGTCAGACGCGAGAACTGCCGGTCGAACTCCGGCCTGCGCAGATCAACCGGCATGCCGACCAGAGCCACGGCATTGAATGAACCCCCGTCGCGCAATGCGGACAGGGTCATCATTGCGCCGCGCGAGTAGCCGAGCGCGAACACATTCCGCGGGTCGACGAACGGCAGTTCCCGCGCGAGTTCGGCAAGCCGCAGCACGTCGCGGACATCGGCACCGCCCACTTCGTCCCGACCCTCGCTGCCGTCGTTGCCACGGTACTGCGAACCGATTACGGCATAACCGGCGCGCACGAAGCGCTCGAAGCCGAACTGCGTATTCGGCCGCAACTTGGAGTCCTCTCCCGTGCCGCCGCGGTTGAAGACGATCAGCGGCAGCTTGCGTCCAGGCGGCAGGTCGACCGGTGTCCACAGAAACCCGCGGATACGCAGACCGTCGCTCTCGTAGACGATGTGCTCGCAGCGCACACCGGGCTGGTTGCGCGCAAGGTACTCGGCTTCGCTGCCGAGATCTGCATCGGCATCGCCGAGTTCACGGACGGGCAGCCGCTGCGCACGCGCGGCAGTCTGCTCGCCGTGCAGCGTGGCGAGTTGTCGCGCACGGTAGGCCGCGAAGTCCGGGCGGTCGGGCGCGGCGCAGGGCGTGCGCTCGATCGCCTGCGCGGCGGGCGCCACCGGGACGGCAAGCGCGACGACGAAGAGGGGGAGGCAGGCGATGGCAAGACGCAGGCGGCGGCTGGCGGTCATCCGCGGATGTTAACGCTGCCTCCTGGCATGCGGGCAATGCCCTGCTCGTGCCGCCGCGGCGCGGGCACGATAGCCAACCCTCGGCCCCCCCCTGTACCATGACCGCACCAGGGTTGCGGGGAGGTTGGCGTCCAGCCATATGGAAATTGCGATATTGCTCGGGCTGATCGTTTTCAACGGTCTGTTCGCGATGGCGGAAATCGCCATCCTCACTGCAAAACGGGTCAGGCTTCAGGCTGCTGCCGACAAGGGCGACGAGGGCGCAGCGCAAGCACTCAAGCTTGCCGACAACCCGAACCGTTTCCTATCCACCGTGCAGGTGGGTATCACTTCCATCGGCGTACTGAGCGGCATCGTCGGCGAGGCGACGCTGGCGGTGCCTTTGCGCGTCGCTCTGGAAGATCTCGGTGTCGATCCGGAGGTCGCGAGGCCGCTCGCCACCGGCTTCGTGGTGGTGATCATCACCTACTTCGCAATCGTGGTCGGGGAGCTCATCCCCAAGCGCATCGCCCAGACCTATCCGGAGGTCATGGCGCGCCTCATCTCCCGACCGATTGCGGTGCTCGCGGTGCTGACGCGCCCCTTTGTGCACCTGCTGTCGAGATCCACGGAGATCCTGCTCAAGCTGCTGTCGATTCCCGAGAAGCGCGAATCGGAGGTCACCGAGGAGGAGATCTACGCCGTGCTCAAGGAGGGCGCGGAGTCCGGTGTGCTTGAGAGCGAGGAGCGCACCATGATGCAGAACCTGTTCCGCCTCGACGAGCGGAAGCTGGTGTCACTGATGGTGCCTGTCGCCGATGTCGTCAGCCTCGATCTCAACCTGCCGCTCGCCGACAATCTGCAGACCATCGCCACCACCGGCCACGCGCGCTACCCGGTGCTGCGGGAGGACTGGGGACACGTCGCCGGGGTGCTGCGCACCAAGGCGTTGGTGCAGAGTTTCGTCGAGGGCAGCGGAAAATCTTTGGAGAACCTGCTCGACGACCCGCTGTTCGTGCCCGAATCCAGCTCGGCGCTCGATCTGTTCACGCAGCTGCAGAAATCGCCGGCGAAGATGGCTCTGGTCATCGATGAGTACGGAGCGGTGCTCGGACTCGTGACCATGCAGGACCTGATCGAGGCGATCACCGGCCAGTTCACCCTCGCCGGGCAGAAGCTCGAGTGGGGTGTGCGGCGCGAGGACGGCAGCTGGCTGCTCGAGGGCACGACGCCGATCCCGGAGCTGAAGGATCTCCTGCAGATCAAGCAATTGCCCGAAGAAGACCGTGATCGCTATTCGACGTTGGGCGGCATGTTTCTGTTGTTGCGCGGAGCGGTGCCCAAGGAAGGCGACTCGGTGGAGTGGGCCGGCTGGATCTTCGAGGTCGTAGACATGGACGGCAACGCCATCGACAAGATTCTCGCGCGGCGGGTCATCCCGGACTGAAGACGCGGAAACTGCGGCGGGCGCCAAGGGCGGCGAGGGCTGCAAAGGCAAGCAATGCGAGCAGCGCAGCGAGCTGCCGGGCGACGAAGCTTCCGCGGGGTGGCTCGCGGAACTCGGCTCTGGGCAGCGCCGCATACTCGGCGCTGCCCAGTCGCCGACCGGCGACGATGGCATTTTGCACGGCAGCCAGCCAGTCGATCCGCAGTTGCCGTGCCTGCTCTTCGAAGCGTGCGTGGCGGTGGGCATCGTTGCCCGCGGCAGTGAGCATGGCCTCGGCGGCGAGGTCGCGCGGTGACAGCCAGCGCAGAGTGTCCCGCGTCGTCCGCTGGGCGCGCTCCGCCGATTCGAAGCGGGCGACGACGGGCGCTACCGTACGCTCCACCTCGCGCTGTACCAGCACGAAGGTCTTGATGAACGGCGACACCGCGTCGCCACGCGTTGCTTCGA
>JBILMF010000092.1:0-12444 GCA_044375655.1 Steroidobacteraceae bacterium | reverse complement strand
GCAGATGGAGGGCGACGTGCCCTTCGAGCTGATCTGCTGCGGCTGAGCGAACGGCGGCAGCGCGGCATGGAACCCGGTTTCTGGCACGAGCGCTGGGCCAAGCGCGAGATCGGCTTCCACATGGCGCGGCCGCATGCGGCAATTGTCGACCACTGGGACGGGCTGGGGCTCGCCGCGGGCTCGCGGGTGTTCGTGCCGCTGGCTGGCAAGAGTCTCGACCTCGTCGCGCTGGCCGCCCGCGGCCACCGCGTCGTGGGCATCGAACTGTCGGCGGTCGCGGTCGCCGAGTTCCGCGCCGAGCACCCCGACTGCGGCGCGGTGGATCTGCGCTGCGGGGATTTCTTTGCCCTTGATGCGGCGTCCCTTGGTCCCGTGGACGCGATCTTCGACCGCGCTGCCCTCGTGGCCCTGCCACCCCCGATGCGCCGCGACTATGCGGCGCTGATGGCGGCGCTGACTGCGCCCGGCACGCTGACGCTGCTGGTCACCATGGAGTACGACCAGCGCGAGATGCGCGGGCCGCCGCATGCCGTGCTGCCGGCCGAGGTCCACGATCTGTACGCGGAAACGCACGAGATCGCGGAACTCGGCGGCTATGGCGCACTCGAGGACTTCCCGCGCATGGCGGCGCGCGGGGTCACCGCGCTCGGCGAGCGCGTCTACCGCCTGCGCCGCCGCTGACCGCCGGCAGCCCGCCTCAGGGCGTGCGCATGCCGAGCATTTCCGCAGCGAACGCCCACTGGTCGGCGAAGTCCTCGATCTGCATCCACAAGGGCTTGCCGGCACCATGACCGGCGCGGGTCTCGACGCGCAGCAGCACCGGCGCCCGACAGGACTGGGCGTGCTGCAAGGCAGCGGCGAATTTGTAGCTGTGCCACGGCACCACGCGATCATCGCGGTCGGCCGTGGTGATGAGCGTCGGCGGATAGCACGTCCCCGGACGCACGTTGTGCACCGGCGAGTACGCGTGCAGCGCCGCGAACTCCACCGGATCCTCGGCGAGACCGTAATCCGAGGACCACTGCCGCGCATTGGCGCTGGCCGTGTGGTAGCGCAACATGTCGAGCACCCCCACTCCGGGCAGTGTCGCAGCGAACAGGTCGGGACGCTGCAGCAGCACTGCGCCGACCAGCAGACCGCCGTTGCTGCGACCGCTGATCGCGAGACGCTGCGGCCGCGTGTAGCCCTCGCGGATCAGGTGCTCGGCGGCAGCGATGAAGTCGTCGAACACGTTCTGCTTGCGCGTCTTGGTGCCCGCCTCGTGCCACGCGTCACCGTACTCGCCACCACCGCGCAAGTTGGCTTCCACATAAACGCCGCCCATCTCCAGCCACGCGAGCGTGGTCGGCCGGAAGGCCGGTGTCAGTGGAACGTTGAAGCCGCCGTAGCCGTAGAGCAGCGTGGGCGCATTGCCGTCCTTCTGCAGGTCGCGCCGATGGGTGATGAACATGGGCACGCGGGTGCCGTCGCGGCTGGTGTAGAACACCTGACGGGTGATGTAGCGCGCCGTGTCGGCAGCGAAATCGGGCGCGCGCCATACGCTGCTGCTGCCGTCGCGCAGGTCGAGGCGCATCACCTGTGCAGGCGTGAGGTAATCGGTGTACGCGAAGAATGTCTCGGTGTCGGTGGCCGTGCCGCCGAAACCGGCGAGCGTGCCGAGGCCCGGGGTCGCGACCTCGCCGAGCGCGCGACCGTCGCGGTCGAAGAGCCGCGCGACGCCATGCGCGTCACGCACGTAGCGGGCGATGATGCGCCCGCCGACGAAGCTCGCTCCCTCGAGCGCCAGCGCATCCTCGGGGACGAGTTCGCGCCAGCGTGCGGGCGACGGATCCCGCGCGTCGACCGCGATGATGCGGCTGCGCGCAGCGTCCTTGGTGGTGAGCACGTAGAGGGTGTCACCCTCGCTGCCGATCACCGTGTAGCGGGCGTCCCATGCGTCGAACAGTGGTCGGGGCGGCGTCTGCGGAGCGCGCAGGTCGATCAGCTCTACGGCATTCGTGCGGTAGCCGTCGAACAGCGTCACGAACAGCCAGCGCCCGTCGTCGGCGACGGTGGCCGAGGGCACGCGGGTCGGATGGTCATCGACCGCGTACACGGGCCGGTCGTCCGCCTGCGGATCGCCGAGCCGGTGGAAATGGACCACCGGCCGGCCAAGGTCGTCGCCGCGCGAGGGATCGTCCGCGCGCGCCGGGTAGCGGCTGTAGTAGACGCCCGAACCGTCCGCCGCCCAGGAGAGCTCCCAGAACTTGGTGAAGCGCAACTCGTCGGGCAAATCGACACCGTCGGCGGTACGACGGAAACGCCAGATCTCCCAGTCGGTGCCGCCGTCCGACAACGAATAGGCGACGATGCTGCCGTCGGGCGAGGGCTCGTAACGGGCGAGCGCCACGGTCGCATCGCTGCTCGCGGTGTTCGGATCGAACAGCACCCGCGGCGTCGCCCGCAGCGAGTCGGCCACCAGCAGCACACTCTGGTTCTGCGTGCCGTCGTTGCGTCGGAAGAAATACTTGCCGCCCTTCAGACGCGGCGGCTCGACGCGCTCGTAGTTCCACAATCCGGTGAGTCGATCCCGCAGCCACGCGCGCTGCGGCAGTGACTCGAGCCAGGGTTGCGCCAGCGCGTTCTGCGCGCGCACGAACTCGCGCGTGGCCGGCGCCTCGGCGTCCTCCAGCCAGCGATAAGGATCGGCGACGCGGGTGCCGTGGTAGTCGTCGACGACCGTCCCGCGCGGTGCCGCCGGATAGGTGAGCGCGGCAGGGGCGGACGCTTGCGGTGAATCGGGCATGGCGGTGGCAGCGGCTAACGTGGTGAACAGGGCGGTCGCAAGGAGCAGCGGGCGCGCCAAACGCGAGGATGGGCGGGCGCGGCGGCTCGTATGGCGAGAGTGCATGTTCCTCTCTACACTGGAAAAGGGACTTGAATTCTAATGGACGGCCAGCCCGCATGCGCAGAACCCTTCGCCCTCTCCTCGCAGTCGCCGCCTGTCTGGCTGTCGGTGCTGGCGGCAGCCTCGCCGCGGCCGCGGCAGCGCAGACGGCAGCGGCACCCGCCACGCCAACGGCAGCGGCGCCTGCCCGGCTGACCATCGACCGCCTGTTTGCGGGACCGGATCTCGGCGGGCCGGCGCTGCGCGGCGCGCGTTTCTCGCCCGACGGCAAACGCGTCACCTACCTGCAGGGCAAGGCCGCAGCGCGGGACCGGCTGGACCTCTGGGCCTACGACATCGCCAGCCGTCAGAACCGCCTGCTGGTGGACTCGGCCGCACTGGTCGCGGACGAGGGCCGACTTTCGCCCGAGGAGGAGGCACGTCGCGAGCGCGCGCGCACCTCCGCGCTCACGGGCATCGTCGATTACGAGTTCTCCGCCGATTCGCGCCTGCTGCTGCTGCCGCTGGCCGGCGACCTGTTCATCTACGACCTGCAAGCGACCCCAGGCACCAGCGCCGTGCGCCGCCTCACCAGCACGGCAGCCGCGGAAACCGACGCCCGCTTCTCGCCGCGCGGCCGCTATGTGAGCTTCGTCCGCGAGCAGAACCTGTATGCGATCGACCTCGCCAGCGGCCGCGAGATCACGGTCACGCGCGATGGTGGCGGGCTACTCTCCTTCGGCGTGGCGGAGTTCATCGCCCAGGAGGAAATGGACCGCAGCACCGGCTACTGGTGGTCGCCAGACGAGCGTTTCCTCGCCTACACGCGGGTCGACGAGTCCACGGTCGATGAGCTTGAGCGCTTCGAGATCTTCGCCGATGCGGTCAAGGTGGTTCGCCAGCGCTACCCCGCCGCCGGTCGACCCAACGCCCGCGTCGACCTGCTGGTGCATGAACTCGCCACCGCGAACGTCCGCGAACTGCCCGCCGCCTCGGCCGGCGACGGCTATCTCGCCCGCGTGAACTGGTTCCCTGACTCGACCGCACTCGCGGTGCAGCGTCAGCCACGCGACCAGCAGCAGTTGCAGCTGTGGCGAGTGGACGCCATGTCCGGTGCCGCGCGCCTGCTGCTCGAGGAACGCAGCGATACCTGGGTCGACCTGCACGACGAACTCACCTTCCTGCGCAGCCGCAAGGCCTTCATCTGGTCCTCCGCTCGCAGCGGCCACGACCACCTCTATCTCTACGACTGGGAGGGCAGACTGCTGCGCCCGCTCACCGCGGGAAACTGGATGGTCGTCGGCAGCGGCCGCGAACGCGCCATCGAGGCCATCGACGAGGCTCGTGGGCTCGTCTACTTCACCGCCAACCGCGAAACGCCGATCGAGCGGCATCTTTACGTCGCACCGCTCGACGGACCTGCCGACCCGGCGCGGGTCGAGGCCGGCATCCGCCGGTTGAGCAGCGCAGCAGGCTGGCACACCAACGCGATGTCGGCTGACGCGCGACTCTGGCTCGACAACCACTCCACGCCGGACCAGCCGCCATCGCTCAGCCTGCGCCGCGCCGATGGGACACTGCTCGATGTGCTGGTTGCCAACCGCCTCGACGAGTCGCACCCGTACGCGCCCTATCTCGCGGCCCACCAGCCCAGCGAGTTCGGCACCCTGAAAGCCAGCGACGGCCAACTGCTGCACTACCAGCTCACCAAGCCGCTCGCCATGCAGCCGGGCAAGCGCTACCCGGTCATCGTCGAGGTCTACGGCGGCCCCGGCGTGCAGCAAGTGCGGCGCGCCTGGGGCGGCCTGTTCCGCCAGTATCTCGCCCAGCAGGGCTACGTCGTTTTCTCGCTCGACAATCGCGGCGCCGGCTTCCGCGGCCGCAACTTCGAGGGGGCGATCCACCGGCGAATGGGCTCGGTGGAGGTCGAAGACCAGGTGCGCGGCGTCGACTTTTTGCGCACCCTCCCCTTCGTCGACGGGACACGCATCGGCGTCTGGGGCTGGAGCTATGGCGGCTACATGGCGCTGATGTGCATGGTCCGCGCGCCCGGGCACTTCACTGCCGGCGCCGCCGGCGCACCGGTCACGGACTGGCGGCTCTACGACACCCACTACACCGAGCGCTACATGGGCATGCCCGCGGACCAACCGCAGGCTTATCGCGACGGCATGGTGATGACCCACGCTGCCAACCTTGCCGGCCCGCTGCTGGTGCTGCACGGCATGGCGGACGACAATGTTCTCTTCACCCACAGCACGGCGCTGTTCAAGACGCTGCAGGATCTGCGCAAGCCGTTCGAGGTGATGCCCTACCCGGGAAGCAAGCACGCCCTGCTGCGCTTTCCGAACACCGGCCCGCACGCCTACGAGACCATCGCCGGCTTCTTCGCGCGCACGCTGCGCCCGGATCGGCCGCGGCCCGATGCGCCGGGCGGCGAACCTATCGCCACCCGCTGACGGGGATGCCAGCTTGCGCAGCCTGAAGCCGCTGTTCGATCGCAACCAGCAATGGTCGGCGGAGATCACCGCCCGCGATCCCCATTTCTTTGGCAAGCTGGTCGGCCAGCAGTCGCCGGACTACCTCTGGATCGGTTGCGCCGACAGCCGGGTTCCGGCCAATGAAATCGTCGGTCTGCTGCCCGGCGAGCTGTTCGTGCACCGCAACGTCGCCAACGTGGTGGTGCACACCGACCTCAACTGCCTGTCGGTGCTGCAGTACGCGGTCGATGTCCTCGACGTCGACCACGTGATCGTTTGCGGCCACTACGGCTGCGGTGGGGTGCACTCGGCGCTGCGCAACGACCGGCTCGGCCTGATCGACAACTGGCTGCGGCACGTGCAGGACGTGATGAAGAAGCATCACGCGCGGCTCGCGGCGCTGCCGGACGAGGCGAGCCGACTGCACCGACTCTGCGAGCTCAACGTGATGGAGCAAGTGCTGAACGTCGGCCAGACGACCATCGTGCAGGGCGCCTGGGATCGCGGCAAGCCGCTGGAGATCCACGGTTGGATCTACGATCTAAACGACGGACTGCTGAAGGACCTCGCCGTCTGCGTGAAGTCGCCGGAGGAATTCGCCGAGGTTTATCGCCAAGTGGCGACCTCGGTCTGAGATCCGGGCGCTTCGCGCGTCAGGGCAGCTTGATCTTCCCGCCCAGCGTCTGGCCGAGCGCCGCACCAGCCTCCGGGACGACGATGCGCGAAGCTGCCTCGCGCCGCATCTGCTGCGCTTCCTCGATCGCCTCCTCGAGGGCCTGTCTGACCGCCGCCGGGAACTTCTCCACGGCCTCGGCGAGATTGGCGGCCTCGACCTCGAAGCCGAGCGGCAACACGCCCCCGGGGGTCATGAGCTGGGTTTGTCCGAGCCACAGCACCGCGCGGGTCGGATCCGTTGCACCGTCGACGGTCACCGGCAGCAGGCGGCGCAGCGTGCCGGCACGCCGGTCGGTGAAGACCTCTTCGCGATAGAGGCTGGTGGCGTCGATCTGGATGTCGGGAAGACCGAGGTCCTGGGAACTCATGGGGTGTTTCCTTTGCTGATGTTCGATTCGGCGATGTTCGCCATGGTAGCCGGTTGTCCGTGCTGGCGGATGAGCACCTTGCGCCGGAAAAAGCGGGTGTAGCCCGCCGGCCCCATGCGCGACCCCCCCATGCCAGAGAGCTTGAAGGAGTGCTTTTCCATTTCGTGGCACATCGCGGTGAGCGAGCCGTCGTTGAGGCTGATGCCCCCAGCGTCGATACGCCGGCCTATCGCCTCGGCCTCCTCCAGCGTGCCGGCGATCACCGCTGCGGAAAGGCCGTACGCGCCGTCGTTGGCGAGCGCGATCGCCTCCTCGATGGTGTCATAGGGCATCACCGGGATGACCGGACCGAAAGTCTCCTCGGTCATCACCTGCATGGAGTGGTCGACATCCACCAGCACGGTGGGCCGCAGCCACTTGCCGCCATGATCCTCGATCTGACCGCCGCAGAGCACACGCGCTCCCTTGGCGCGCGCGTCAGCCAGTTGTGCGGCGACGATCTCGGCCTGCCGGGCAAAGATGAACGGGCCGATGGTCCCTTGGTGGATGTCGGGCCAGTTCGGCTCGACCCGCTGCGCCTTCTCCACGAGCCGCGCCACGAACGCAGGCAGGATGCGACGATCGACGTACACGCGCTCGAGACTCTGGCAGGCCTGTCCGGTCGCCAGGCAGGTGGCACGCAGCGCGATGTCGGTCGCCCGTTCGAGGTCGGCGCTGGCGGTGACGATGAGCGGATCATTGCCGCCCAGCTCGAGAAATGCGGGGATGAAGTGCCGCGCTGCGCTCGCCGCCACCAACCGCCCGGTGGCGACGCTGCCGGTGAAGCAGATCGCATCGACGCCCGCGACCAGTTGCTCGCCCGTGGCGCGGCCGCCCGGCTGCACGTGCAGCACCGCGGCGAGTTCGGGCACGGCGGCGATGGAATCCATGGCCGGAGCGACGAAGCGCGGCGTCACCTCGCTGGGCTTGACGAACACCGCACAGCCCGCGAGCAGCGCCGGGATGGCATCGATGAAACACAACGACACCGGAAAATTCCAGGGGCTGATGATGCCGACCAGCGGATACGGGACGTACTGCGAGCGGTAGGAAATGTTCGGCATGCTGGCCGACCTCTGCTCCTCCTCGAGCGCGAGACCGGGGACCAATGCCGTCCAGCGGTCGATCATGCCGACCACGGAAGCCACTTCGCTGGTGGCGATCAGGTAGCGCCCGGTATCGTGCGCAAGTGCGGCGGTGATCTCGGCCTGCCGCGCCAGCCATTCGATACGCCAGCGGCGCAGCACGGCGATGCGTTCAGCGAGGGGTCGCGCGCTCCAGCTGCGTTGCGCCGCACGCAGCGCGGCAAGCCGCTGTGCGAGTTCAGCCTCGCCGGGTGCCGTGAACACATGGTCCGTCTCGCCGGTGCGCGGATTGCGCACCACGATCTGCTCGCCGGCGGCTCGCTGCGATTCGCTGTTCATGGTTGGATCTTCCGCGTCAGGGGCCGTCATCCTGCGCCGGCTGCGCGCCGCTGCAAAGCGCGGATGAAGGGCAGGTCCGCCTCGAGGATGTCCGCATCCTGCAACTGACCGATCGGCACCCAGCGCAGGCGCTGGCCGTCGAGGCCCTGCGGGGTGCCGTCGAAGTCGTCGACCGTGAAGAACAGCAGCCGCACGTTACGGTCGACGTAGGCGTGCTCGAGCGTCATCACGAAGTCCATCGTGCGCACCGTGACGCCGAGCTCCTCGGCGAGTTCGCGCCGCAGCGCCTGCTCGGGCGACTCGCCGGCCGCGAGCTTGCCGCCGGGGAACTCCCAACGGCCCGCCATGTGCCGGCCCGGCGGACGCTCCGCGATCAGCACGCGTCCGCTGCCGTCGAGCAGCGCTCCGGCGACCACCTGCAGAGGTGTCGTGGCAGCCGTCACCCCGACGCTCAGTTCTGCAGCGCTCCGTGGCACTGCTTGTACTTGCGCCCGGAACCGCAGGGACAGGGCTCGTTGCGGCCGACCTTGCGGTCGCCGCGCACCAGCGTCCCCTGACCCGCGGGCTCGGCGAGGAATCCGTTGGTGGCGCCCGCAACCGCAGCCTCGGCGACGGGCGCTGCTGCGGCCAGTGCCGACTGCGCCTGCGCGTGCTGCGTCTGCAGCGCTGAGAGCAGGCGCTGCTGCCGCTCCTCTTCTTCGCGCTGCAATTCGGCCTCGCTGCGGATCTCGACGCGCGTAAGGGTCGAGGCGGTATCGAACTTGACCCGCTCGAGCATCGCGCCGAACAACTCGTAGGCCTCGCGGCGGTATTCGTAGCGGTAGTCCTTCTGCGCGTAGCTGCGCAGGTGGATCCCCTGGCGCAGATAGTCCATCGCCGCCAGGTGCTCGCGCCAGTGCTGGTCGAGTGTCCGCAGCATGATGTCCTTCTCCAGGTACTGCATCAGCTCGGTGCCGTAGCGGGCGGACTTCGCGGTGTAGTTGGCGGCTACCGCCTCCTGCACCCGCTCGCGCAACGTTGTCTCGTCGAGTTCGGGTTCGGCGGCGAGCCAGCTGCGAGGGTCGATGTCGGCATTGAAGTCCTTGCGCACGGCCTCGCGCAGCCCGTCGAGATCCCAGTCCTCGTGCGGCACGTTCCGCGGCAGGTGCTCGTCGAGCAACCGGCTGATCACATCCGCCTGGATGCCGCGGATCGCCGGCGAGAGGTCGGTTGCGCCCATGATCTCGGTGCGCTGCTGGTAGATGACCTTGCGCTGGTCGTTGGCGACGTCGTCGAACAGCAGCAGCTGCTTGCGCACGTCGAAGTTGTGCGACTCGACCTTGCGCTGCGCGGCCTCGATGCGCTTGGTGAGCATGCGGCTCTCGATGACCTCTCCCTCCTTCATGCCGGCGGCCGACAGCAGCCTCTTGGTGAAGTTGGGGTCCCCGAAAATGCGCATCAGGTTGTCTTCCATCGACAGATAGAAGCGCGAGGAGCCGGGGTCGCCCTGTCGTCCCGAGCGGCCGCGCAGCTGGTTGTCGATGCGCCGTGACTCGTGGCGTTCCGTGCCGATGATGTGCAGGCCGCCGGCCGAGAGCACACGCTCGTGCCGCTCGCGCCAGGCCGCGCGCACCTGCTCGCGGGCCGCATCGTCGGCATCCGCCGGCAGCCCGTGCAGCTCGGCCTCGAGATTGCCGCCGAGCACGATGTCTGTACCGCGGCCCGCCATGTTGGTGGCGATGGTCACCGCGCCTGGCCGACCTGCCTGCGCGACGATTTGCGCTTCCTTTTCGTTCTGCTTGGCGTTGAGCACCTCGTGCGGGATGTCTTCCTTCTGCAGCACGCCGGAGATCAGCTCCGAGGTTTCGATGGAGGTGGTGCCGACCAGCACGGGCTGCTGGCGGGCGACACAGTCGCGGATGTCCTCGACGATCGCCTTGAACTTGTCGGCCTGGGTCAGATGCACGAGGTCGGGCATGTCCTTGCGCACCATCGGTCGGTGCGTGGGGATGACGTTGACCTCGAGGTTGTAGATCTGCAGGAACTCCGGCGCCTCGGTGTCGGCGGTGCCGGTCATGCCGGAGAGCTTGCGGTAGAGGCGGAAGTAGTTCTGGAAGGTGATCGAGGCGATCGTCTGGTTCTCCTCGCGCACGCGCACGCCTTCCTTGGCCTCGATGGCCTGGTGGAGGCCCTCCGACCAGCGGCGGCCGGGCATGGTGCGACCCGTGAACTCGTCGACGATCACCACCTCGCCGCCGCGCACGATGTACTCGACGTCGCGCTTGTAGAGCGCGTGCGCGCGCAGCGCCGCGTTCAGGTGGTGCATCAGGCGGATGTTCGCCGGGTCATAGAGGCTCTCGCCGTCGCGCAGCAAACCGGCTTCGATCATCAGGGCCTCGACCTTCTGGTGGCCGGCCTCGGTGAGGTGGGTCTGTCGCTGCTTCTCGTCGACGATGAAGTCGCCGTCGGGTTCGGCTTCCGGTTCCGCGGCAACCAGCACGCCGCTCTTTCTGGGCGCCGGCGCCGCGGCCCGCTCGAGGCGCGGGACCAGCTTGTTGATGGCGACGTAGGTGTCGGTGCTCTCTTCAGCCGGGCCGGAAATGATGAGCGGGGTGCGCGCCTCGTCGATGAGGATGGAGTCCACCTCGTCGACGATCGCGTAGACGAGCGCGCGCTGCACGCGATCCTCGAGGCGGAAGGCGAGGTTGTCGCGCAGGTAGTCGAAGCCGAACTCGTTGTTGGTGCCGTAGGTGATGTCGCAGGCGTAGGCTGCGCGCTTCTCGGCCTGCGTCTGGCCGTTGCGGATCACGCCGACGCTGAGCCCGAGGAAGCGGTACACCGGCCCCATCCAGTCGGCGTCGCGCTGCGCGAGGTATTCGTTGACCGTGACCACGTGCACGCCCTCGCCGCCGAGCGCGTTGAGGTAGGCCGGCAGGGTCGCCACCAGCGTCTTGCCCTCGCCGGTACGCATCTCGGCGATGCGCCCCCGGTGCAGCGCGATGCCGCCGATCAGCTGCACATCGAAATGTCGCAGGCCGAGCGTTCGGCGCGACGCCTCGCGCACCACGGCGAAGGCCTCGGGCAGCAGCTGGTCGAGGGTCGCGCCCTCACGCAGGCGCGCGCGGAATTCGTCGGTCTTGGCGCGCAGCTGTTCGTCACCGAGCGCCTGCAGCGCCGCCTCGTAGGCCGCCGCCGCGCGGACCTCGCGGCTGGTGATACGCAGCATGCGTTCGTTGCGGCTGCCGAAAATACGCGTCAGGAAGTTGAGCACGGTGGGAGACCTTGGCGATGGGCCGCTGAAAAAGGCCGGTATTCTACGCGGGCGGTGCCGCCCGGTCGACGCGGGAACGGCGGGGAATCCTGCAGATCCAGTATCCGCTGGTCGGCAGCCGCGGATGGGAGCCAGCCGACTGGAAGCGGCCGCGGACGAGAGCCGCCGGGCGGCGGCGGGCCGTCAGCCGCCGATGTAGGACAACGGGTTTACCGGCGTGCCGTTGCGCAGCACCTCGAAGTGCACGTGCGGCCCCGTGGAACGCCCGGTCGAGCCCATGACTGCGAGCTGCTGGCCGCGGGCGACAGTCTCGCCCTGCTCGACAAGCACGCGCTGGTTGTGGGCGTAGCGGGTGACGTAGCCGTCGCCGTGGGTGACGTCGACGACGTAGCCGTAGTCCGCCTTGTATCCCGCGAAGGTGACGACCCCCGCCCCGACTGCGATCACGGTATCGCCGATGTTGCCGGCGAAATCGACGCCGCGGTGGAACGCGAACTCGCCGGACAGCGGATCGGGTCGTACACCGAAGCCCGAGGACAGATAACCGCGCAGCACCGGACGCCCCTCGGGCATGGTCTGCTGGCGCAGCTGCCGCTGCAGGATCAGTTGCTCGAGGACCCCGAGCTGTGAATCGCGCTGCGCGAGACGCGACTCGAAGGAGTCGATCATCGCCGCGAGATCAGGCGCCACCGGGCGCACGCCGTCCTCGGTGAGCGGACCACCGGCGGAGGGCGCGGTGGAGAAGTCGAACTCGTGCGAGTCGACGTCCGCCATCTCCGCGAGCCGCTTGCCGAGCGCATCGAGACGGATGATGTGGGCGTTGAGCTGGCCAACCCGCGCTGACATGGTGTCGACCCGCTCCTGAACCCGGCGGCGCAGCTCCTCGAGCTCGGACTTCTGCTGCAGCGCAGCGCGGGCAATGGCGCCCGGGCTGCCATCGCCAAAGCCGGCCGAGCGGCTGCCAAGCTGCACGCCAGCGAGAAACGCCCCGACCAGCAAAGACACGAGCACGACGGACACCGACCCGAACAGCCAGGCGCCCGAGAGGTTGATGCTGGATGCGCCTGCGGCGCGTCGACGAAGAACAACTAGCCTCACGTCATACCCCCGACGAAAGGCGTCGAGTAAAAAAAACCGATCTCGAGGGGAGAAGCCGCGGCTTCACCCGAGACACCGGTGACATAATCACTCGACAGCTGTTGGACGGCGGCCGGCCCCCCCTTTTTGCGGGCTGCGCCAGCCGGGCGACAGGCCGCGACTATGCCCAAACCGCCCTCCCGATACAACCCGAAACTTGTTGAACACCGCAGAAACTCTCCGGGTCGAGCGGGAAAGCCCAGTG
>JBILMF010000011.1:0-40479 GCA_044375655.1 Steroidobacteraceae bacterium | reverse complement strand
GGGACCGCGCGGCGGCAGTTGCACGTTGGGGTCGGGCACCAGCAGACGCCAAGCCTCGGTCGGATTGCGCACGCCCCAAAAGAGGCCACCGAGACCCGCCGGCACGGGCGTGCGCTCGGGGATCTCCTCGGGCCGGCGTCTTCCGCGGACGATCACTTCGTCGATCTCGGCGGGCAGCGGCGTGAACCACTCCCGCGGCGCCATGAAACTGCGCAGGTCGCCGAGCCGCAGGTTGAGGGGTTTCGCCGGCGCAGCACCCGCCGGCGCAGCACCCGCCGGCGCAGCACCCGCCGGCGCGACACCTGCTGTCGCGACACCCGCTGTCGCGGCGCCCTTGGGCGGTGTTGCAGGGGGTTGTGGCGCCGCGTCGGCGGAAGCTGCGGCGAGCGCGGGGGCCGCGAGCAAAATGCCGAGCACCGGCAGCACGGGCAACGCCGACGCAGCGCCGGGCAGCCGAACTCGCGGGAAGCCGTTGTCGAGGCGCGGAGCAGCCGTCGGCGTCATCGGCTCCCCGGAACATCCCCGCGACCATCCGGTGCGCAAAGCCATCCGCTGCATGTCGCCGCTCTATTTTTGTGATGCTCGTATGTTGTGGTGCTCGTACTGCGCTCGGCCAGTACTCGACTGGCAGTGCCGCAGGTACGACCCCGGCGGACACGTACCGCCTCGTCGCGGACGCCACCTCGGCCCAAAGGTTATCACGGCGTATCCGGCTCGCCGACCGGCGCACCGCGCCGCTGTTTCCGGCCCCGGCGGCGCCGTAGCGGCCGCCACGTCGACCCCCCATAATCACCTTTGAAACTTCAGTTCCGCCCGCCCACCTCGACTCCAGGAGAGCCAACATGGACAAGCGTCATGCACTGATCATCGCCGCCGTCGGCGGCCTCGTCGCGCTCGGCGTCGCCGATGCAATGGGCCCACGCGAGGGCATGGAGAAATGCCATGGCATCGTCAAGGCGGGCAAGAACGACTGCGGCGCCAACGGGCACGGTTGCGCCGGCCAAGCCAAGGTCGACGGCGACCCGAACGAATGGATTTCCTTGCCCAAGGGGACTTGCGAGCGCATCGTCGGCGGCAGTCTGACACCGGGCCGCTGACCGCCAGCCGCCGCCCGTGGCCCTGCGCAAGCGCACCATCGTCCTCGCCGCGCTGGCCGCGGCCGTCCTTGCCGGCGGGCTTTGGTTCGCGGGTCTCGACCGCGAGACTCGCGGACTGCTCGCCGCGCTGCCCACCAGTGCGGACGTGCTCTCATGGCGGCAGGAGCAACGCACCGCGGCGTTCCGCGCCCTCGACCGCCTGCCGCTGCTGGCCAAGGCTGCGCCCGTCGCCGCATCGACGACACCGCTGGCTCTGCCGGTCGGCAGGCCACTCGTCATCCCCGGCATCGACGAGTACATGGCTGGGCAGCACAGCGCTGGCCTCGTGATCCTGCAGGATGGCAAGCTCCGCTTTGAACGCTACGGCCTCGACTTCGACGCCCGCGGTCGCTGGACCAGTTTCTCGGTCGCCAAGTCCTTCACCTCGACGCTTGTCGGCGCGGCGATCCAGGACGGGTACATCTCCAGCCTAGAGGACAAGGTCAGCCGCTATATCCCCGATCTGCGCGGTTCGGCCTACGACGACGTCACCGTGCGCCAGCTGCTCACCATGAGCTCCGGAGTGCGCTGGAACGAAGATTACGAAGACCCGCAGGCGGACGTCGCGCGCTTCAATGAGGCCGCCCCCGAGCCGGGCATGGATGCGACGGTGAGCTACCTGCGCAAGCTGCCGCGGGCGCATCCTCCGGGCACGGTCTGGCACTACAACACCGGCGAGACCAACCTCATCGGCGTGCTGGTTTCCTCGGCCACCGGCAAGCCGCTCGCACAGTACCTGCACGAGAAGATCTGGCAGCCGGTCGGCATGGAGGCCGAGGCAACCTGGCTGCTCGGCAAGACCGGACACGAGATCGCCGGCTGCTGCCTGCAGACAGCCACGCGCGACCTCGCGCGCTTCGGCCTCTTCGTACTGGCGAACGGCAGGGCGGGAGGGCGGCAAGTCGTACCCGAGGACTGGTTCGCTGCAGCCACCCGCAAGCAACAGGACATCGGCGTACCCGGTCACGGCTACGGCTTCCAGTGGTGGACCTATGACGACGGCGCTGTGGCGGCCCGCGGTATCTTTGGTCAGGGCATTTTCATCGATCCGCAGCGTCGCCTGGTGATCGCCAGCCATGCCAACTGGACGCGCGCCACGCTCGGCCCGGAGCCAGCAGCCCGTGAGGCCTTCTACGCGCAAATCCGCGCGCTGCTCGACGCGGGGGGCTGACGTGCATGCACCGCCAGCCGATCGCTCGCCGCCAGCCAAGCGTTCGCGGGCAGGTGATCCTTCGCAGGCAGGTGATCGACGACAGCGGCTTGGCGCAGCGCTGCTGCTGCTCTTCGCGCTGCAACTGGCCGGCGCTCGCGCCATGAGCGATGCGTCCGGCAGCGATCTGCCAAAACTCGGTATCGACCCGCTGCCTGCCGTGGTGGCCGCGCTGACAGTCGACGAAAAGATCAATCTACTGGTGGGCACAGGCATGTCGCTCGAGGGACTGCCGCTGCCGCCCACCATGCGCGGACCGCCGACCGGGACGCCGCCCCGCATACCGGGCGCCGGTGGCATGACCCACGCGGTGCCACGCCTCGGCATCCCCTCGATCGTGCTTGCCGATGGACCGGCGGGGCTGCGGATCCGCCCGCAGCGCGCCGGCGATCCACGCCGCTACCACGCCACCGCCTTTCCGGTCGCGACACTGCTTGCCTCGAGCTGGGACACCGCGCTGGTGGAGCGTGTCGGCGCCGCGATGGGCGCGGAGGCCCGCGATTACGGCATCGATGTGCTGCTCGCCCCTGCCCTCAACATCCATCGCAATCCGCTGGGCGGGCGCAATTTCGAGTACTACTCCGAGGATCCTTTGCTCTCCGGGCGCATGGCCGCGGCGGCCATCCGCGGCATCCAATCGACCGGCGTGGCCGCCACGCCCAAGCATCTCGTCGCCAATGACCATGAGTGGAACCGCTACACGATCAGCGTGCAGGCGGACGAGCAGCCGCTGCGCGAGATCTACCTGCGTGCCTTCGAGATCGCCGTGCTCGAGGGTCGGCCGCAGGCGCTGATGTCCTCGTACAACAAGCTGAACGGTGTACCGACCTCGCAGGATCCCGTCCTGCTCGAAGAGGTACTGCGCGGCGAGTGGGGTTTCGACGGCGCGGTGATGACCGACTGGTTCGCCGGCGAGGATCCGCTCGCGCAGCTGCGCGCCGGCAATGACCTGCTCATGCCGGGGACCGCGATGCAGCAAAGCGCCCTGCAGGCGGGCGTCGCACGCGGCGCGGTGGCCGCGGCCGACCTCGACCGCAACGTCACGCGGGTGCTGCGACTTGTGCTCGCCAGCCAGACTTTCCGTGGCCTGCAGCCAAGCAACACCCCGGATCTCACCGGTCACGCCCGCCTCGCGCGTGAGGCTGCAGCTGCCGGCATGGTGCTGCTGCGCAATGCGAGCGGCGCACTGCCACTGCCGGCGGCAAGCCGGGTCGCGCTGTTCGGCACCGCGGGGTACGCGACCATCATCGGCGGTACCGGCAGCGGTGAGGTAAGTGCCGCCGGCAGCGTATCGCTCGCCGACGGGCTGCGCGCCGCGGGGTATGGGCTCGAGACAGCCCTTGCCGGGGGTTATCGACGGTTCATCGAGCAGATGGGGCGTAATCAGCCAGCGCGCAGACCGCTCGAGCCGGCGCCGCGGCTGCTGGAGCGCCGCATCGAAGCGGCCGAGATCGATGCCGCGGCGGCAGCCGCCGACGTGGCGGTGGTCACCATCGGGCGGCGAGCCGGCGAGTTCGCCGATCTGTCGCTGGCGCAGGACTTCGAGTTACAGGCGGCCGAGCGTGAGCTGCTGCTGCTGCTCGACCGCAGTTTCCGCCAGCGTGGCAAGCCCGTGGTCGTGGTGCTCAACATCGGCAGCGTCATCGAGACCGCGAGCTGGCGCGACCTCACCGATGCGATCCTGCTCGCCTGGCATCCGGGACAGCAGGCCGGCGAGGCCATCGCCGACGTGCTCGGCGGACGGACGCCGCCTACGGGTCGCCTCGCCACCAGTTTTCCGCTGCGCTGGCTGGACGTACCGTCCTCCGCGGGCTTTCCCGGTCGCCGCCTGCGCGGCCCCGACCCCGCTGCCGAAGGGATCCTCACCGCCGTCGATCGTGAAGCCGAGGTCGTCTATGACGACGGTCTGCGGGTGGGTTATCGGCACTACGCCGCGCCGGACGGCCCGGGCGTGGCCTACGCATTCGGCCACGGTCTCTCCTACACGCGCTTCGGGTACTCGCCGCTGCAACTCGATCGCACGGACTTCGACGGCGCGCTGCAGTTGCGCCTGACCGTCACCAATCAGGGCAGCGCTGCGGGGCGGGAGGTGGTGCAACTCTACGTGTCGCCGCCCGCCGCTGCCGCGACATCGCCACCCGCCGCTGCCGCGACATCGCGGCCAGCACTCGAGCTGCGCGCCTTTGCGAAGACGCCCCTGCTCGCCCCGGGGCAGTCCACCGAAGTGGTTTTCTCGCTCACCGCGCGCGATCTTGCCGTGTTCGAACCGACCTGCCGCTGCTGGCGGGTCGCTGCCGGCAGCCATGCGCTGCAGGTCGGTGCCTCAAGCGTTGATATCCGCCAGCGCGCTGCGGTACGGGTCGCGCAACCGCTCGACGTGCTCGCGACCCGCGCGCGCCTGTCGCGCGGCGACGCGCCGCGCTGATAGTCCACGCTGACACCACCCTCCCGCAGCCGCGGTGGATCCCCTATCCTCCGCGACATGCAAATCCACAATCTGCCCCTTCGCCGCACCTTTCGCCGCCCCGTTCGCTCCCTGCTGCTCGCGGCGCTCGCAACACTCGTCACGCTCGCCGGCGTCGTCGCCACGGCCAGCGAGTCGGCCGGCGCCACCCCCGCCGGCATTGCGACCCCGCTTGCGCCGGAAGTTGCCGCCGCACTGCGCGAGCGCCGCATCTGGGCCCATGAGGCCTCGGACCTCGTGCCCGATCCCTCGGTCACCTACGGGCAGCTGCCGAACGGTATGCGCTACGCCCTGCTGCGCAACACGCTGCCCAGCAAGACCGCGGCGGTCCGGCTGCGCTTCGGCGTCGGCTCGCTGATGGAGGCTGAGGATCAGCGCGGCCTCGCGCATTTCCTCGAGCACATGGTGTTCAACGGCAGCGAGAACGTGCCCGAGGGCGAGATGGTCAAGCTGCTCGAGCGCTACGGGCTTGCCTTCGGACCCGACACCAACGCGTACACCAGCTTCCTCGAGACGGTGTACCAGCTCGATCTGCCCGATACCCGCGACGAGTTGCTCGACACCGCGCTCATGCTGATGCGCGAAACGGCGGACCGGCTGCTGCTCTCGCCGGCCGCCATCGATCGCGAGCGCGGCGTGATCCTCTCGGAGAAGCGTACGCGCGAGACTCCACAGTTCCGTGCGCTGGTCGCCCGTCTCAATTTCTTTTACCCAGAGGGTCGTCTCGGCCAGCGCCTGCCGATCGGCACCGAGGAGATCATCAGCACCGCGCCTCGCGAACGCTTCGTGCAGCTCTACCGCAACTGGTATCGACCGGACAACGCGCTTTTGGTGGTGGTGGGTGATCTCGACCCGGCGGCGATCGAAGCGCGTATCCGCAAGCAATTCGGCGACTGGCAGCGACCGCAGACGCCCATCGCCCCACCCGATGTCGGCCGGATATCCGCGCCCGCGCTCGCCGCCGGCTACTTCCAGGACCCCACCATACCGACCATCATCTCCTTCGGCCCGCAGCGGCCAGCCGTGCTGCGCGCCGACACCACGGCAGAGCGCCGCGCTGCGCTCGTCCGTGATCTCGGCTTCGCCATGCTCAGCCGGCGCTTCGAGACCATCACCCGCCAGCCGGGTACCATCCTCGTCAACGGCTCGGCGGCGTATGCGGAGTCCTTCGATTTCGCCGAAGGACCCTCGATATCCGTGGTCTCGAAACCGGAGAACTGGCAGGCCGCGCTCGCCATCGGCGAGCAGGAACTGCGCCGCGCCCTGCAGCACGGGTTCGGCGATGCCGAATTGAAGGAGCAACTCAGCAACCTGCGTACCGCCTACAAAAACGCCGCCGAGGGGGCGGCCACCCGTCGCAGCCGCAATCTCGCCAACGCACTCACCGGCAGTTTCGACAACCGCTCGGTGTTCACTACGCCCGCCGACGATCTGCGGGTGTTCGAGTCGGTCGAAGGCGGCATCAGCCGCGCGGAGGTCGAAGCCGCGTTCCGCGCCGCCTGGGGCGAGGATCCGCCGCGGATCTTCATGAGCAGTTCACTCGCTCTCGAGCAGCCCGAGCAGCAGATCCTTGCCGCCTTCAACGCGAGCCGCACGGTCGCGGTCGCGCCGCTGGCCGCCACCGCGGAAGTGGCGTTTGCCTACGCGAGTCCCGGCACGCCAGGCTCGATCGTGGCCCGCAGCGAGGCGGCCGATCTCGGTGTCGTCACCGCGAAGCTCGACAACGGCGTGCTGCTCAACGTGAAGCGTACGCCGTACCAAAAGGACCGCGTCTCGGTGCTGGTGCGTTTCGGCGACGGACAGCGCACGCTGCCGAAGTCACAGCCCGGTCTCGGCCTGTGGATCGACAACGCCCTGGGCAGCGCCGGCCTCGGCCGGCACTCGACCGACGAACTGCAGCGTGTGCTCGCCGGACGCAACTGGACGCTCGGTGTGGGAGTGGACGAGGACACCTTCGTCAGCGTCGCCACGGTGCCACCTGCCGATCTCGAACTGCAGTTGCAGCTGATCACGGCACTACTCACCGACCCTGGTTACCGCCCCGAGGCCTTCGAGCAGTTCCGGCAGCTGATCACCGTATGGCGCAGGACCATCGATGCCACCCCGCAGGGCGTGCTCAACCGCGATCTGCGCCGCATCCTGCGTGACGGCGATCCGCGCTTCGGCATACCGACCCTCGAGGAGTTGCAGGCCCGCCAGCCGGCGGAGATCCGCGCCGTGCTCGATCCGGCGATGCGCGAGGGGGCGATGGAGGTGAGCATCGTCGGTGACATCGATCCCGACAGCGCGCTCGCCACCGCGGCGGCAACGCTCGGCACGCTGCCGCCCCGACGTGCCACCTTCGATCGCGCGCGCGGCGTGGAGCCGATGCGTTTCCCGGCGGCGCCGTCGACACCCATCGTGCTGCAACATCAGGGCGAGGCAGGCAAGGCGGTGCTGGCCGTGGCCTGGCCCGCAAAGGACAGTTTCGATCGGCGGCGCTCGCGAGTGCAGAGCTTGGTCGGCGAAGTGCTGCAGATCAAAATGACCGACACACTGCGCGAGCAGCTCGGCACCACCTACTCCCCGGGCGTTGCCGTCGATGCATCGGACCTCTATCCGGGCTACGGTGCCATCTACACCAGCCTCGACGTCAAGCCCGCGGAGATGGACGCAGCGCTCGCCACCGTGCTTGCCGTGGCGGCCGAGGTCCGCGGCGGCCGCATCAGCGCCGATGAGTTCGAGCGGGCGCGACGGCCGGTCATCGACAACCTCAACCAGCGGTTCGAGAACAACGGCTTCTGGCTCGAGGCGGTGTCGCAGACCCAGTCACGTGCCGACTGGCTGGACTGGACGCGCATGCTGCGCAGCGACTACGAGTCGATCACGCTCGATGAGGTCAAGGCACTGGCTGCGGAACTGTTCGAGCCCGCAAAGGCCGTACCGATCAAGGTGCTCGCAAAGTAGTCGGCGGGGCCGCGATCGTCGACTGACGATCGCGGCCTAGTCTGCGCGCGGCCGCTTGCCGAGATACACCCAGGCGCGCAGCAGGTATTCCACGGGTCCGAGCGCGTATCGGCCGCGCCACCAGCCGACGCACAGCAGCGAGGCGATCGCCGCGGCGAGGCCGATGGGAATGTAGGTGGCTGCGCCCAGTTCGCCGATCAGCCCACCGCCATAACCCATGAACACGAGCGACAGCAGCAAACCCTGCAGCAGGTAGGCGGACAGCGAGCCGCCGCCCGCGCGCGCCATGCCGCGGCGCAGCGGCGAGTCAGCCGCCTGCATCCAGCGCGCGATCAGTCCGAGATAACCGAGAGTCGACAGCGGGCTGCCCAGCATAAGCAGCAGATATCCGGCCATGAAGTACGGGTCGGCATTACCCGCGCTGCCGACGATCAACCAGCCGCCGAGGGCGGCCAGCAGCAGGCCCGCGGGCAACAGCGTGCGACGCGCACGGACCCAGTGCGCGGAGGCGAGTGCGGCGCTGGTGAACAGGCCTGCGCGCACCGCGTAAAGTCCGTAGAGCATGAATGACAGCGCGCCGAGCCCCTGCAGCCCCATGACCACCGCAAAGTCGCTGCGCCAGGCCTCAAGGCGCATCGCCGCAACCACGGAAAACTCCTGCGCCGCGAAGCCCTGCAAACGACGTGCGGCCTCCTCGGCGGCGGCCGTACCCGCTGCAGCCAGCGCTCCCTCGTCGCCCGAGGCTTCCATCGCCCAGACAGCGAGCGCGACCAGCGCGACGATACCCGTCTGCAGGCTGTAGAAACCGATCGCCCAGCGCCGCAGCGTCGCCGGCTCCGCGCCGCGAAAGAGCAGCAGCACGCTGCCGAGCACGGCGTAGACGATGAGGATGTCGCCGTGGAAGAGCAGCGTCACATTGAGTAGTCCCAGCGCGAGCAGTCCCAGCATCCGCCGCGCGTAGCGCGCCCCGAAGCCGTGGTCCCCCGCTACCGCGGCGCGCCACTGCTGGCCGAAGCCCACGCCGAACATCAACGCGAACAGCGAGTAGGACTTCAGCGCGAACAGCGTTGCCACCAGCCACCAGGCAAAGCGGTCGACCGTAGTCGGGAACGCCGCCGCGGGCAGGTCGCCACCGCTGGCATGGGCAAAGAAATCGACGTTGACTGCGGCAATGCCGAGCAGTGCGCAGGCACGGACCAGGTCCGGGAAGAGCTCTCTCTGCACGCGCGGTACTGCGGCCTAATCGGCGAGCGGTACCACCCTGCCGCCCTTCATGACGAACTCCACGCTCTTCAGGCGGGTGATGTCGGTGAGCGGATCGCCGGTGACGGCGATCAGGTCAGCCGCCATGCCGGGGCGCAGCGCACCGACCTCGGCGGAAATGCCCAACAGGTCGGCCGCATTGGTAGTCGCGGCGATGATCGCCGTCTCCGCTGTCATGCCGTGCTTGACCATCAACTCGAACTCGTCGGCGTTACGTCCGTGCTTCGAGACCCCGGCATCCGTGCCGAAAGCGATCTTCACCCCAGCGGGAACCGCCTTCTCGAGCGCCTTGCCGGTGATCTCCAGACGCCACAGCACCTTTTCGAGGACCGCCGGCGGATAGGCGTTCGGGTCTTTGGCGAGACGCTCGCGGTAGCCGTTCACGGTGGACAGCGTCGGCACGTAGTAAGCCCCACCCTGACGGAACAGTCGGATGGTCTCCTCGCTGGGCATGGTGCCGTGCTCTATCGAGTCGGCACCGGCCGCCAGCGCGACATTGATGCCCCCGGTGCCGTGGGCGTGCACCGCCACCTTCTTGCCGTGCAGGTGCGCCGTGTCGACGGCCGCCTTCGCTTCGGCAGCGAACATCTGCTGTCCGAGCCCGGCACCGATGCGGCTGTTGACGCCGCCGGTGGTGGCGATCTTGATGACATCGACACCGCGCCGCACCTGGCGGCGGACGGCCTCGCTGCAGGCGTCCGCGCCGCTGCAGAGGTTCTCCTGCGGCATCCCCGGCACCAGCCTGTCGGCGAGACCCAGCGTCGCGTCCATATGCCCGGAGGTGACAGAGATCGCCTGCCCCGCATCGATGATCCGTGGACCCATGACCCAGCCGTTCTCGATGGCATCGCGGAGCGCCAGCGTGGCCCCCGTGCCGTCACCGAGATTGCGCACGGTGGTGAAACCGGCGCGCAGGGTCTTCATGCCGTTCCACTGCGCGCGCAGCGCGTTGAGTCCGTCGCTCGAGGTCAGCGACTCGAGCAGCGCCTGCTGCCCGCCCGCATCCGAGTCGAGATGCACGTGGCTGTCGATCAGTCCGGGCAGCACATAGCGCTCGCCGAGATCGATGACGCGTGCACCCGCCGGCCCCGGCTGTCGGCCATCGAGCAGCGCGCTGATGCGGCCATTCTCGATCACGATGCTGGTCACACCGCGCGCCGGCTTGCCCGGCTCCGCGAGCACCCGATCGGCCTGCACGACGAGCGCATTGCGCGCCGTGGATTGAGCCGTGGTCTGGGCCATCAGCGTCCCGGGCAACAGCCCGAACAGGCTGGCCGCCAGGACGGCGACACCGCCGCGCAGCGCATGGCAGACGGCGACACCACCGCGCAGCGCGTGGCAGACGGCGACAGCCGCGGTCGACGGACGGTGGATGTGACGGTGCATGCGCGGACTCCTGTGGACACGACTGGACGTGGGCGCTGCAGGATAAGCGCCGGCGGCACTTCTGGTCGAGCAGCGCCGCGCCCGCGATAATCTGCGCGTGTCCCGAACCTCGCCGACGCCAGCCCCGCCACCCCCATCGTTGCCGACGACATTCCCGCCTTCGACGCACGGCGACTTGCCGCGCGGCTGGCAGTCGCCGCCGCCCGCTCGTGCGGGCGTCGGCCTGCGCGGCGTGCACCATGCCGACTGGGTGGCGCAGCGGCCGGCGTGCGGCTGGCTCGAGGCCCATGCGGAGAACTACTTCGCCGCCGGCGGCCCGCTGCCCGCCCTGCTCGAGGATCTGCGCCGCGACTACCCGCTGTCGATCCATGGCGTCGGTCTAGGCCTCGGCAGCTGCGATCCGCCCGACCCGCAGCACCTCGCGCGGCTCGCCGCTCTGGTGCGTCGTACTCAACCCGCAGTGGTCTCGGAACACCTGTGCTGGAGCAGCGCCGGCGGCGTGCACTTCAATGATTTACTGCCGCTGCCCTTCACCGAGGAGTCCCTGGCGCTGGTGTGCGCGAGGCTCGACCTCCTGCAATCGGCGCTCGGCCGGACGGTGCTCCTCGAGCACCTCGCGAGCTACCAGCTGTTCGCCGAGTCGACGATCGCGGAGGCGCAGTTTCTCGGCGAGCTCGCGCAGCGCAGCGGCTGCGGACTGCTGCTCGACATCAACAACCTGTACGTGAACGCGCGCAACCACGGCTTCGATGCCGCCGCCTTCCTGCGGGCGCTGCCGGCAGCGGCCGTCGGCGAAATCCACCTCGCGGGGCATGCGGCGGCGACCATCGATGGCGAGACCGTGCTCATCGATACCCACGACAGCGCAGTCGCCGAGGAGGTCTGGGCGCTGTACCGCGATGCGCAACGCTGCATCGGACCGCGCCCGACGCTGATCGAATGGGACGCGGAGCTGCCACCCCTCGCGGTGCTGCTGGCCGAGGCCGCGCGCGCCGACGCCGAGGCGGCGGCGGCAGTGACGCCCCCGGGACTGGTCTCGTGAGCGGCAACAGCGACGACACCCCCGGAAGTGATTTCGGGGGTCGCAGTCTCGCCGACATCCAGCACGACTTCGCCGCGATGCTCCTTGCGCCGCGGCCGCCCGGGGGACGCAACGGCATCTACCACAACAACCGCCGCGCCAACTTCCGCAAGGCGTTGGCGCTCACCTATCCGGTGACAGCCCGGCTGGTGGGCGCCGATTTCTTCGCCCGGCTGGCCGACGATCAGCTCGCACGACGGCCTTCGCGTCACGGCGACCTGCACGAGGCCGGTCGGGATTTCGCGCTCTGCCTCGCCGACGGCATAGGCGCTGCCGGTTCCGCGTTCGAGTATCTCGTCGACCTCGCGCGGCTCGAATGGGCATGGGCCGAGGCGCTGATCGCCGCAGATGCGCCGGTCATCGGTCTGCAGGCGCTACGCGACCTCGACCCCGCCGCCTGGCCGCATCTGCAACTCGAGTTGCAACCAGCCGTCGCGATCATCGAGTCACGCTGGCCGCTGCACTCGATCTTCGTCGAGCATCGCCGCGAGGATCCGGCCACGCTAAGCCTCGCGGCCGGCGCCGAAGCGGTAGCCGTGGTACGGCGCGACGGCGTGGTCGAGGCCCATCGCCTGTCACCCGCCGAAGGCCGCTTCTGGAACGTGCTGCGCGCCGACGGCACCCTCCTCGCTGCACTCGATTCCGCGCTTGAGGCCGCGCCGGCGCCCGACTTCGAGCTCGGCACAGCCCTCGGCAGGATGTTCGCGACCGGCGCCGTGGCAGGTCTGCGCGCCGGGGGCGCGCCGCCGTAGTGGTTTCTCCGTCTTGGCAGTACCTTGGAAACCACGTATTTTGCCGCCCCTTCGACCGCCAAACACGGATGCGAACCGATGCCGATGACCGCCGCCGATGAGGCCGCCCGCGAGCAAATGATCCACCAGCAACTGCGCGCCTGGGACGTGCTCGATCAGGACATCCTCGGCGTGTTCGCCCGCGTGCCCCGCGAACTGTTCGTGCCCGAGGCATATCGGAGCCTCGCCTTTGCCGACGTCGAGCTCCCGCTCGGCGGCGGCGACCGAATGCTCGCCCCGAAGGTGGCGGGACGTATCGTGCAAGCCGTGGATCCCCGGCCTACCGACCGCGTGCTGCTGGTCGGGGTCGGTGCCGGCTACCTCGCCGCCTGCCTCGCCGCACGCGCCTGCAGCGTGCGTGGCCTCGAACTGCGCGAGGATCTCGTCGCCATGGCGCGACGCAATCTGGCCGCTGCCGCGGTGCGCAACGTCACCGTCGAACAGCGCAACGCCTTCGATACCGACGCCCTCGGCGCCGAGCTCTACGACGTCATAGTGCTCGCAGGCTCGCTGCCGGTGGACGATCCGCGCTTCGCGCAGCAACTCGCGCTCGGCGGACGCCTGTTCGCCGTCATCGGCTCCGGCCTCGTCATGGAGGCGCAACTCATAGAGCGCGTCGGCCCGGAGCAGTGGCGGCGCCGCTCGCTGTTCGAAACCGCCATCAAGCCGCTGGTTGGCGCACGCCAGCCCGAACGCTTCAGTTTCTGAGCGGCTTCGCCCAGTATCCGCCGATGGTCGAGGAACTCACGGTCGAGGAGTTGAAGGCGCGGATTGACGCCGGCGAGAACCCGCTGGTCATCGACGTGCGCGAAGCCTGGGAACTCGAAATCTCCAGCCTGCCGTTTGCGCGCCACCTGCCGATGGGCGAGATCCCCAGCCGGCTCGGCGAACTCGACCCGGCGGTACCGCTGATCATCATGTGCCGCTCCGGCGGCCGCAGTCTGCAGGTCGGTCGCTTCCTCGAAAGCCGCGGCTTTCGGTCGGTGGCCAACCTTTCCGGCGGCATCCTCGCTTGGGGAGAACGCATCGACCCGTCGCTGCGTCCATACTGACGCGACTCCGGTTGTCAGCCGGAGCCGTTAACTGTTATAGTGCTATATAACACTATTGAGGTTTGATATGAAGCGCGCCATCGTGCTCACAGTCGGCTTGCTGCTCGGGTCCTCCATGGCGGGGGCCGAGGACCTGAAGTCGGTCTACGAGCGGGCGCTCGCCAACGACCCGCAAATCCGCGAGGCCGATGCGCTGCGGCGCGCAGCCCGCGAGGCGGGGCCGCAGGCCTGGGCAGCGATGCTGCCGCAGATTTCCGGCTCCGCGAGCAGGACCTGGGCCGACACCACGAGCTCCGGCCAGTTTCCGCAGGAACAGAAACTGCCGAACGGCCAGACCGTGGTGCTCAACTTCCTCTCCTCCAGCCAGACAGAGCCCGAGACCGACCGCTGGAGCCTCGACCTGCGGCAAAGCCTGATCTCTTGGGAAAAATGGGTGGCGCTCAAGCGTGCGAGCCGTCAGGTCGCACAGGCCGAGGCGGACTTCCAGGCCGCCGAGCAGCAGCTCATCCTGCGGGTGTCCGACGCCTACTTCAACGTGCTGGCCGCGCAGGACACGGTGGAAGCGCAGTCATCGGCACTCGAGGCTATCGCGCGCCAGCTGGAGCAGGCCGAGAAGCGCTTCGAAGTCGGACTGATCGCCATCACCGACGTGCAGGAGGCAAAGGCCGCTCGCGACAGCGCCGCCGCCGCGGTAATCGCCGCCAAGCGTCAACTCGCCTCGGCCGAGGAACTGCTGCGCGAGATCACCGCCGAGAAGTATTCCCGGCTCGCCAAGCCCGGTGACACCATGCCGCTCAAGTCGCCCGATCCCGCCGACGAGGCGCAATGGGTCGAGCGCTCGATGGACCAGAACCTCTCGCTGGTGTCGAGCCGGCTGGCGGCCGAGATCGCTCGCGACAACGTGCGCGCATCCCTCGGCGGCCACCTGCCGGAGGTCGATCTCGTGGCCAGCAAGAGCAGCCTCGAGAGCTCGAGTCCCGTCAATTTCTCGAGCGGCAACGTCGGCACGCGCATCAGCGACAGCGAGGACACCAGCTACTCGCTGCAGGTCACGCTGCCGCTGTTCAGCGGCGGCGGTGCGCAGTCACGGGTACGGCAGAGCGAGTACCAGTGGCGCGCCGCGCGCGAGCGTCTGACCCGCGTGTCGCGACAAACCGAGCGTCAGGCGCGCGACGCCTACCTCGGCGTAATCAGCGAGATCTCGCGCGTCAACGCGCTGCGGCAGGCCCTCGAGTCGAGCCGGACCGCACTGCAGGCCACCGAGGCGGGCTACGAGGTCGGCACACGCACTGCCGTCGACGTGCTCGAGTCGCGGCGCAGCCTGGCGCAGGCCGAAACCAACTTCGCACGCAGCCGCTATGACTACATCCTCAACGTGCTGCGCCTGCGCCTCGCCTCCGGCACGCTCGATCGCGGCATGCTCGAGGAGGTCAACGGCTGGCTGGTGTCGGCGGCAGCGCCTGCGTCGGCGCCTGCTCCGTTGCCTGCGCCGGCATCGACCCCGACGCCGGCCGAATGAGCGGTCGCAGCAGCGTAAGCAGCCGCGGCAGCGCGCCGCGGCAGCGCTGCACGTAGTCTCGGGACGCGGCACCCCGTCGCTGGCGTAGCGCGGCATCCAGGACGAGCCGCCGCACTTCGGCGCACAGGGTGTCGGCATCCGTGACGATCCCGAGCCCGCCTGCAGCCTGCAGATCCTTGGCGATATCCGGCGCGTTGTAGCCGTGCGGCCCGGTCAGCGTCGCGACCCCGAGCGCCGCCGGCTCCAGCAGATTGTGTCCACCGATATCCGGCACGAGACTGCCGCCGACGAAAGCGATGTCGGCGACGGCATAGGCCTGCGGCAGTTCGCCGATCGAATCGAGCAGCAGCACATCGACGGGTACGGCCTGCGCCGCGGCGGTGGGTTGTGAGCGGCGGGCAAACGGCGCTCCCGTGGCTTGCAGCCGTGCCGCCACCTCGGCGAAGCGCGGTGGATGCCGCGGTGCCAGCAGCAGCGCGAGTTCGATGCCCTCGCCGCGCAATTGTCGCTGCACCTGCAGCAGCGCTTCCTCCTCGGCCTGGTAGGTGCTGCCGCCCACCAGCACAAGGCGCTGCTGCCAGCCGTACCGCGTCCGCAGCGACGCCTCCGCTGCGACCTCCGTCGCCGGCATCGACAGGTCGAACTTCAGGTTGCCGATGACGTGGGTGGCCGCGGCCGGTGCGCCGATTGCGCGGAAGCGCTCGGCATCGCCCGCCGTCTGCGCCGCGACCACCGTGCCCTCGGCAAGCGTCGCGCCGAACAGCGGCGCGAGCAGACGGTAGCGCGCGAGCGCCCGCGGCGCGAGTGCAGCGCTTGCCAGCACCAGCGGGATCGACTGCCGGCCGCACTCGTGAAACAGGGTGGGCCAGACCTCCTTCTCGATGACTATGGCAACACGCGGCCGCACGCGTGTCAGGAAGCGCCGTACGCTGCCAGTTGTGTCGAAGGGCAGGAAACGCACATCGATCCCATCGGCGAACAGCGCGCGGGCGCGCGCGGCGCCGGTAGGGGTCACTGTGGTCAGGACGAGCGGCAGGTCCGGATACTCGGTGCGCAACGCGCGCACCAGCGCCGCGGCCGTCTGCACTTCGCCGACCGACACAGCGTGGACCCACAACGCACCACCCGCTACCGTCGGGCCGAAACCGAAGCGCTGCGCGAACCCCCGCCAGTAGCCGCGATCGCGCAGACCACGCCAGGCAAGCAGTGCCACAGCCAGCGGCAACGCAATGCAGATCAGCAGCCGGTATGCGTAGCGCCTCATGCGCCGCCGCCGGCGCGCAATTGAGCGCGTCCGTCGCGATAGCCTGCGAGCAGCGCGTGCCAGCCGTGTTCGTCGAAGGCGCGAGCCGCCGCGTCACTGACCTTGAGCAGCGAACGGCGCAGCCGCACGAGGTTGGCGTCGCACCACATCCCGGGGCGCCGGAAGCGTGCACGGTCGAAATCGATGAGATGCCAGTCGCCCTGCGCATCGAGCAGCAGGTTGTGGGCATTGAGGTCGGCATGATCGAGTCCGGCGTCATGGAAGCGCGCGAGCATGTGCCCGACCTGCTGCCAAGCCGGCTGCTCGCCTGCGGCCAGCACTGCCGCCAGAGTGCGCGTGTCGCCGAGACGCAGCGTGATCAGATCGCCGCGGTAGGCAAGGCCCTGCGGCGCGTAGCGGGCGGCGACCACGGGCGCCACCGGCAGACCCAGCGCCTGCAGTCGCTGGGTCACGCGGAATTCGCGCACCGGACGCGAGCGCTCCGCGCCGCCGTCGAGGTAGCGATCGGCCACCCACCGCGCTACCAATCCCCCGCGACGGTAATGCCGCAACGCAAACTGCCGTCCCGCGCTCTCGAAGAAAAACGTGCTGCCACGGCCAGCCGCAACGCCGCGCAACGCACCGGCCGCGCGCCAGTGTTCTGGATCGAACCACTGCGGCACGAAATTGCCGGCCATGGAGGGGTCGTATAGCATCACCGCGCGGCCGCTCTCGAGCCGGCCCTCCCGGGGGTCGCGCGCGGGGTTATCGTTCATCTTCGCTCCCACGGCCCAACGGAACTCACCGCGCCCTCGCCCCACGCCATGCTGCCGCCATCACCGCCGCCCGAAACCGTCTGTCTGCTGCGGCTCTCGGCGATCGGCGACACCTGCCATGTGGTGCCGCTGCTGCGCACCCTGCAACACGCCTGGCCCGGCACGCGCTTCACGTGGATCATCGGACGTACCGAGTCGAAACTGATGTCGCTGCTGCCGGGCGTCGAGTTTATCACCCTCGACAAGCGCGCCGGCCTCGACGGTCTGCGCGAGCTGCGCCGCGCGCTGCGCTCGCGCCGCTTCGACCTGCTGCTGCACCTGCAACTGTCGCTGCGGGCAAGCCTCGTCGCCGCGCTGGTGCCCGCGCGCATCAAGCTCGGCTTCGATCGGGCGCGCGCCCGCGAGCTGCAGTGGCTGGTGACCAATGCACGGGTCGCACCGCGCCAGCGCGAGCATGTGCTCGACGGCTTCATGGGCTTCGCCGCCGCCTGCGGCGTCGAGCGGCGGGTGCTCGAATGGAACCTGCCGCTGCCTGCCGACGCCCTCGCCTACGCGGCACGCTGGATCCCGGACGGCGCGCCGCCCACGCTCGTGATCAGCGCCTGCTCCAGCCATCGGCTGCGTAACTGGCTGCCTGAACGTTACGCCGCAGTCGCCCGACACGCCATCGAGCGGCACGGCATGCGCGTGATCCTTGCCGGCAGTCCCGGAGCCGCCGAGCGCGGGATGGCCGACGCCATCGTCGCTCACTGCCCCGATGTCATCGACCTCGTCGGCAAGGACACGCTGCCACAGCTGCTGGCGCTGCTTGCGCGCGCCCGCGCGCTGCTCGCCCCGGATTCCGGACCCGCGCACATGGCCACCATGGTCGGCACGCCGGTCATCGGCCTCTATGCTGCGACCAATCCGGCACGCAGCGGACCCTACCTGTCGCGCGAATGGTGCGTGGATGCCTATGCGCGAGCCGCGCGGCAGTTCCGCCACAGCACTCCCGACGCCCTGCCGTGGATCACCAAGATCGAGCAGCCCGGGGTGATGGCCCTGATCGATGTCGCCGAGGTCTGCAACAGGCTCGACGCCCTGCTAGCATCTCGCCCATGAAGGACATACTCGTGCCGGTTTCCCCCGGCGAACTGCTCGACAAAATCACCATCCTGCGCATCAAGTCCGCGCGCATGACCGACCCCGGCAAGCTGCAGAACGTGCGCCTGGAACTGGCCTTGCTCGAGCAGACGTGGCGCGACAGCGGCGCCGCCATCCCCGAAGTCGCCGCCGACGAGGCCGCGCTGCAGCGTGTCAACGAGGCGCTGTGGGACATCGAGGACAAGATCCGCGACAAGGAACATGCACAGCAGTTCGACGCGGAGTTCATCGAGCTGGCACGCGCCGTCTACGTGACGAACGACGAGCGGGCAGCCGTCAAGAAGCGCGTCAATGTCGCACTCGGCTCACGGATCGTCGAGGAGAAGTCCTACAAGCCCTACAAGGCCGACTGAGCCCGCGGCGCAGCTACTCTGCGTGCTGCGAGTCCTGCAGGTTGTACTCGGCGCCGCAGTAGGGGCACTTCGCCCAGCCGGTTTTCTCGATGGGCAGATAGACGCGCGGATGCGAGTTCCATAGCTGCATCTGCGGCATCGGACAGGAAAGCGGCAGGTCTTCCCGACCCACGGTATAGCTGTTCTGTGCGTTCGGCTGGATGAGAGGCTTGCTGGACATGGCGGCGCGCGGCGGGTCGATCTCGATGGACGGCCGCCTGATTATACCGGCCCCGGCAGCGCGCCGGCGAAGGTTGCCTCCCAAATCGCGGTAACGGCGGCGCGCTCGGCGACGAACTCGCTGTCGGCGATCACCGCACCCTCCTCGCGCAGCGAGCGGTGGTGGTTGCGCCGCCGATAGGCCCGGTACGCCTGCGTCAGCACATCGACGGTGGCCTGCGGCACGAGATCGCCCGAGGCCAGAGTCTCCAGCTGCCGGATGGTGTCGGCGAACATCACCACCGCCGGATGGCGCGCGCCCTCGCGCAGCGCCCAGTACTGCGCGAGAAACTCGATGTCGGCGATGCCGCCGCGGTCCTGTTTGAGGTCGAACTGGCCGGCGCCGGCCTTGGTCAGTTCGCGGCGCATGCGCTCACGCATCCCGGCGACCTCCGCGCGCAGCGTCTCGCGGCGTACGAACTCGCCGATGATGCGCACCCGTTCCACCTCGAAGCGCGCGCAGAGCGCGGGCGAGCCGGCTACGGCACGCGCGTGCAGCAACGCCTGGTGCTCCCAGGTCCACGCCGTGTCGCGCTGATACTCGACGAAGGCATCGATCTGCGTGATCAGCATGCCCCCCTTGCCGCTCGGGCGCAGCCTGACGTCGACCTCGTAGAGGCGTCCGGCCGCGGAGTACACGGTCAGGATATGCACGATCCGCTGCGCGAGCCGGACGAAGAACAGCTGATTGTCGATGGGCCGCGCCGCTGCGGTTTCCTGCAGCACGCCGACGGAGTCGTGCAGGAATACGAGATCGAGGTCGGAGCCGTAGCCGAGTTCGATGCCGCCGAGCTTGCCGTAGCCCACGGCACACACTTGTACCGCGCGCGGTGTGGCCTCCTCGGCACTGCGGCAGGTGGGAACACCGAACTGCGTAGTCATCTGCTCCCAGGCCTGCTGCATGGCCTTGCCGACCACCAGCTCGGCGATGTCGGTGAGACGGTCCGAGACCCGCATCAGCGGCAGGCTGCCCGACAGGTCGGCGATGGCCACGCGGAACACGGCGGCCCGCTTGAACTGCGCAAGTGCCTCGACGAGGCGCTCGGGATCATCGCCCGCAACGCGCGCCAGCCGATCCTCCAGATCGGCGGCGAGCTCCGCACGGCCGGGCGGCTCGGTGAGGGCGCGCTCGTCCAGCAGTTCGTCGAGCAGCAGCGGATGCGCAGCCAGTTGCTGGGCAAGAAACTCGCCACCACGGCACACCGTCACGAACCGCCGGCGTGCCGCCGGGTTTTCGTTGAGCAGCGCGAAGTACGCCGAGCGGCCGCCTATCGCCTCGAGCACCCGCAGCAGCCGGCGGGTGACGACGAGGTGATCGTCATCGGGTTCGAGCGCCGCTAGCAGCTGTGGCAGCAGCGACTCGAGACGCCGGCGGGCGGTGGCGTCGAGTCGCCGCAGCTGCCCGCTGTCGCGAAAGTCGACAAGCAGCTGTGCGAGCTGGCGCGCCTCCCCGAAACCGCGCGCCGCCAGCGCCTCGGCGAGCGCGACCACCGGGAGGCTCTCGTCGAAGATCAGTCCCAGCCCCGCTGCCGCGGACTCGGCCGGCCGCGCCTGACCGGACTCACCCTCGACGCCGGCCGGAGCGAACACCAGCGCATTGAACTCGCGCTGCACGTGTGCGGCGTGCCGCTGGTACTCGCGTACCACGCCCTGCCAATCGCTCTGGCCCATGGCCCGCGCGAGCCGCTCGCGGGCGCCGGGCTCGGTCGGCAGCGTATGCACCTGCGCATCGGCGAGCATCTGCAGCCGGTTCTCGAGCGTGCGCAGAAACCGGTATGCCGCGTCGAGCTCGCGCACCGCCTGCGGCCGCAGCAGGCGGCTGCGCGCGAGCTGCGGCAGCACCTCGAAGAGCCGCGTGCCCTGCAGCCGCCGGTCCTGGCCGCCGCGGATGAGCTGCATGGATTGCACGATGAACTCGATCTCGCGGATGCCGCCCGGACCTAGCTTCACGTGATCGACGAGGTCCTTGCGCGCCACTTGTTTCTCGATCAGCAGTTTCATCTCGCGCAGCGACTCGAAGACCCCGAAGTCGAGGTAGCGGCGGTACACGAACGGCCGCACAGCCGACTCGTAGAGACTGGCATAGGCCTCGTGGGCGCTGAGCGGTCGCGCCTTGATCCACGCATAGCGCTCCCAGTCGCGGCCATGCTGCAGCAGATAGTCCTCGAACGCGGGGAAGCTGCAGGCGAGCGGTCCAGAATCGCCGAACGGCCGCAGACGCATGTCGATGCGGAAGACGAAGCCATCGTGGGTCACCGTCGAGAGCAGTCGCAGCAGCGCCTGCCCGAGCCGGATGAAGAACTCCTCGTGGCTGACGGGTGCCGCATGCCCGGTCTCGCCATGACCGGGAAAGAGGAACACCAGATCGATATCGGAGGAGAAGTTGAGTTCCCTGCCGCCGAGCTTGCCCATGCCGACGACTACCAGCGGCATCGGCTCGCCGGTGGCGTACTGCGGCGCGCCAAAGCGCGCGCAGGTGCTCCGCCAGGCTGGCTGCAGCGCGAGCTCAACCGCATCGTCGGCGAACGCGGAAAGATCCTCGAGCGTCTCCTCGAGTCCCGCGCGTCCGTTGAGGTCGCGCCATCCGATCCGCACCATCTCGCGCCGCCGCCAGCGACGCAGCCACGACTGCCATTCGGGCTCGGGAGCATCCGGCGCGGGGGCTGCGGCGTCCGCGGGCCAGCACGGTCTGCCGCCCGCGGGCCGCAGCCGTTCGAGGGCACCGTGGCGCAGCAGGTCGGCGAGCAGCGCCGCGTCACGACCGAAGCTGCCGGCGATGAACTCGCTGCAGGCAAAGGCGTGCTCCGCCTCGCTGCGCAAGGGCTGTGGAAAATCTGCGGGAGTCGCTGCCTGCATGCAGGTCGCAGAGGATACAAAAAAGCCCCGCACGAGGCGGGGCTATCTCTGCATGCGCCGATCGGAGGGGGAGGAGATCAGCGCACGGTTCAAATATTAGGCAGCACGGCTCCGCACGTCTGTAGGCAGTTGTACCTAGGTACTTGTACGGAGGGTACTTGTGCGGAGGAGGAGCTTGGTGTGCTAGGCGATGGTGCTCGTCTGCCACGGCGGCAGCACACCGCCGAACACGGGCGCGGCGACCGCCTCGTGGACCGCGGCAGCGCCGAGCAGTGCAGCCTCGGCGAACGGCGGCGCCACCATCTGCAGTCCGATCGGCAGGCCGCGGTCGTCGACTCCCGCTGGCACGCTGAGAGCGGGCAAACCGAGGAAGTTGAATGCTGCGGTGCAGTGCACCAGCCGGGCGAGCAACTGCCACAGGCGGGGCCCGTCGCCGATGTCGGTCTCGTCGCGACGCGGGATGCGTACCGGCAGCGTCGGCGTCAGCAGCAGATCGCAGCGCCCGAACACTTCGCGGACCGTCCGCTCCAGCAAGGGCATGCGCAGACGCAGAGCCTCGATGTGGATCGTGCCGGGGATCGCAAGACCGGTACTGGCACGCAGCCGCACCTGCGCGGTGTACTCGTCGCTGCGGGAACGCAGCGCGGCGGCGTGCAGCGCGGTCGCCTCCGGATAGACGATGGCGCGGCTGAGTTCCGCCATCCACTGCGCGCCCGGTACCTCGACTTCGAGCAGGCGCGCACCCGCGGCCTGCAACGCGCCAAGTGAGCGCTCGTAGGCGTCGCGCACCGGCGGTTCGAGCGCGTCGCAGAAATGGTTGCGCGGGATGCCGAGCCGCAGGCCGTCGATGCCGCGGCCGAGCGCAGCCGCATAGTCGGGCACGGGCCGCAGCGAACACAGGGCATCGAGGCCATCACCGCCGGCGATCACCTGCAGCAGTCGCGCCAGATCGCGGGTCGAGCGGGCAAACACGCCCAGCGCGTCGATCGAGGGCGCGAGCTGCATGCTGCCGGTCCGGGGTAGCAGTCCATAGGTGGGCTTGAGCCCATAGAGACCGTTGGCGGCGGCCGGTATGCGTACCGAACCGCCAGTATCGGAACCGAGGCTGCCCGGAACGGCGCCGCTGGCGACGGCTGCGCCGCAGCCACTCGAGGAACCACCCGCGATGTAGTCAGGATCCCAGGCGTTGCGGCAATCGCCGAACGCGGCGTTATGTCCGGTAGGGCCTAGCGCAAACTCGGCCATGTTGAGGGTGCCAAGGGTGACCGCTCCGGCGATCTCCAGCCGCTGCATCACCGTCGCGCTGCGTACTGCGACCCGCCGCTCCGCCGCCCGCGAGCCGCAGCTCGTTGCGAGCCCGCGCCGTGCGAACATGTCCTTGTGGGCAAGCGGCACCCCGAGCAGCGGCGCTGCCGGCTCACGCCCCTGTCGCCATGCTGCATCGAGCAGCACATCGGCGAGTTCCGCGGCGGATAGCGCCGCATCGGTCTCGATGCCAAGGAAACAGTTGGTGCGCCCTGCGGCGTGCTCGGCGCGCGCCAGCATCGCGCGCACCACCTCGACACTGCGCAGCTGCCGGTTCGCGAGCCGGCTCGCGAGCTCGCACAACCCGAGGTGCCACGGCTGCACCGGCGGCAGCCAGCTTTCGGCAGGTACCGCCGCGGCCGTTGCCACACGCGCCGTACCGCGCGCCGCGCCGCTCGCCGCGCCGCGTGCCTGCTGCTCGCCGACCGGCGACATTGTGGGACGCTCCGTCTCCGGGGTCAGTGACTCGAGCGAAGCGAGATAGCCGGCCGGTTCGCCCGCAAATGGCCCAGCCTCGGCCACAGTCGCTGCCGCGGCACGCACCGCCTGCACCGCCGCGGCGCCGCCTGCGGCCAGCCGCTCCGCCATGCCGGCATCGACATGCGAAAAGCCGGCGAGTCGTGCGCTCTCCAGCACTGCATCGACGGCGGACGAGGTGATGGCGTCGCTCGCGGACATGGCGGGCCGACAATACACTGCCACGACACGCTGCGCGCTCAGCGCAGGTGCGGCAGCACCTCGTCGGCGTACAAAGCAGCCTGACGCACCATCGCCTCCTGGCGTGCGCCGTGGGGATGCGCCACGGGCGAGCCGCCCAGCTGATAGACGTGGTCGAGTCCCATCGCCAGCAGCTCGCCGAGGCGCTCGCGGCATTTGCCGGGCGGACCGCAGATCGAGAACCAGTCGACGAAGTCGTCGGGCACGGCCGCGAGATGGCTGCCGCTCTCCTGCGCGTGGCGCGTCATGTCGTAGCCTTGCTGCATCTTGGCGGCGAGATCCTTCAGCCGCGGCGGCAGGTGATCGAGGGGCGCGTCCTTCATGCCGGCGAAGTGCGCAACCATGCCGGAGATCATGCGCCCGAGCCGGATCGCCTGCTGCTCGTCCGGATCGCAAACCAGGTTGACGTAAGCACCGATGCGCAACGAGTCGCGCGACCGGCCGGTCTCGGCGAGGCGGGCCAATGCGGTATCCATCGCCCAGCGGATGCGCTCAGGCGCGCTGCCGACGGCGAAGCTCACGCGATCGCCAACATCGACTGCCATGCGGATGGTCTGCGGTCCGGTGCAGGCGATGTCGATCGGTGTCGGCTGCACGGCGACGGAGTCGTACCAGCGCATGCGTGATGCCGTGCCATCGCGATCCACCGTCTCGCCCCGGCTGTAGGCGCGCAGCCGCTCGACGAAACTGCGCAGCTGCGCCGTGGTCCCGTTGCGTACGCCGATGTGCGCCGCCGAGGAGTCGCCGCGACCGATGCCGCAGATCATGCGGCCGCCGGACTCCGCCTGCAGCGTCGAGAACGCACAGGCCGTCACCGCCACGTCGCGCGTCACCGGATTGGTCACGCCAGTGCCCAAGCGCAGCCGCTCAGTGCTCTGCGTGGCGAGCGCCAGCTGCGAGAACGGGTCGGGACTCAGATTCTGGGTGTCGGGCGACAGCAGGATGTCGAAGCCCATCGACTCGATCTGCCGCGCGAGCCGAGCCGTATAGCCCGGCGAAGCCTCCATGACGATGCCGAATTCTGTTCCCATGCAGGCAAGTGTAACCGCCCCGCAAACAGGCTAGCATTCGCCATCCCGCCCGCGCTCGCGGGCGCAGTGTGCACGGAGACCTCGCATGGAACGGATGCTTCGCAGTCTGCTGCTCGTCGCCCTAGCCGCGTTTGCCGCGCCCGCTCTGCACGCCGACGAGTACGCCGTCACCAAGGAACTCTTCCGCAATGCCGGCCAGAGCGGCAACTTCTTCGAGCGCAGCTACGCGTATGCCATCTTCCCCACGGTCGGCAAAGGCGGTCTCGGTATCGGCGGTGCGCGTGGCGTCGGCCGCGTCTACGAACAGGGCCGATACATCGGCGATGTGGTGCTCACCCAGGTCAGTGTCGGCTTCCAGGCCGGCGGGCAGGCCTTCAGCCAGATCGTGTTCCTGCAGGACAAGCGCGCCCTCACCGAATTCACGAACGGCGAGTTCACCTTCGGCGCCGGCGTGAGTGCAGTAGCAATCACCGCCGCGGCGAGCGCCACGGCGGGCACGGCCGGGGCGAGCGCTGGCGTGAGCGGCGGCCGGCGCGATGCCGCGACGGCCGGGGAGTTCTATCGCGGCTTCGCCGTGTTCACTATCGCCAAGGGTGGCCTGATGTACGAGGCCGCGATCGCCGGACAGAAGTTCAAGTACACGCGGCGCGGCGCCGCCAAGCCCGCCCAAGCCAAGCCGCAGAACTGACCCGCGCACGGCCGCGCGCGCCTCCGCGCTGCGACCGTAGACATCCGCCCCGCGGCGGCGCTGCGCAAGGACCTGCAGCCCGGCTGCGGCCCTAAGGTTCGGTCCGCCACCGCGGTGCAGCGGCCACGAACGGACGGACGCCCAGTTCGCGGTTCACCGCCGTCGGATCGATGCTGCGACCCTGCGTGACGACCAGAGCAACCTTGCGGATGGCGCTGATATCGACCGTAGGATCACCGTCGACCAGCAGCAGATCGGCAAGCTTCCCGGTCTCGATGCTGCCGCGGTCGGCGAGCACGCCGGCGTACCGCGCGCCGTTCCAGGTGGCGATGCGCAGGACCTCCGCCGGAGTGATGCCCGCCTGCACGTAGAGTTCCAGTTCCCGCTGCAGGGTAAAGCCGGCAATCGCGTCGGTGCCAGCCACCAGCGGTACTCCCGCGCGATGCAACTGGCCGACGAAATCGACCATGCGTGCGTACGAGCGGTTGTAGAGTGCGTGCACCCGCTCGTTGGCGATCTTCATGCCGCCGCTGCGGAATGACCGCTGCAGCGTCGCCGGCAGATGATCGGCGATCGCCGCATAGGCCGGAGCGAACTCGCCGTCGCGCTGCCGCAGGAAGTCGAAGGTGGTCAGTGTCGGGTCGATGACGGTGCCGCGAGCCTTGAGCAGAGCCACAAAGTCGCGTACCGCCGCACCCTCGAAGTCGATGCCAGCCGTCCTCTCGGCGGGCAGGTAGAAGCGCTGCAGCGTCCGCGTGTCGGTGCGCTGGTCGACGAGGAAATTGAGCACCACCTGATTGATGTGGTTGATCTCGTCGAAACCCGCCTCGACGACATCGCGGGCGCGCAGGAAAGCCGGGACGTGGCCGCTTACCCGTAGCCCGCGCGCGTGTGCATGGGCGACTGTCGCCCGCAGATGTTCGCGGGGAAAACTGTTGTAGATCTTGATCTGCGGGTAGCCGTGCGCGGCATACCAGTCAACGGCCTGCTTGGCCTGCTCGAGATCGCTGATCACGAAGCCGCTGCGCGCCGCGAACGGACTCTCGCCCTCGAGGAACCCCGTAGGCACGATCTGCGGACCGAACACCCTGCCGGCAGTGGTCTCGTCGATGATCTGCTGCAGCGTCGCGTTGTCGTTGCCGAGATCGCGCACCGTGGTGACTCCGGCCGCGAGGTTCAGCCCGCCATCCCAGCGACCGACATGGCCGTGCATGTCGAATAGCCCGGGCAGCAGCACCTTCCCGGCGGCATCCAGGCTGCGCCGCACGGCGACCGCGCCCTGCGCCGCACCGGCCGGCTGCACCGCTGCGATGCGCCCACGCAGCAGATAGACGTCGTGCAGGCCATCGTGCATCCGCGCGTTGACACTGTCGAAGACCCGCGCGTTGCGGATCACGCTGAGCCCGTCGAGGGGTATCGACAGCCGCGACTGCATGCCCGCGAGCAGCTGCGTCTCGGCGGCTACCTGCGCCGCCTCCAGCTTCGACGCCTCGGCCTCGTAGCCGCGCGGCAGCGTGACGCTGTAGCCAGGCCACACCTCGGCAAAGAACTCGGGCGAACCGCCGCGGGTGATCCACACGAAGCTCGGCGTCAGGCCGAGGCCGCTGAACGCCACCAGCTCGAGTTCGCGGCGACTTTCGCCCTCACCCACGGCCAAGGTCTGCAGGCTGCGCCGCTCCACGGTGCCGCTCGGCAGGACACCGAGCTGCCTGCCCGCCGCGGTGAGCCGTGCCATGCGCTCATAGTTCAGCGCGCTGCCGTTCATCGGCAGATAAAGTCTGCCGGCAGCCTCGCGGCTCTCGCCGCGCTCGGTGGTCGACTGCCAGTTCGCGCGCCCCGCGCCACTCGAGAAGCGCTCGGCCACCCGCGAACCGAAGGTGGTAGCTCCGTCCGCCTGATAGCTGGCGAGCGTCCCGTCCGCCGCGAGGCGGATCCGCTCGTCGATCTCGGGTCCGCGGCCGTTGTCCTTGAACACGTAGCGCACCACGCAATCGCCGACCGCACGGCAGGTCTCGATGATCTCGCCCCCCTTCTTGCCGCCGTCGACGAGGATGACCCAATGGCGTGATGACGACGGCGGACGCTCTGCCGCAGTCGCAGGAGCAAACACCGCCAGCAGCCCCAGCACCATGCCTGCGAGGCAAACGGCACGCTCAAATGTCATGCGCAACTCCTCAAAGTATTCCCCGGAAAGGGCAAGCACCTCACCAGCCGAGGCCAAGCGCGCGATAGCCCTTGGCGAGCACCCATGGCGGACCGATCATCAGGTATACGAGGTCGGTAAAGAAACTCGGCCGACGACCCTCGATGCGGTGGCCGACGAACTGACCGATCCACGCCGCGACGAACACCACCACGCCGGCGACTCCCAGCACCTCGGCGCCGAGCGCCCACAGGATCGCCTCGTTGAGGCCGAACCCGGCCACCACGCAGAGCAGCATGCCGGCGCCGAGACGCGGCGACAGCCACCACCAGAAAGCCAGCGCGAGCAGCGCCGCTGACGCCGCCACGACGCCGTGGTCGGGCAGCGTCGCGACGAGCCCGGCAGGCGTCGGCAAGGCGTGCAAAACGGCGAGAATCGACCAGACGATCGCCGGCACGCAGAGGACATGCAGCTGCTGGTTGCGCGGATGGCGATGGTCTTCCGCGTAGGCGGCGAACCAGCGTTCCACCGGGCGCGCGCTCGCCGCAGAGGGGTCGGTATGCATTCCGGGGAGTCTACGCCAGCGTCCACCGATCGGAGTACCATCCAGCGCCATGTCCGATCGCAAGACTTGGGTCACGGTGCTCGTTCTCAGCATGTTCGCCTGGACGGTGAGCAACCTGGACCAGTCGCTGTTCGGCTATGCGGTGCCCGGAATCCTCGCCGAATACGGCGTCGGTCTTGAGGTCGTCGGGCTGATCCTCACCGCCGGCTTCGTCTCGGCGGCGTTCATGGTGATCCTCTGCGGACTCGCTGCCGACACCTGGGGCCGACGCTGGACGCTCGCCGGGCTGCTCGCCCTGTCGGCTTTCTTCGTGGGGCTGCACGGCTTCGTCACCGACTTGACGCAGCTCACCATACTGCGCGCGCTCGCTTTCGGTCTGGCGGCCGGGCTCGCGCCGATCACGGCAGCGTACGTCGCGGAGGCCGCACCCGCACGGCATCGCGGCATGCTCATGGGCGTGCTGCAATGCGGCTATCCGCTGGGCTGGTTCCTCGCCGCCATGCTCGCTGCCCCGCTGCTCGAGAGCAGCGGCTGGCGCTCGATTTTCCTGATCGGCTTCGCCGTGGTGCCGCTCGCCTTCCTGATCGCGTGGCGACTGCCCGAGAGCCAGCGCTTCGAGCAAGCCGCCGCCGCCCGTGCGGGCGACCGCAAGCTGCTCGACTGGCAGCTGCTTGGCGAGATGTTCGCACCCGCCTACCGTCGCCGCGCCCTCGCCTCCATGGTCATTTTCTTTGCCTTCGGCTGCGCGTACGCCGGCACCGCATTCTTCTTTCCGACTTTCTTCATGAGTGAGCGTGGCTACACGCCTGCCGAGGCCACCATGCTGGTCGGCCTCTCCAACGGCATCGCGATCGTCGGCTACCTCGGGGCAGCCTGGGTCGGTGAGTACCGCATGACCCGTCGCGATACCTTTGCCCTCTGGGCCATGCTCGGCGCCGTGGCGCTGCTTGGCCTGATGTGGATCCCGCAGGCGCGCTGGCAGGACCTTGCGCTGTTCGGCATTACGGGCGCGTTCTTTTACGGCAGCAATGCCGTGGTCGGAGCACTGCTCGCCGATCTCTTCCCCACGCGCATGCGGACCACCGCCTACGCCGTGTGCGGCTCGGCGCCGCTGACCATCGGTTTCGCGCTCTATCCAGCGCTTGTGCCGCTTGCGGTCGGCCAGATCGGCTGGCAGTGGGCGTTCTCCCTGATGATCGCGCCCATGCTGTTCGTATCGGCGCTGGCGGCGCTGGCTCTGCCGCGCATCGTCTCGGGACGCGACGTCGACGCGGCCTGAGGCGCCGCGGGCCCGCCGTGGCCGATGGTGTCAACCGTGGCCGACGGTGTCGTCGAGTGGCTCGGGACGCTGCGACGCCGAGCCGAGCGGCTCAGCTCCGGGCGGCCGCTCGATGTAGCGGCGGACGCTGCCGCGTTCGCCCTCGATAAGATCTACCAGCCGTTTGCGGATCTCCTGGTCGGCGAGCGTGGGACGCGTCTGCCGCCGCTGGTAGTCGATCCACGTCGGGCTCTCGAAGCGTTCGACCCACAGCAGCGGCTCGTCGAGGTCCTGACAGACCGACCAGCCGCGGGCACCGTCGCGGCGGCGGATTCGCCCGAGTTCGTTGATCAGCGCCACGAAGCGCGCGGCGTTGGCTTCCGGGACCTTGTATTCGATGGTGACCACGATCGGTCCGGCCGACTCGTGCAGTTCCACTTTCGGCGCCTGCACCGCCGCCGCCACATGCGGATCGAGCGAACCGGAGCGCGCCACCGACACCGGCAGCCAGCGCGCCACCGCGAAGGTGGACAGCGCCGCGATGCCGGCGATCAGCAGCGTCTCGCGGATGCCCTCCTGCGCGGCCAGATGTCCCCACATGAACGCTCCCGCCGCCATTCCGGCGAAGGCGAAGGTCTGGTACGTGGCGAGCGTACGGCCGGTCACCCAGCGCGGCGATGACAGCTGCACGGCGATGTTGAAGTTGGCGAGGCCGAGCGTCCATACGAACCCGGCGACCACATGCGCGAGCAGCGTGCTCCAGGCCCATGGACTCTGCGCGATGGCAAGCATGGACAGCATGGCCACGGCGCACAGGCCGCGCAGCAGCACGTCGCTCGAGAAGCGGCTGCGCAGTGCCGCGCTCGACAGCGCGCCGAGCATCGCGCCGACGCCGAAGCCGCCGAGCAGCAGGCCGTAGGTCGGCGCACCGCCGCCAAGCAGATCGCGCGCCACCACCGGCATCAGCGCCGGCACCGCGGAGATGGGTACGGAGAACAGCACCGCGCGCACCATGATCGCGATCAGGTTGGGCGAGAGCCGCACATAGCGGATGCCCGCGGCGATCGCCGAGCCGAGCGGCTCCGGCGGCAGTTCCCGCGGAGCCCGCGGCAGCCGCCACCAGAGCAGCGCCGCGATCAGCCCGATATAGGACACCGCATTGATGATGAACGCGACGCCTGCGCCCGCCGTGGCGACGATCAGGCCACCGATGGCGGGACCGATGCTGCGCGCGACATTGAAGCCCATGGCGTTCGCCATCACCGCGGCCGGGATGACATCGCGCGGTACCTGCTCGGCGATCGAGGCCTGCCATGCCGGCGCGAAGGCCGCGGCACCGCAGCCGATGAAAAAGGTTAGCGCGAGCAGTACCGGCGGCGTCATCGCCCCGGTGAATGCGACCACCGCCAGCGCCAGCGAGGCGCCGAGCGCGAGCAACTGCGAACACAGCATCAGCAGCCGTCTGTCGTAGTTGTCGGCGAGTGCGCCCGCCACGAGGGAGAGGAAAAAGAACGGCAAAGCGCCCACCGCCTGTACCAATGCGACCTGATCGGGGCCGGGCGCGATGAGTGCCATCTGCCAGGTGGCGCCCACCGTCTGGATCAGGCTGCCGAACGACGAGGCGAGCGACGCCCACCAGAAGATCGCGAACACGCGGTGCCTGAACGGCGCGAGGGTCGCGCCGCGCCAGCGCTGGAAGCGCGACTGCGGGGACGGGGACGACGGCGGTGGAGTCATGGGCGGCTGCGAGTGCGCAGCAAAGTTTACTCTGCTGCCGTCCGTCACGGGCGGGGTTGTGGCAGGCACGCCCGTCGCCGTCGGCTTGCTGGCGGACGACCGTCGCCGGGCGGCCAGATAGAATAGCGGCCATGACGATATCCGTGGGTCCGGAGAAGGTTCACGCCGCAGCGGAGCTGCTGCGCGGGCAGGTGGTGCACACGCCCTGCCGGCGCTCGGCGACGCTCTCGGCGATCACCGGCACCGAAGTGCACCTCAAATTCGAGAACCAGCAATTCACCGCCTCCTTCAAGGAACGCGGTGCGCTCGTGAAGTTGCAGCGGCTCGACCCTGGGCAACGCCGACGCGGCGTGATCGCCATGTCCGCCGGCAACCATGCGCAGGGAGTGGCCCACCACGCCACACGCATGGGCATCCCGGCGACCATCGTCATGCCGGTTACCACGCCCTTCACCAAGGTGCAGCAAACGCGGCTGCTCGGGGCGCGGGTGGTACTGCACGGTCAGCAGCTCGCCGAGGCCGAAGCCGAGGCGCTGGCGATGGCGCAACGCGAGGATCTCGTGTTCGTGCATCCCTACGACGATCCCGACATCATCGCCGGCCAGGGCACCGTGGCCCTCGAGATGCTGGCGGATCAGCCGCAACTCGACTGCCTGTGCGTGCCCATCGGCGGCGGCGGACTGCTCGCAGGGATGGCAGTGGCGGCGCGCGCGCTGCAACCGGGCATCGAACTGGTCGGCGTGCAGACCCGCGCTTTTCCCGCCATGCATGCGGCGTGGCGGGGCGAGCGCGCCGAGTTCGGCACGCAGAGCATCGCGGAGGGTATTGCCGTACGCAATGTCGGCCACCTCACCCGCGAGATCATCGCCGCGACAGTCGATGACATCCTGCTGGTCGACGATACCGACATCGAGCGTGCGATCAGTCTGCTGGTGGAGATCGAGAAAACCGTGGTCGAGGGCGCGGGAGCCGCCGGTCTCGCTGCCCTGCTCGCCCATCCGGCCCGCTTCCGCGGTCGCAAGGTGGGCATCGTGCTCTGCGGTGGCAACATCGACACCCGCCTGTTGGCGCTCGTGCTGCAGCGCCAGCTGGTCCGCGAGCGCCGTCTCGTCACGCTGCGCTTCGAGAGCGCGGACCAGCCGGGCGCGCTGGCACGCATCGCCGCGCTGATCGCCGCGGCCGGCGGCAACATCGTCGAAGTCACCCACCATCGCCTGTTCCTCGACGTGCCGGCCAAGGCCACCGACCTCGACTTCACCATCGAGACGCGCGATGCCGCACACACCGACGCACTGGTAGCTACCCTGCGCGACGCCGGCATCGAACCACGGGTGCTCGGCGCCAGCGGCGCCTGAGGACGTCTCGCGGAGCGGCTGCGGGGCTGGCGGCGGCTCAGGGCCGCGAGCCTTCAGGGTCGAGGGCAGGCCTGTGGCGGTAGGCCGGTCAGCGCAGCCACATCGGCCGTGGCGGGCAAGGTCCGCAGCTCGAGGTGCTGTACGCCCGGTGGTACCGTCGGCGCCAGCGTCACCGACAACTGCGCGATGCCGCGCTCGCAGTCGAGCAGCCAGTCGCCGCGCAGCGCGTTCTCGCTGTACAGCCAGCCCGGGCGCTCCCGACAGGCGCCAAGCTCGGCGCCGAGTCTGGCGAACTCCGCGCGGCGGCGCTCACGCGAGCGGTCAAGGAGCAGGTTCATCGCCGCCAAGCGATCGAGGGTCGCGTCATCCCAGCGTTCGACCAGGGCGTTCACGTCGCGGCGCGCGGCGGCGAGCGCCGGGGACGGCCGTACCTCGCGGGGCACGAGTCCGCCGCCCTGCTGCAAGGCGCCGAGGGCTGCGTCGAAGACCCCGCCCCAGCCGGCATATGTGCGGTTGCCGAAGGCGATCAGGCCCACGCCGTACTCCGGCAACCAGCGCATCAGCGAGCCGAAGCCCGGCAGGCCACCGCCGTGCGCCACGATGTGTCCGAACTCGCAGCTCTGCGATACGCGCAGGCCATAGCCATAGCCGCCGGCGGTGAGCTGCGGTGCGTCATCGGCGCCGCGCATCACTGCGGCCGGCCGCGCGCGCCACACCTGTTGCATCTCGCGCAGCGACGCGCGCGACAGCGGCCCCGACGACGGCCCGTCGCGCGCCGGGAACGCCTCGAGCAGCAGACCGACGTAACGACCGAGGTCCTCGAGCGAGGTGAGCATCCCGCCCATCGCGCCGAACGCCCCGTCGGCGAGTTGCGGTTCGAGCTTCCAGATGTCGTCCTCGCGCCGATAGCCGAGGGCGAGCCGCGCCGCCGGTACCGCCGCCGGCTCGAGCGTGGTCGAGCGCATGCCGAGCGGCTCGAGGACGTACCGCTGCAAGTACTCGCGATACGGAACACCGGAGGCGCGGGTGACCACCCGCCCGAGGATGGCGTAGCCGTAATTGGAGTATTCGTAGGCGACCCCGGGCGCATTGGCGAAGGCGATCCCGCCACTCAGGAGTTCGTCGAACCGCGCCTCGGAGATTGGGAGCTGCTGGTCACCCCAGGGGTTGTCCTCGGGGAACCCTGCCGCGTGCGTCAGCAGGTGCCGGATCGTGATGCGCGGTGCGTCATCCGTCGGATAACGCAGCCCGCGCAGCTCGGGTACGTAGCGCTCCACGGCGTCGTCGAGCGACAGCTTGCCGGCGTCGCGCAGCTGTAGGATGGCCATCGCCGTGAAACTCTTGGTCATCGAGGCGATACGGAACACGGTGTCGGGCCGCACGGTGGCGTTGCCGGCGACATCCCGCAATCCGGCCACGCCCACATGCACGAGTTCGCCGTCGACCACCACGCCCCACGCGGCGCCCGGAATCTTCTCCCGACGCAGGAAATCGTTGACCAGCAGGTCGATCTGCGGGTACGCCGCAGCAAGCTTCGCGCGGCGTTCCGGATCGGCGAAGCGCGCGCTCGCTGCCCGCCATGCCGGCATGCTGACGGCGACCGGCGCAACCTCTGTGGATGCGGCAGCGAGGGATCGCGGGGCCATGACCGCAAGGGTGATGCTCGCCACCGCGAGGGCGCAGGCCGGCAGCGCGGGCAGCAGCCGATTACAATGCTTCGTCATCCCGTTACCCCTTCGCCGGCTCGCCGGCCACACGCAGGATCTCCAGCATGATCACTCGCATCGAACCGGGCAAGCGCATGTCACAGGCCGTGGTCGCCAACGGCTTCGTCTTTCTCGCCGGACAGGTCGCGGCGCTGCCGGATAGCAGCGTCGGCGGACAGACCGCGCAGGTGCTGGCGCAGATCGACCGTCTCCTCGCAGCCGCGGGCAGCGGCAAAGAGAAGATCCTGAGCGCCAACGTCTACCTCGCCGACATGGCGGATTTCGCCGCCATGAACGCCGTCTGGGAGGCGTGGGTGCATCCGCAGGAGAAGCCGGCACGCGCCACGGTGCAGACGCCGCTCGCGACGCCCGAGTACCGCGTCGAGATCCAGATCGTCGCTCTGGCCTGAGTGCTCGCCGCCGCACTGCTCTCTGCACTGCTCGGTCTTGCCGGTGCCGATGGAGGTGCCGGCACAGGTCCCCGCACGGCGACCGACCCGGGCGTCGGTACCGACACCGGCATCGACGTGCTGCGGGCTGCGGATTTCCGCCCGCTGGAGGGCAGGCGCGTCGGCCTGCTCACCAACCACACCGGCCGCGCGCGCGATGGCCGCTCGACGGTCGATCTTCTGGCGGCGGCGCCAGGTGTCAGACTGATCGTGCTCTTCAGTCCCGAGCACGGTATCCGCGGCGAACTCGACGCCAAGGTGCCCTCCGGCACCGATCCGGTGACCGGTCTCGTCATCCACTCGCTGTACGCGGAGTCGCGCCGGCCCGATCCGGCCATGCTCGACGGTCTCGATACTTTGGTGATCGATCTGCAGGATGCAGGCGCCCGCTTCTACACGTACATGACCACCATGGGCTATCTGATGGAGGCAGCCGCACGGCGCGGACTCGAGGTGGTCGTGCTCGATCGGCCGAACCCGATCAATGGTCGCGCGGTGGAGGGTCCCGCCATCGGCGCGGATGAGCTGCGTTTCACCGCCTATTTCCCCATGCCGGTGCGCCACGGGATGACGCTCGGCGAACTCGCGCGCCTGTTTGATGGCGAACGCGTCGATCCCGCGCTGCGGCTTGGCGCGCGCCTGCGCGTGATCCCGATGCAGCGTTGGTCGCGGACAATGTGGTTCGATGCTACGGGGCTCGAATGGATCGATCCCTCGCCCAACCTGCGCAGTCTCGTCGCGGCGAGCCTCTACCCGGGTGTCGCCACCATCGAGATGGCCAACGTCTCCGTCGGCCGCGGCACCGATCGACCGTTCGAATACGTGGGCGCGCCCTGGATCGACGGCCCGCGGCTCGCGGCACGGCTGAATGCGGCAGCGCTGCCGGGCGTACGCGCATACCCGGTCAGTTTCACGCCGCGCGCCGCGAAGTTCGCGGCCCAGCGCTGCCGGGGCGTCGCGCTGGTGGTCACCGATCGTGAGGCGCTGCAGCCGGCACGGCTCGGCCTCGAACTGGCCGCTGCGCTGCATGCCCAGCACCCAACGGATTTTGAACTCGACGCGATCGCCACGTTGTTCGGACGCGAGGTGGTCGACCGCCTCCGTCGCGGCGACCGGCCTGACGCGATCGCTGCGGACTGGCGCGATGATGAACGCGGCTGGCGCCGACTGCGCGAGCGCTACCTGCTCTACCGATGACGCGGCGCAGCGCATCCTGCAAAACGGCCGGCAGGCTGCTGCGCGACACCGCGGTACTGGCTACCGCAGCCGCGCTCACGCTGTACGCCGCCGCGACATCCGCTATCGCTCCAGCACCAGACAACACACCAACACCCGCTACCGCCACACCACCCATGGCGGAGGTGCTGATCAGCGCACCCGAGCCGAAGTACGTCGCGCCGACTCTGCGCGATCGCATCGGCCGCATCTGGGCACCTGTCTACATCAACGGCCAGGGACCGCTGCGACTCGTGCTCGACACCGGCGCGACCACCGCGGCGATCACGCAGGACGTCGCCAACCTGCTCGGCCTCGATACCGATCGCGCTCGCAGCGTGCTGCTGCGCGGCACCACCGGCGCCGCGCAAGTGCCCGCAGTCCGTGCGCGGCAGATGGAGATTGGTGACTTCCTCGCCGAGAACCAGCGGCTGGTCATCGTCGAGGACGCCTTCGGTGGCGCCGACGGCGTCCTCGCCACACGCATGCTGCGCGACCGGCGCATCCACGTGGAGTTTCGCCGTGACCGCATCGAGATCACCCGCTCACGGAACCAGCCGGCACCGGTCGGCTTCGCAACCGTGCCGGTGCGCCTGATCTCCGGCCACGTGCCATGGGTAGAGGCCTGGGTCGGACCAGTGCGCGTCAAGGCCGTGATCGATACCGGCGCCCAGCAGACGCTGGGCAACCTCGCGCTGCGCACCGCGCTGGTGGCTGCGCGCCGCCGCGGTCTCGACCCGCGCGACGAGGAGGTGATCGGGGTCACCGGCGACATCCAGCAAGGCGTGAGCCTCGCGGTGCCGAGCATCCGCCTCGGCAGCGTCACGGTGCGCCAAGCGCGCATCAACTTTGTCGATCTCTACATCTTCGACCACTGGCGCATGCTCGAGGAGCCGGCCCTGCTCATCGGCATGGACGTTATCGGCGTGCTCGACACCTTCATTCTTGACTACCGGCGCCGCGAGTTGCAGTTGCTGACACGCGCGAATTGACGTGCCGGTCGTACCAGCCGATCGTGCCGAGGATGGCAGCGAGCCACTGGCTCGGACGCCCAAAGGAGTGGTTCGCCTCCGGCAAGCGCATCAGTGCACTCTCGACGCCGCGCAACTGCAGCGCCTGGAAATACTGCTCGGAATCGCTCATCGGCGTGCGCCAGTCGAGTTCCCCGGTGATGATCAGCGTCGGCGTGCGCACCCGGCCCGCAAGCGACAACGGCGAGCGCGCCCAGTACTTCTGCGGCTCATCCCAGGGCAGTCGGTCGAACCACGACGTGCCCATGGCCGAGCCGATGTCGGTGGTCAGCGCCGTCGACGCCCAGTTAATCACCGGCCGCTTCACGGAGGCTGCGGCGAAGCGGTCGGTCTTGCCGATTGCCCATGAGGACAGTACGCCACCACCGGAACCGCCGCCGATGTAGAGCCGCTGCGGATCGATGAAACCGCGGGCGACAACGGCGTCCACCGAACTCATCAGATCATCGTGATCCTCGCCGGGATAGGCGCGGTTGATCAGGCTGGCGAACACCTCGCCGTAGCCGATGGAGCCGCGCGGATTGGTGAACAGCACGACGTAGCCCGCCGCCGCATAGAGGTGATGGGTGATCGAAAACATCGGGCCGTAGTCGAGATGGGGACCGCCGTGGATGTCGAGCGCGAGCGGGTACTTGCGCGCCGGATCGAAGCCAGGCGGATAGAGGATCCAACCGTGCACCGGGCGCCCGTCCGCGGAGGACGCTACCGTGATCTCCTCCAGCACGCCGATTTCCCGACGCTCGCGCCATGCGGCATTCATGTCCCAAAGAATTCTCTCCGCCCTGCCGTCGTGCAGCGCCAGCGCCGCGGGGCGGTCAGCTTCCACGCTCGGATAGGCGAAGCTGCCGGCCGCGTGGGAGTAGGTGCCACCGCCCGATGACGGCAGCAGCAGGCGCGTATTACCCACTTCCGCGACCCGCAACTGCGGTGGCGCGGCACCGTTCGCGTCGACCTCGCCGATGCGATTGACGCCGCGGTCCTGGTACAGGAAGTGGACTGCGCCACCGTCCGCACGCCAGCGCGGCTGCTCGGTGTTGCGGTCGAGCACCTGCGTCAGGTTCCGCGCAGCCGACGCACCGGCCAGCGACAGCACGAAGATGTCGTTGCGCTGGTAGGAATTGCGGCGGCTGCGCCAGCCGACATAGGCCACTCGGCTGCCGTCCGGGCTCACCGCGGGGCTCTGTTCGCTGCCATCGTCGCGCGTCAATTGCCGCGGCGCCGCGCCCTCGGCAAGCGGCCAGAGCCAAAGGTCGGACTGGTTGGCCCGCCGGCGTGCCGCTGGGTCCGTGTCAGCCGAAACGATGATCGCCGAGCCGTCGGGCAACCACGCCGGCGCCTCGTCGCGCATGCCCCAATCGCCGGCACCGCGGGTGAGCTGTCGCGCCGCGCCGCCCTCGGCCGACACCACGAACACCTGAATGTCGCCCGGCGTCAGCCAGCCGTCGGCATCGGTACGGTACGGATAGGTGCGCACCACTCTCGCAGCGGGCGCCCACTCCGCGCCCCGCGGCCTGTCGGGCAGGCTGTAGAACGGCTCGTCCTTGGTCTCGACGAGCACCACATAAGCGAGTGAACGCGAGTCGGGCGACCAGGCGAGCGAGCGCGGCGGCTGCGGCGAGTCCGTCACTACGCGTGCGCGCCCATCGGCGAGGTCGAGCACGAACACCTGCGGTTTGTCGCCCTCGCGGCCGATGAACGCGAGCCGCGTGCCATCGGGCGCCCAGCGCGCCGTGCCCGGCGAGCGCTCCGCGCCGACCAGCAACCGTCGCTCGCCGCTTGCCACCTCGACCAGCCACAGCTCTTGCCTGACGCGGTCGGTCTGCAGGTCGCGCGTCTGGCGCAGCAGCGCCACGCGTCGGCCATCGGGTGACAGTTGCGGATCGATCGGCTGCTCGAGGCGGTACAGGTCGAGCGCCTCGACCGGCTGCCGTGCGGTCTGCGCAGCGAGCGCTGGAGCGGCGAGCACGAGCAGGGCTGCAAAGGCGGCGGCGAAGCGGATCGGCATGGGGTACTCCTCAGGTTTCGTTGCGTGGGGATTTCTTTGCTTGGGCTCGGGCGGCGACGCGCCTCAGATATCGGCCCTTCATCGAGCGCGCCCGCGGAAAACCGCCGCAGCAGGGCGCGATGCTCGAGTCCCGCCGTGCGAGCTCGCGCAGCACTGCCTCGGCCGAGGGCGAGCGGCAGATGTTGCCCATACAGACGAAGAGGATCCTCACGGTCCGTGCCCCTCCACCCCGAGGGCTTCGGCGCTGCGCAGCGTATCGAGTTGCTGCCAGAGGTCGCTCACGTGCTCCTGCCAGAAGCGCGGGCTCGCAAACCACGGAAAGGCGCGCGGGAAGGCGGGATCCTCCCAGCGCGCGGCGATCCACGCCGAGTGGTGCAGCATGCGCAGCGCGCGCAGCGGCTCGATCAGCAGCGTCTCGGCATTGTCGATATGGTGAAACTCGCGATATCCGCCCGCCAGTTCCCGCCACTGCCCACGGCGCTCGTCGAGCGAGCCGGAGAGGAACATCCAAAGATCCTGGATCCGCGGCCCGCTCATGCAGTCATCGAGATCCACGAACACCGGTCCGCGCTCGTTCCACAGTACATTGCCGAGGTGGCAGTCACCATGCAGGCGGATGCTCGCCAGCACGCCGGCGGCCAGCAACTGTTCCTCGACTTCCTCGAGCAGGGCGGCGGACACCTCCTCGTACTTGTCGAGCAGCCCGGCATCGAGCGTGCCCTGTCGGGTCATGTCGGCGAGGAAGCGGGACTCGAGCAGGGCGTCGCGCGCCTGCCAGCCGAGGCGTTCAACCGTCAGCGACGGTCGGTGTGCAAAGCGCTGCCGCGCGCCCACGGCATGCATGCGTCCGAGCGTGCGACCGACGAGATCCAGCGAGCCGCGCGCGTCGATCTCCGCGGGACGCGCCGCCAGCTTCGGAAAAACCGCAAAACGCAGACCCCCATGCCGCTGCAGCGGTCCGCCCGCGAAGGCCAGAGGCGCCGCCACCGGCAACTCTGCAGCTGCGAGTTCGGCGGCGAAGGCATGTTCCTCGAGGATCTGCGCGTCGGTCCAGCGCCGCGGCCGATAGAACTTCAGCACCAGCATGCCGTGCGTTGCGGATCCCACCTGATAGACGCGGTTCTCATAGGAGTTGAGGGCGAACAGCCGACCGTCGCACTCGATGCCCAGCGACTCGGCGGCGTCGAGCACGGCGTCGGGGGAGAGCTCGTCGAAAGGGCGATCGACCGCGTTCATGCGGGACCCGGCGGCGGGGCGACTCATGCCGCCTGCAGGAGACCCGCGGCTTTTTCCGCGATCATGATGGTGGGTGCGTTGGTGTTGCCGCCGACGAGGCGTGGCATCACCGAGGCATCGATCACGCGCAGTCCCTCGACGCCGCGCACGCGCAGTTCCGGATCAACCACGGCCGTCGCGTCGCCGCCCATTCGGCAGGTGCCCACCGGATGGTAGATCGATTCGGCTTTCACACGGATCGCGGCGGCGATCTCGGCATCGCTGCGTACCGCCGCACCGGGGTAGAGCTCCTCACCCCGATATGTATCGAATGCCGAACTCGCCAGCAGCTCCCGGGACAGCTTGACCGCCTCGATGAGGTGCGCAAGGTCGGCAGACTCGGCGAGATAGTTGGCGTGGATGCGCGGCGCATCGTGCATGGAGCCGCTGCGCAGGCCAATGAAACCGCGGCTCTGCGGCCGCAGGAAACAGGCGTGCAGCGTATAGCCGTGGCCGGGCAGCTTGTTGCGACCGTGATCGTCGAGCTGCGCCGGCACGAAATGGAACTGCAGATCGGCGCGT
>JBILMF010000091.1:0-12566 GCA_044375655.1 Steroidobacteraceae bacterium | reverse complement strand
GCCGGTTGGCAAACGCAATTGACGAGACACGCCGCCGAAACGCGCTTCGAAGCTTACCCAGTCGTTGCCGAGATCGAGGTGGCGCGTGGCGTCATAGCTGACATTGAGGACGATCCGCCCCTCCCGCACGTGTGCACGCGGCACCTCGACGGCCTCTAGGGTGGCATCCACCAGCAGGTGCGGCGTCAGCCCGCTGTCGGTCATCCACTGGTGCATTGCGCGGATGAGGTAAGGACGCCGCGGAATGCGGTGCGCAGTCAACGCCGACACCTCGCTGTTGCGGCCCGGGTCTGCCCCGGGGGCCGGTCTACTTGACGTCCTTCCAGTACTCGCGCTTCAGCAGATAGGCGAAGCCCGTGAACATCAGCAGGAAGAGGATCGCCCACACTCCCAGCGACAGCCGCTTTGCCTTGTAGGGTTCGCCGGCATATTCAAGGAAGTTGACGGTGTCGCGCAGGAACTCGTCGTACTGCTCCGGTGACAACAGTCCCGGAGTGGTGAGCTCGAAGGACTCCCAGTGGGACTCGGTGACCTTCTGGCCATCGACGGTGCGTTCGACGACCTTGAACTTCGCCTCCTGCACGCCCTGCAACGCCGACAACACGTGCGGCATCGCCGTGCCCGGCAGCGCGAGGTTGTTGGTGCCGTTCGCATGCTTCGGGTCGGCGTAGAACGTCTTCATGAACTGGTAGACGTAATCCGACCCCTTGGAGCGCGTGATCAGCGAGAGGTCGGGCGGCGCCTTGCCGAACCATGCTTCGCCGTCGGCGGCGCTGAGCGGTGAGATGATGTAGTCGCCCTTCTTCGCACCGGGCAGCAGCAGCAGCTCCTCGAGCTGCTCCTCGGGGATGCTCAGGTCCTTCGCCACGCGCGAGTAGCGGTTGTACTTGAGAGAGTGGCAGCCGGCGCAATAGCCCATGAAGTTCGCCGCTCCGCGCTGCAGCGAGGCGGTGTTGCCGATCTCGTTGCCCGGCTTCCAGTCCATCCAGGCGGCATGCGGACCGGCACCGGCCGCGGTACCGAACGGCCCGGCCAGCGCGAGCGCCAGCCCGAAAGCGGCGATGGTGATGGACTTACGCATGGTACGTGACCCTCTCCGGAGCAGGCTTGCACTTCTCGATGCTCGTGTACCAAGGCATGAGAATGAAGTAGGCGAAATAGATGGCGGTGAAGATGCGCGCGAGGATCACGTACAGGCCGTCGGCCGGCTGCAGGCCGAGGTAACTGAGCACGATGAACGCGATCACGAACAGCGCGAGGGCAATCTTCGAGAGGATGCCCTTGTAGCGGATCGACTTGACGGGCGAGCGATCGAGCCAGGGCAGGAAGAACAGCACCACGATCGCGAGCAGCATGAGCAGGGCTCCCAACTGCTGGTCGGGCACTGCGCGCAGCATCGCGTAGAAAGCGGTGAAGTACCACACCGGCGCGATGTGGTCGGGCGTCGAAAGCACATTCGCCGGCTCGAAGTTCGGCTTCTCGAGGAACAGCCCGCCGAAGGTCGGCACAAAGAACAGCACGCCGCAGAAGAAGATCAGGAAGACGCCGAGACCCACCGTGTCCTTGACGGTGTAGTACGGGTGGAAGGGGATGCCGTCCACCGGCTTGCCGTCAGCCCGCAGCTTCGCCTTGATCTCGATGCCGTCGGGGTTGTTCGACCCGGTCTGGCGCAGTGCGACGAGGTGCAGCAGGATCAGGAAGGCGATGGCGAAAGGCAGCGCGATCACGTGCAGCGCGAAGAAGCGGTTGAGGGTGGAGTCGGCAATGCCGTAGTCGCCGCGAATCCACTCGACGATACCCGGACCGATAACCGGGATGGTGCCGAACAGGTTGACGATCACCTGCGCACCCCAGTACGACATGTTGCCCCAGGGCAGCACATAGCCCATGAAGGCCTCGGCCATCAGCGCGAGATAGAGCAGCATGCCGAGGATCCACAGCAACTCGCGCGGCGCGCGGTAAGAGCCGTAGAGCATCGCGCGGAACATGTGCAGGTAGACCACGATGAAGAAGAACGACGCGCCGGTCGAGTGCATGTAGCGGATGAGCCATCCGTACTCGACTTCGCGCATGATGTACTCGACGGAGTCGAAGGCTTCCTTCTCGCTCGGCTTGTAGTGCATCGTCAGGAAGATCCCGGAGAGGATCTGGATGACGAACACGACCAGCGCCAGCGCCCCGAAGAAATACCAGAGGTTGAAGTTCTTCGGCGCGAAGTAGCCGGTGAGCTGCGATTCGACGAATTCGTCGACGGGCAGCCGCTTGTTGAGCCAGGCACGAAAGCCGGTCTTGCCGGCGCTGTCGGTCGAGGCGGCCATCAGGCGGCTCCTTGGTTGGCATCGGCGCCGATCACGAGCATGGCGTCGGATTCGAACTTGTGCGGCGGCACGCGCAGGTTGGCGGAGGCCGGCGAGCCGTTGAACACGCGGCCAGCCAGATCGAAGCGCGAGCCGTGGCACGGACAGAAGAAGCCGCCCGGCCAGTCGGCGCCCATCGCCGGGTCGGCGACGGTGAAGTACTGCTTCGGCAGGCAGCCCAGGTGCGTGCAGGCTGCGTACAGGACGAGGATTTCCGGCTTGAGCGAGCGCATGGTATTGCGCGCATAGTCCGGCTGCTCCGAAGTCTCGGAGTTGGGGTCCTTGAGGCTCGGGTCGATGCTGCCAAGTTTGGCCACGGACTCGGGCGTGCGCCGCACCACGTAGATGGGCTGCTTGCGCCAGCTCTGGGTGATCATCTGGCCGGGTTCGAGTTTGGAGACGTCGATCTCGAGCGGCGCGCCGAGCGCGCGCGCGCGCTCGGACGGTTTCCAGGAGGAGATGAACGGTACCAGCACGAAGGCGGCACCCACTGCGCCGGTCGCCGCCGTCGCCCCAGTCAGGAACTTGCGCCGGCTGAGGTCAGCCTCGTCGGCGGTCGCGTTCTGGTCACTCATGCCAAGAGTCTCCCGGCCCGACGCCTGCGTCGGGACGCTATCGGATATGCGTGGAACTCCGGCATTATACACGCGGGCGCGCGGCATGGCGCCGTGGTGCGGGGTGGCCGAGCGCAATGAGTGGATGGCACAAGGCGGTCATTTTCCTCCTCGGCTCGCTGGTGGGCGGGCTTGCTCTCGCCTTTCTGGCAGTCGCCGGCATCTATGTGTGGCGTCCGCAACTGCTCGACCAGCTGCGCGCGCCAGCAAACCCGTCGTACCCGGTCGAACTGCCCGGCGCCGCGGACGCCGCGGCGGACACGGTAGTGGCGCTACCCGAAGCACCGGTTGGCGACAACGTGGCCGCCGCCGTAGCGGCGCCGGCCAGCGGCGCTGCGGCCAGCTACGCGCCGGCGGTGCGCACCGCCGCCCCTGCCGTCGTCAACCTATACGTCACGCGGGTCGCCACCGAGCGCGTGCTACGCAGTTTCCTCGACGATCCGTTCGGCGATTTCGTGCCCCGTTACCGGCGGCGCATCGAGCAGTCTCTGGGCTCCGGGGTGATCATCGACCCGTCGGGTCAGATCGTCACCAACCATCATGTCATTGCCGATGCGACGACCATCCGCGTGCAACTCGCCGATGGCCGTTCCATCGAGGCGCAGGTCGTGGGCCGTGACCCCGATACCGACCTCGCGCTGCTCAAGATCGACCTGCCCAACCTGCCGAGCATCCGCCTCGGGCGCTCTGACACGCTGCGGGTCGGTGACGTAGTGCTGGCCATAGGCAACCCGATCGGACTCGCGCAGACCGTCACCCAGGGCATCGTCAGTGCCACCGGCCGCGACCAACTTGGCATCGCCACCTTCGAGAACTTCATCCAGACCGACGCGCCGATCAATCCGGGCAACTCGGGTGGTGCGCTCATCAACACCCGCGGCGAACTGGTCGGCGTCAACACCGCGATCATCGCCAAGAATCTCGGCGTCGAGGGCATCGGCTTCTCCATCCCGGTGAATCTGGTGCGCGGCGTGGTCAATGAAATCGTCACCCGCGGCAAGGTGCTGCGCGGCTGGATCGGCATCGGCACCGAGCTGGTGGAGGCCGCGCAGGCCAAGCAGGCGGGTTTCGAGGGGCCGGTGGTGGTGATCAACCGCCTCGCCAACGGCGGACCGGCGCAGCAGGCAGGGCTGCGCCCCGGCGACATCATCCTCAAGATCGACGGCAAGGCACCGGCAAACTCCCGCGAAGTGCAACTGCGCATCGCCGATACCTCGCCGGGACAGGTGATCACGCTGGAAGTGCAGCGCGGCAGCGAGCGTGGCGAGGCGCGGGTGCGGGTCGACGAGGCGCCGCAACAGGTGCGGCCGCGCTGACCGGCCGGACGCGCTGACCGGCCGGCCGCGCTGACCGGCCGGGCGCGCTGACCGGCCGGGCGCGCTGACCGGACGGACGCGCTCACCCGCAAGCGCAAGCCGCTGCGGTCGACTCAGCCGGGCACGCGCTTGATCGCCGCGCCGAGGCCCGCGAGTTTTTCCTCGATGGCCTCGTAGCCGCGATCGATGTGGTAGATGCGGTCGATCTCCGTGCGCCCCTCGGCGATGAGCCCGGCGAGCACCAGCGAGGCCGAGGCGCGCAGGTCGGTCGCCATCACTGGCGCCGCCTGCAGCCGCGGCACCCCCTTGATGATGGCGGTGTTGCCCTCGAGGCGGATCTCAGCGCCCATGCGCCGCATCTCCAGCATGTGCATGAAGCGGTTCTCGAAGATCGTCTCGATGATGGTGCCGACGCCATCGGCGACGGTATTGAGGGCGGCGAACTGCGCCTGCATGTCGGTCGGGAACGCCGGGTAAGGTGCGGTACGCAGATCGATCGCGCGCGGCCGGCGGCCGCGCATGTCGAGCTCGATCCAGTCGCTGCCGACGCTGAGCGTCGCGCCCGCCTCCTGCAGCTTGGCGAGCACGGCATCGAGGTGCTCGGGCCGGGTGTTGCGGACTCGCACGTGGCCGCGGCTGATGGCACCGGCGACCAGATAGGTGCCGCTCTCGATGCGATCGGGCAGCACGCGGAACTGGCCACCATGCAGGCGGGGCACCCCGTCGATGACGATCTTGTCGGTGCCGGCGCCGCGCACGCGGGCGCCCAGCGAGTTGAGGAAGTCGGCGAGGTCGACGACCTCGGGCTCGCGGGCCGCGTTCTCCAGTACGGTCTGCCCGTCGGCGAGAGCCGCGGCCATCATGAGGTTCTCGGTGCCGGTGACGGTGACGGTATCGAGCACCAGCCGCGCGCCACGCAGCCGCGAAGCGCGCGCGCGGATGTAGCCGTTCTCGATGGAGATCTCCGCGCCCATCGCCTGCAGGCCGGCGACGTGGATGTTGACCGGACGCGCACCGATCGCGCAGCCACCCGGCAGCGACACCGTGGCCTCGCCGAAGCGGGCGAGCAGCGGGCCGAGCACGAGAATCGAGGCGCGCATCGTCTTCACCAGGTCGTAGGGGGCCAGCGGCCGCTCGAGGCTGCTCGCATCGACCTCGACGTTCATGCGCTCATCGACGGTCACCGTGACACCCATGCGACCGAGCAGCTCGATCATGGTGGTCACGTCCTGCAGGTGAGGCACATTGCCCACCGACACCGGCTCGGCCGCAAGCAGCGTGCCGGCGAGTATCGGCAGCGCCGAATTCTTCGCTCCGGAGATGCGCACCTCGCCCGCGAGCGGGATGCCACCGTCGATCTGTAACCGGTCCACGGGCGCCGCGGCTCAGCCCGGCCGGGCGACGCCGGCCTCCTCGGGGGTCAACGCCTCGATGGATAGCGCATGGATCTCGCGGCCGACGAGCTCGCCGAGGGTGCGGTAGACCATCTGGTGGCGGGCGATGCTGCGCTTGCCGACGAAGGCCGCAGACACCACGCGGGTGGCGAAGTGGGTCTGGTCGTCGGACTCGACGACCACCTGGGCGCCGGGCAGGCCGGCACGGATCAGTTCTGCGACTTTGTCAGGGTGCATGGTCTTGGGACTGGGCGGCCGGGGGCGCGCGACGGTTGGGGCGGGGCGGTATCATGCCACCTCATGGACTCGCCTGTGCACCCGACCACCCGCACCGCCGACGCCGCGCAGCTGATCGCCGGGGGGCGGCGGGCGCTCGGCGTCGAGATCCGCGGTCTCGTCGCCCTCGAGTCGCGCATCGATGCCGCGTTCGCCGCCGCCTGTCGGCTGTGCCTCGACTGCCGCGGTCGGGTGGTGGTCACCGGCATGGGCAAGTCGGGCCACGTCGGCGGCAAGATCGCCGCCACCCTGGCCAGCACCGGGACGCCGGCGTTTTTCCTGCATCCGGCCGAGGCCAGCCATGGCGATCTCGGCATGATCACCCGTGACGACGTGTTGCTCGCCCTCTCCAATTCCGGCGAGACGCCCGAGATCCTCGCGCTGCTCGGCCCGGTCGCACGTCTCGGCGTGCCGCTGCTCGCGCTGACCGGCAACTCGGCCTCGACGCTCGCCCGCGAAGCGCGGGTGCACCTCGACGTCGGCGTGGCGGAGGAGGCCTGCCCGCTGAACCTCGCGCCGACGGCGAGCACCACCGCCGCGCTGGCGATGGGCGATGCGCTCGCGGTCGCGCTGCTCGAAGCGCGCGGCTTCACCGCCGAGGACTTCGCCCGCTCACACCCCGGCGGCGCGCTCGGCCGGCGGCTGCTGCTGCGCGTCGGCGACGTCATGCGCAGCGGCGATGCCGTGCCGCGCGTCCAACCCGACACCAGCGTGGCCGACGGTCTGCTCGAGATGTCGCGCAAGGGCCTCGGCATGACGGTCGTGGTCGATGCCGCCGGCGCGGCCATCGGCGTCTACACCGACGGCGATCTGCGCCGCTCGCTCGACCAGCGTCTGGACATCCACGGGGCACGCATGCGTGACATCATGACCCACCCCTGCAAGACCATCGGCCATGGCGAACTCGCCGCCGAGGCCGTGCACCTGATGGAGAAGTACCGCATCACCTCGCTGCCGGTGGTCGACGACGCAGGTCTGCTCGTCGGCGCCCTCAACGTCCACGACCTGCTGCGCAGCGGCGTGGTCTGAACGCATGCAGCCGCGGCGCTCGGGTCCAGCACCACATCCATCGCCGCCGCGACGGTCGACGGCTGTCCCGCTGCGGCGTCCGCCGGGTGCACCGCTGCCGCGCTCGCGGGTTGGCCTGCGGGCGCTGCTGCTCGCGCTGCTGCTGCCGGGTCTGCTCGCAGCCTGTGATCGCGGCGCCGCAGACGGCGCGCGTGGCGAGCGCGAGGCGGCCGATCCGGGCTACTCGGCGAGCGACGCGGAGATCCTGCAGACCGGTGCCGATGGCCTGCCGCGCTACCGCTTGCAGGCGCGGCATATCGAGCAGGATCCGCGCTCGCTCGAAGTCGCGCTCGTCGACATCCGTCTCGAGACGCGCGAGGGTGATGCGGCGCGCTGGCAGGTGACGGCGCCCACGGGTCGACTGTCCGGCGACTCGCGGCTACTCGTGCTCGAGGGCGGCGTCACGCTAGAGGGCGGTGCCGCGCCCGATGCCGAGCCGCTGCGCTTGCGCACCGCGTCCCTGCAGTACGATCTCGCCACCGCGCGGCTGCGTGCCGCTGGCCCGGTGCAAATGACCATGCAGAACCATGTGCTCGCCGGCACCGGGCTTGACGCCAATCTGCGCACCCGACAGGTCCGCCTGCAAACCGATGTCCATGGCCGCTTCACGCCCTGACCCTACGCACCGCCCCGGCGCGGCTTTGGCGTCGCCGCTGTTGGCGGCGCTCGCCCTGAGCGTCGCTTTGCCGGGCGCGAACGCAGTCGCCCGCGCCGCGGCCCAGTCCGCTCCGGCGACAGTTCAGTCCGCTCCTGCCGCGGTGCCCGCGGCGGCGGCCACGCGCAGCGGCGACATCACCCTCGATGCCGCCTCCTCCGAAGTCGACTATCGCTCGAGCACGCTGCTCTTCCGCGATGTCGTCATCACCCAAGGCAACGTACGCGTCGCCGCAGAGCGGGCGCGCGCCACCGGCCTCGACTTCGAGGAGGCCACCTGGACGTTCAGCGGCGCGGTGCGCATCGCGGTAGACGGCGGCGAAATGCGTGCCGAGGAGGCGATCGTCGCCTTCGAGCGCAACCGCATCGTGCGCGCGACCATCCGCGGCCAGCAGGCGGAGTTCGAGCAGCTGCTGCGCGACGGTAGCCGCGCCCGCGGCCGCGCCGGCAGCATCACCTACGAGATGGCTGCAGGCACGGTGACGCTGCGCGAGGATGCCTGGCTGAGCGACAATGGCCGCAGCGAGATCCGCGGCGACCCGCTGGTCTACAGCGTGCGCGAGCAACGCGTGCAGGCCGGCAAGCCCGCCGGCAGCAGCGAGCGCGTGCGTATCGTCATCCGGCCGCAAACCCAGTCGCCGACACCATGAGCCGACTCCGCGCCTCGCACCTCGCCAAGGCCTACGGCGCGCGCGCCGTGGTGCGCGACCTGTCGCTCGAATTGCAGGGCGGCGAAATCGTCGGCCTGCTCGGCCCGAACGGCGCCGGCAAGACCACGGCTTTCTACATGATCGTCGGACTGGTCGCGGCCGACGCGGGACGCATCGAGCTCGATGATCGCGATCTTACCCATGCCGCGATCCATGAGCGCGCCCGTGCCGGCATCGGCTACCTGCCGCAGGAGGCCTCGGTGTTCCGCCGGCTGAGCGTGCAGGATAACGTGCGCGCGATCCTCGAAACGCGGCGCGATCTCGACGCCGCGCAACGCCGCGAGCGCTGCGAGGAAATCCTTGTCGATCTGCGCATCGATCACGTCCGCCACTCGCTCGGCATGGCGCTCTCCGGCGGCGAGCGGCGCCGCGTCGAGATCGCCCGCGCACTCGCCGCCGATCCGCGCTTCATGCTGCTCGACGAGCCTTTTGCCGGCGTCGATCCGCTGTCGGTTGCCGACATCCAGCGGATCATCCGCGAGCTGGCCGCGCGCGGCATCGGCGTGCTGATCACCGATCACAACGTCCGCGAGACCCTCGGCGTGTGCGTGCGCTCGTACATCATCGGCGACGGCACGGTGATCGCGTCGGGATCAGCGGCGGAAATCCTTGCCAATCCCCGCGTGCGTGAGGTGTACTTGGGCGACTCGTTCAGCCTCTAGGATCCCGGTACCTTCCGCGACGCCGGCAGAGTCGCCCGAGCACATCCGGACACGCAGATGCTCAAGCAGTCACTGCAACTCAAGCTCGGTCAGTCGCTCACCATGACTCCGCAACTGCAGCAGGCGATCCGCCTGCTGCAGATGCCCGCGCTCGAACTGCAGGCGCACATCGCCGAGCTCCTCGAGAGCAACGTCATGCTCGAGCAGGAGGAGCCGGAGGACGAAGTCGAACTCACCGCCAGTTTCACCGCTGTCGAACAGCCGCCACTCGTCGATCCGGCGGAACAGGTCGAGGTCGAGGTCATCGAGCAGCCATGGGCGGACCGACCGGGCACCGGCAGCGACGCCGGCCGCGCCGAGGACGACGATCAGCCCGAGCGGGACATCGCCGACGAGCGCGGCGAGTCGCTGCGCGACCATCTGCTCGCGCAGCTCGAACTCGCCGGGCTCTCCGACGACGACCTGACCGTTGCCACCGCGCTCGTCGATGCGCTGAACGAGGACGGCTACCTCACCGAAACTCTCGCCGAGATCGCCGCGAGCCTGCGCCCCGACATCGACTGGGACGAAGAAGAAATCGAGCGCGTGCTGCTGCTCGTGCAAACGCTGGAGCCGGTGGGGATAGGCGCCCGCAACCTTGCCGAGTGTCTGACCTTGCAGCTCGCGCAACTCGAGCCATCCACCGCCGGCCTCGCGCTCGCGCAGCGGATCGTCGCCGACCATCTGGAGCTGCTCGCGCAGCGCGACAGCGGGCCGCTGCGCCGCGCCACCGGCGCCGTCGAGGACGAACTGACCGCCGCGATCGCGCTGGTGCGCGCCTGCCATCCGCGACCGGGTTCACTGGTGAGCGCCAGCCGCCCCGAGTACGTAATCCCCGACGTGTTCGTGCGCCGTACCGGGAAGGGCTGGTCGGTGGAGCTCAATCCCGGAACCATGCCGCGCGTACGCGTAAACCAGGATTACGCCGGCATGCTCGGACGCGGCAGTGGCCACACCCCGCTGCGCACGCAGCTGCAGGAGGCGCGTTGGCTGCTGAAGAGTCTCGAGATCCGCAACGACACGCTGCTCAGGGTCGCGCAGGCGATCGTCGCCAGACAGGCGGATTTCCTCGCACGGGGCGACGAGTACATGAAGCCGATGATTCTCAAGGACATCGCCACTGCCATCGAGATGCACGAGTCCACCATTTCGCGCATCACCTCCGGCAAGTACATGCACACGCCGCGCGGCGTTTTCGAGCTCCGCTTCTTCTTCTCCAGTCAGGTGGAGGGCGAAGGCGGCCAGGGCACCTCCTCGACCGCCATCCGCGCCAAGATCCGCAAGCTCATCCGCGACGAGGATCCCGCCGATCCGCTCTCCGACAGCCGGCTCGCGGAGATCCTCTCCGGCGAGGGCATCCCGGTGGCCCGCCGCACCGTGGCCAAGTATCGCGAGGGTCTCGGCCTCGGCTCGTCGGCCGAGCGCAAGCTGGGCAAATCGCGGTAACCTTCCGCCAACAGGAGGCAGCCATGCAGATATCCATCACCGGACATCACGTCGAAGTCACCGACTCCATGCGTGCCTACGTGCACAAGAAGATGGACCGTATCGTGCGCCACTTCGATCAGCTGATCGACGTGCACTACGTGCTGTCGGTCGAGAAGCTGCGGCACAAGGCCGAGGCAACGCTCAGGGTTCCCGGCACCGACATCCACGCGGACGCGGTGGCCGAGGACATGTACGCCGCCATCGACGCATTGGCCGACAAGCTCGACCGGCTGGTGAAGAAACGCAAGGAAAAGGAAACCGACCACCACGCCGAGGAAGGCCGCCGGGCGCGCCACTGAGCGCGCGCCCGCGCCGCCAACCTGCCACGCAACCCAGACGCCCGTCCGCGTGGCCTCGCCCCTGCGCATCATCCTCGTCAGCGGGCTCTCCGGGGCCGGCAAGAGCGTCGTACTGAACGCGCTCGAGGATCTCGGCCACTATTGCGTCGACAATCTGCCGGCCTCGATGCTCGAGCCATTCGTCGCGCACGCCCTGCGCAGCAGCGACGGCAGCGCGCAGACCGTCGCGATCGGCATCGACGCCCGCGACGCCGGCGTCAGTCTCGGCGGCATACCGGCTGCCATCGACGAACTGCGGCGCAGCGGAGTGCGCTGCGAACTGCTCGTCGTGATCGCCGCCGATACGGAGTTGCTGCGGCGCTTCGGCGAGACCAAGCGCCGCCATCCGCTGTCACGCGAGTCCGCCTCGCTGCAGGAGGCGGTCTCGCGGGAGCGCCAACTGCTCGACCCGGTGATCCAGGCAGCCGACCTCGTGGTCGACACGACGCACATGGGCGTGCACGAACTGCGCGACGTGATCGTGCAGCGCATCGACCGGCGGCGCGGCGCCGAGTTGTCGGTCACGCTCGTGTCCTTCGGTTTCAAGCACGGTGTGCCGGGCGACTGCGACTTCGTGTTCGACGCGCGCACCCTGCCGAACCCGTACTGGACGGTGGCGCTGCGCCCGCTCACCGGCCGCGATGCCGAAGTCGTCTCCTACCTCGACGCCCAGCCGGCGGTCGGCCGGCTGCTGGAGGAGTTCGCGCAGTTCATCGCCGCGCGCATCGAGGAACACCGCGCAGCGCGCCGGCGTTACCTCACCTTCGGCATCGGTTGCACCGGCGGCCAGCATCGCTCCGTGTACCTTGTCGAGCGCTTGGCCGAACGGCTGCGCGAATCGGCACCGGGACTCGCGGTGCGCCACAGCGCGCTCGCCGCCGCCGAACGGTCGCGCCCGTGAGCCGTGCGCATAGTCGGGTGCAGCGATGAGCACGGCTGACGCCGACGGCCGCAAGGAGGCGCGGCTCGCCGCCCTGCGCGAGGCGCTCGAGAGCGGCACACTGCGACCCGCGCAGCGGATGATCGCGGCGATGCACCCGGCGGAGATCGCCCTGCTGCTCGAGTCACTGCCGCCGCGGCAACGCGAACTCGTCTGGAGCCTTGTCGACCCGCAGATCGAGGGCGACGTACTGCTCGAAGTCAACGAGAGCGTGCGCCAGGAACTGATCGAGGAGATGCCGCCCGAGGAACTGGTGGCCGCGGCCGAGGGCATGGAACTCGACGATCTCGCAGATCTGGTGGGCGAGCTGCCGGAAACGGTCACGCTGCAGGTGCTGCGCTCGATGGACCAGCGCGATCGCGAGCGCCTGCGAAACGTGCTCTCGTGGCCCGAGGACAGCGCCGGCGGCCTGATGAACACCGACACCGTCAGCGTGCGCCCGGACGTCACGCTGGAGGTCGTGCTGCGCTACCTGCGCATGCGCGGCGAGCTGCCGCCGCGCACCGACAGCTTGTTCGTCGTCGACCGCGACGATCGCTACCTCGGTACGATCGCCCTCACCCGCATCATCACCGGCGACCCAGAGGCGACGGTAGGCGACAACCTCGACAGCGAGGCGGCGCGCATCGATCCGCAGACCGCTGCCACCGACGTCGCGCAGCTCTTCGAGGACCGCGATCTCGTCTCCGCGGCGGTGGTGGGTGCGGAGG
>JBILMF010000216.1:0-3315 GCA_044375655.1 Steroidobacteraceae bacterium | reverse complement strand
GATCCATGCAACGCGTGCCGACGCGCAGTTCGTCATCCATGTGCACACCGATGCGGGAGTCGCCGTGTCCGCGCAGGAGTGCGGACTGCTGCCGATCACCCAGCATGCGCTGATCGTGCTGCCGGACCTCGCCTACCACGACTATGAGGGAATAGCGCTGAACCTCGGGGAACGCGAGCGTATCGTCGCCGATCTTGGGGAGAAGTCCCTGCTTTTGCTGCGCAACCACGGCACGCTCGCGGTCGGCGCTACCGCCGGCGAAGCTTTCCTGCGGCTGTTCATGCTGGAACGCGCCTGCACGCAGCAGATCATGGCGCTGTCGGCTGGCGCCTCAGGGGTGCGTATAGCGAGTGCGGCAGCGCAGGCGGAAGTGAGGGCACAGCTGCAGGTGATGGGACCCATGGCCAGCCGGCTCGTGTGGCCTGGCCTGCTGCGCAAGCTTGCCCGCGAGTCGCCGGGCTACGACAGCTGAGTCCGGGAGAGCCGCCGCGGCCTCGCGGCCGCGCGCGCGCTGTCGGCCACTGCCGCCCCGCGGCGGCGGTGCACTCGCTCAGCGGTGCACTCGCTCAGACGTCGAGGTTGCTGACGGCGAGCGCGTTCTTCTCGATGAACTCGCGCCGCGGCTCGACCTCATCGCCCATCAGCGTGGTGAACACCTCATCGGCGGTCACGGCGTCCTCGATGCGTACCTGCATCAGACGACGCGTCTCGGGATTGATGGTGGTATCCCAGAGCTGCTCGGGGTTCATCTCGCCGAGTCCCTTGTAGCGCTGGATCGACTGCCCACGCTTGGCGTGTTCGAACAGCCAGTCGATGGCCTGCTTGAACGAACTCACTTCGCGGCGCGCATCGCCGCGGCGCACGCTGGCACCCTCGCCGATCAGGCCGGCGAGCGTGCGCGACAGCGCAGCGATGCGTTGGTACTCCGCGGAATCAAAGAAATCGCGGGTCAGGTACTTGTCGAAGCGACTGCCGTGCTCCGACTTGATGATGTGGATGCGGCCGATACCCGTGGTGCTGCCCGTGGTGCTGCCCGTGGCCTGCAGCTCGAGCGTGTAGGAGGCGTTGCCATCTGCGGCCACGCCCAGTCTCGCGGCCAGATCGTCCGCCCAGGCTCGCAGCCACTCGGGACGGTCGAAGTCACTGCGCGACACCACCGGGACGTACAGCAACTGGTCGAGCAAGCGTGCGTCGTAACGCCGCGCCAGACGGCTGACGATGGCCTGCACCTCTACGTACTGGCGAGCGAGCGCTTCCAGCCCGGCACCGCGCAGCGGCGGCGCAGAGGAGTTGAGGTGCAGTTCCGCCTCTTCGAGTGCGGCGTTGAGCAGCATCGCGTTGAGCTCGCCGTCGTCCTTGACGTAGATCTCCTGCTTGCCGCGCTTGACCTTGTAGAGCGGCGGCTGCGCGATGTAAACGTGGCCGCGCTCGATGAGCAGCGGCAGTTGCCGGTAGAAGAACGTCAGCAGCAGCGTGCGGATGTGTGCACCGTCGACGTCGGCATCGGACATCAGGATGATGCGGTGGTAACGCAGCTTCTCAATGTCGAACTCGGTGCGGCCGATGCCGCAGCCCAGCGCGGTGATCAGCGTGCCGACCTCTGCCGACGAGAGCATCTTGTCGAACCGGGCCTTCTCGACGTTGAGGATCTTGCCCTTCAGCGGCAGGATCGCCTGCGTGCGGCGGTCGCGGCCCTGCTTGGCGGAACCACCGGCCGAGTCGCCCTCGACGATGAACAGCTCGGAAAGCGCAGGGTCCTTTTCCTGGCAGTCGGCAAGCTTGCCCGGAAGACCGGCGATATCGAGGGCTCCCTTGCGCCGCGTCAGCTCGCGCGCCTTGCGCGCCGCCTCGCGGGCACGGGCCGCATCGATGATCTTGCCGGCGATGGCCTTCGCTTCCTGCGGTTTCTCGAGCAGGAACTCCGAGAACTTCTGCGCCACGGCCGTCTCGACCACGGACTTGACCTCGGAAGAGACCAGCTTGTCCTTGGTCTGCGAGGAGAACTTCGGGTCCGGGAGCTTCACCGACAGGATGGCCGTCAGGCCCTCGCGGGCGTCGTCGCCCGTCGTCGGTACCTTCTCGCGCTTGGCGATACCCTCGCGCTCGATGTAGTCGTTCAGCGTACGGGTCAGCGCAGCACGAAATCCGGCGAGGTGGGTACCGCCGTCCTTCTGCGGGATGTTGTTGGTGTAGCAGAACATGGACTCCTGCCAGGAGTCGTTCCACTGCATGGCAACCTCGACACCGATCGGGCCATCCTGAGTGCGGAACCAGAACACGTGGTCGTGGATGGCCTGCTTGGAGCGATTGAGGTGCTTCACGAAGGCCTGCAGGCCGCCCTCGTGCTGGAAAACGTCGCCCTTGTTCTCGCGCTCGTCGAGCAGCTCGATGCACACCCCGGAGTTGAGGAACGACAGCTCCCGCAATCGCTTGGCGAGGATGTCGTAGTCGAACTGGATGTTGGTGAAGATGGTCGGGCTGGGTTTGAAGCGGACGGTCGTACCCGTCCGATCCGTGGCGCCCACCACCGCCAGCGGCGCCACCGGCTCGCCGAGGTGGTACTCCTGCGCGTGCAGTTTGCCGTCCCGGTGGATGGTGAGGTGCAGCACGTCGGACAGCGCGTTCACCACCGACACCCCGACGCCGTGCAGGCCGCCAGAGACCTTGTACGAACTGTCGTCGAATTTGCCGCCGGCGTGCAGCACAGTCATGATGACTTCGGCAGCCGAGCGCCCTTCCTCGGCATGGATATCCACCGGGATGCCGCGCCCGTTGTCCTCGACGGTGACCGACTCATCGGCATGGATGGTGACGACGATGCGGTCACAATGGCCAGCCAGAGCTTCGTCGATGGAGTTGTCGACGACCTCGAAGACCATGTGGTGCAGTCCGGTGCCGTCGTCGGTGTCTCCGATGTACATCCCGGGCCGTTTCCGGACCGCGTCGAGACCCTTCAAGACCCTGATTTTGCTCGAATCGTAAACGTCGGCTTCAGACATGCTGGGGCTCGGCGGAGAGATGGTGAATCATACCCGAATCACCCTCCCTTGTTCCACGTGGAACACGCTGTCGGGTGAGCCAAAAAGCGCTGTGTCGCGGTCGAGCGCCGTGACGATCAGTTGGGTCTGCAACGCCTCGACCCGGGCGATCACGCGCGCCAGGCGCTCGCGGTCGAGTTCCGCCGACGGGTCATCGAGCAGCAGACTGGGCCGTAGACCGTGTTCCCGTTGCAGGAACTCGAGTTGGCTGAGGTTGAGAGCCACGGCCGCCAGTTTCTGCTGGCCCCGGGACAACACCTCCCGCGCCACCCGCCCG
>JBILMF010000090.1:0-12593 GCA_044375655.1 Steroidobacteraceae bacterium | reverse complement strand
CTGCGGTCCACGCAGCACCTCGATGCGCTCGAGGTCGAGGATCTCCGGATTGCTGGTACCTACGGCGACGTTGAACTCGTCGATGTAGAACGCATAGGTGGCCGAGCGCACATCGACGAACGGGTTGAGCTGATTGGAGATGCCGCGCAAGCTGATCTCCTTGCGATCACGCGAGCCGAGCGACACGAAGCTGACGTTGGGCACCTCGGCAAGAACGTCCTCGACACTGCGCATGGACTGTTTCTCGATGGCGGCCGAGCTGATAGCGCTGACGGCGATCGGCACATCCATCAGCGACTCGCTGCGGCGCTGCGCGGTGACGATGATCTCCTCCAGAGCCGCGCCGTCCGCTGACTGCTGCGCTGCTGCGGGCAGGGAAGCGGCAATGGCGAGCGCCACGGCAGCGCAGATCGCGGTGGGTGGGCGGCCGGACTGATGAACGCGGAGCTTCATGGGGGGGTGTCCTCGTCGATGTTGATGCGGTGAGATGCGAATATGGCCTCGACGTGCGTGATCAGCGCGAGGCGTGATCACGCGGGGCGTGGTCAGTCGACCCAGCACTCGGCGTCGAGCGGACCCTTGGCTGGGTCGAGCGGCGAGCGCACGAGCACGATGGTCGAGATACGTCCGTCGCGCAGTTCCGCATGGCCGGCAGCCAGCGCGCAGGCGGCCTTGCCGTCGCGCCGACTGCGAATCACGTGATAGGTGTAGATCCGCTCGCCGCTCTGAAACACGCGCTTGAAAGGCACCACGATCTCGACCTGACCGCCGCCCGCCTGGATGCGCTGGAAGTGCGCCGCCCAGCCGTCGAGGCCGCGGATGATCTCCTTCCCCTCGAGCACGAGAGTCGCGTCCGGGGTGAACCACTGACCGAACCCCGCGGCGGTGTAGCCGCCGGGCACCTTGTAGGTGGCATTCCACCAGACGAAGAAGCGCGACAGGACATCGTCGGCTGGCTCCGTCGACACGGCGACAGCGGGGGCGGCAGTAGCCGCTACGCCAACCGGCGCAGTCAGACCCAATGCTGTCGTGGCTGACAGCAAACAGACGAACGACACCACCGACAGCGACCGTCGGGCAAACGGCAGCACTCTTTTCATGGCTCCCCCTGATCTTGTTGGCCCTTGGTGGGCGGCGAACGCGCGCACCAGCAGATCAGAGTGTCGTGCAGGCAACGCCTGCTTGCAAGCGCCGCGAAAGCTCCGCTCAACTCGATGTGGCGGCGATCCAACGGTTCACCTTGGCCTCGAGGACGGCGAGCGGCAGTGCGCCCGTGTCGAGCACTTGGCCGTGGAAGGCCTTGATGTCGAACCGGCCGCCGAGAGCACCCGCGGCACGCGCTCGCAACTGCTGCAGCTTGAGTTCTCCGGTCTTGTAGGCGCAGGCCTGGCCGGGCTGCGCGATGTAGCGGTCGACCTCGACCTCGACATCGCGCGGCGCCATGGACGTGTTGGCGAGCATGTATTCGATGGCCCGTTGGCGCGGCCAGCGCAGAGCATGCAGCCCGGTGTCCACCACGAGGCGCACCGCGCGCAGCATCTCCATGTCGAGATGTCCGAACCACTGCCACGGATCCTCGAACATGCCGAGTTCCGGCCCCAACGACTCGGCATAGAGTCCCCAGCCCTCCGAGTACGCCGTGAGGCCGCCGAAGCGCAGGATCGCGGGCAGCGTCGGATCCTCGAGCGCGAGCGTGATCTGGTAATGATGCCCCGGAATGCCCTCGTGCATCGTCAGGGTCTCGAGCGTCGGGATCGGCCGCGTCCCGAGCATCGACATGTTGAACCACAGCACCCCGGGCGTGACGCCGTCAGGCGGTCCCGGTCGGTAATAGCCCGTACCGCGCTGATCGCCGAGGGCGGGCAGCGCACGCACCGCGAACGGCGCCCGGGGCCGGCGCGCGAACAGCCGCGGCATGCCCTGCCAGATCCGCGTCTCGATCTCGGCGAACTTCGCAAGCAATTCCTCGGGCGTGCGGAAGTAGAAGCGCGGGTCGGTGCGAACATATTCGAAGAGCGCCGGCAGATCACCACTGAAGCCCACGCGCCCCCGCACCTCCTCGAGCTGCGCGCGAATCCGCGCGACCTCCTCGAGCCCGGTGGCATGGACGTCGCGCGCCTGCCCGGAAACGGTGCGATGACCGTCGAGCTCGAAGGCGTACAGACGCAGCCCGTCGATCATCGCCCAGCGGCCGGGCTCCACGGTGGCGCGCGGCAGGTAGTCGCGCTGCAGGAACTCCTGCAGACGCGCATAGCCCGGCATCACCTGGGATTCGATCACACGGTTGTAGTCGCGCTCGAAACGGCTGCGATCGGCGCGGCCCATCGCGTCCGGGAAGCGCCTCAACGCTGCATGGAACGGTGTCTGGCCGGGCGGCAGGGCGAGCATCGCCGCGGCCTGTGCCGCCACCTTCTCGGTAACGACGCGGGACTGCACCACGCCGGTCGAGAGTCCCTCGCCACAGCGCTGCAGCAGCGAGTCGAGATAACGGCCGAAGCCCTGCAGGCGGTCGAGGCCAACCTCGTAGTCGAACCGGGAAGCGAAGGGCGCCCCGGCACCCGACACGTAGTCAGGCAGTTCGACGTGCAGCCCGAAGGAAGGGTTGAGCGGTGCGCGCAACTCCACCTCGGCGAGACCGACGGCGTAGCGCTCGAGTTCGCGCCGCGTCCGGTACTCGAAGACCTCGGCCGCGAGTTGGTCGACCGGTCCGAGCGTCGCCGGGTCGATGGCGCGCAGGCCCGCGAGATCGCGCTCGGCGTTGCGACGCCGCGCCTCAAACACCTCTTCGCTGAGCGGGTCGGGAAAGCGCCAGCGTCCGGCGCCCGTGCCCGGCGGCTGTCGGGGCACCGGATCGAGCCGGTTGGCTGCGGCGTCGCTCGCGTCGATGAGCGCCCGCAGACGGGCGCCGCCGTCCTGCCGCGGACGTCCGCTCGCACCCTGCGCGGTCGAGGCCGCCACCGCCGCGCTTGCCGCGAGCACGCCGAGCGCCTCGCGGCGCGAGTATCGCTGCTGCATCACCACCCTCCGGTTCACCGTGCAGGCGCCGTAGAAGCCGCCCTGTGAGGCCTGTACTCTAGCCGCCGCCCACGCCGATCGCATCACGGAGCCCACCCATGCGGCTGAACCTCATGAACCTCGTCGCCCGCCCGGCAGGTCTGCTGACCGCTGTGCTCGCGCTCGTGCCACTCGCGCTTGCGCCGCTCGCCCCTGCCCTGGCCGACGGCAACGCGCCGCCCGTGCGCGCCATCACCGGCGTCAACGTCGTCGATCTCGAGCGTGGCACGACGTTGCGTGACGCGGTGATCCTCATCGCAGGCGAGCGCATCAGCGCAGTGGGCCCTGCGGACAGCATCGTGATTCCCGCCGGCGCCCAGAGGCTCGATCTGCCCGGCAAGTGGATCATGCCGGGGCTCATGAACATGCACGTGCACTTCGGGCTGCGCCTGCCCGGAACCGCCATGCTCGAGACCGCCAATGAGACCGATGGCGGTCTCGCGCTGCGCATGGCAGTCAATGCACGCCGCTCGCTGCTCGCCGGCACCACCACGGTGCGCACCCCGGGCGAGGCCAAGGACGCGGTGTTCGCGCTCAAATCCTCCATCCATCGCGGAGAACACCTCGGACCGCGGATCTGGCCGGCCGCCCGCGCGATCATCCCGACCGGCGGTCACAGTTCCGAGCCTGTCTTCGACGGCATCGACGGCCCGGACGAAGTGCGGGCGGAGACCCGCCGGCAGATCCTGCTTGGTGCCAAGTGGGTCAAGATCACCATCTCGCGCGGATTGGCGAGCACCGGCAACATTTCGGCGGCCGACATGACCGTCGAGGAAATGAAAGCCGCGACCGACATCGCCCACCGGCAAGGCGTCAAGGTGGCGGCGCACACCGGGTCCATCAGTGCCACCCTCGATGCGCTCGAGGCTGGAGTCGACAGCTTCGAACACGGCTATTTCCTCAACGAGGACGTCTTCCGCAAGATGAAGGAAAAAGGCGCTTGGTACGTGCCGACCATCGTCGTCAGCCAGGCGGGCGCGATGGAGTTCTTCCGCAAGATCGGCTCCACGCCGTTCTACCTCGCCCGGGTGCAGCTCGTCGGCAAGTCACACTGGGCGGCCCTGCAGGCCGCGATCCGCACCGGCGTGGACATCGCCATGGGCAGCGACCAGTTCCCCTACGAACCGAACGAGGGCACGGTCGCCTCGGTGCGCGAGATCGAGCTCTACCACGAAGCCGGAATGAGCACTTTGCAGGCGCTGCGCACGGCCACCGTCAACGCCGCGCGCATGCTCGGCGCGGAGCAGGATCTAGGGCTCGTCGCCGCCGGCAAATACGCCGACCTGATCGCTCTCGAGGCCGATCCGCTGCGTGACATCCGTGCCCTGCGCACCATCTCGATGGTGATGAAAGGCGGCGAGGTGGTACGCCACGACGCCGACCCCGCCCTCGCCCGCCCGCTGCGGTGACGGGGCCGTGAACGCTCCACCGCCAAGTCGCGCGCACCGCTGGCTGCTGGTGCTGCCCTTCCTCTGGCAGGTCGGTCTCGCGCCGCTCGTCAACGATGTCGCCTGGAAGCCGCTCTCGCTGCCGTTCCCGATGGTCTGGCAGATGGCGGGCGTCATCTTCGCGACCCTGGCGATCGCCGTCGTGTTTGCCATCGACCGACGGATCGACGCGCGCAGCGGGCACGGCGCAGGCGAAGGCAAGGGCGAGAGCGCATGACGCTCACGCTCTGTCTGGCAATCGTTCTTGGCACGATGCTGGGCGCGCTGCTCTATTCCCGCCGGCAGACCCGTCAGGCCTCGATGAGCGAGTGGGCGGTAGGCGGCCGGCGCTTCGGCAGCTGGATCTTCTGGTTCATCAATGCCGGCGAGATCTACACCACCTTCGCGGTGCTCGGCATCTCCGGCTATGCCTGGGCCTACGGCGCTCCGGCCTATCTCGCGTTCACTTCGGTTTCGCTCGCCTGCGCGCTCGGCTACTGGCTGATGCCAAAGATTTGGGAAGCCGGCCGGCGCGGCGGCCTTGTCACCCAGGCGGATTTCTTTGCCGCCCACTATGGCTCGACGGCCCTTGCCGTGTTTGTGGGCCTTGCCGGCATCGTCGCCATCCTCGTGTACGTGCAGATCCAGTTGACCGCGCTGTCGCTCATCCTGCGTCTGACGCTCGGCGCGGACTTCATCGGCCCGACGGCCGCCGCCCTGCTCGCCGCGCTCGTCATGCTGGTGTTCGTGTTCGTCGCCGGCCTGCGCTCCGCTGCATTCGCCGCCAGCATCAAGGACGTGCTGATGATCGTCATGGTGGTGGCGCTCGCCGTGACCGCGGCCGAGAAGGTTGGCGCCACATCCATGCTCGACATCTACCGCCTCGCACAGGAGCGCCATCCGGGCATCGGCGCTTTCCCCGGGCTGCAGCCGGAAGCCGGGCTCACCAACACGTGGCTGGTAACCGCCGCCCTCAATGTGGCGCTCGGGACCTGGATCTTCCCGCACATGTTCCAGTTGATCTACGCCGCCCGCGATGGCAACACCATCCGCCGCAACGCCATGTGGCAGCCGCTGTACTCGCTGTCCTACTTTTTCATCATCCTGCTCGGCTTCGCCGCCCTGCTCGCCGGCACCCAACCGCCCGATGGCAACCTGAACGCCGCGCTTCTGCAGTTCGTGGCCGATACCTATCCCGCGTGGGCAGTAGGCCTGCTCGCCGGCGCGGGCGCGCTGCTCGCCCTCGTGCCGGGATCGATCCTGCTGCTTGGTGCGGCCACCATCTTCGGCCGTAACGTCGTGCTGCCGCTGCGCCGCGACCTAGACGACACCAAAGTGCTGCGGATATCGCGGATGGCAATGCTCGCCTTCGCCGGCATCGCCGTCTGGCTTACCCTGACCTCGAACCGCTCGCTGGTAGACATTGGCCTCTCCGCGTACGCGGCCATCGGCATGCTCGCACCGGGCGTGTTCCTCGCATTTCTTTGGCCAAGGGCCAGTGCCACCGGCATTTTCGCCGGCATGTTCGCGGGCTACATCGCGCTGCTGTGGCCCGCGGCAACGGCCCTCTGGACGGAACTGCTGCCCGGATGGGATCACGGGCTCGTGGCGACGATCATCAATGCCGCAGTCGCCATCGTCGTCAGCGTGCTTGCACCGCGCCGCGCCGCGCCGGCGCAAGCCCTCAGCGGTTGAGGGTGTACTTCATGATGCGTCCGTGCGCACCCTCGCGGTCGCGCTCCAGGGTGTAGACGTCCCCGGGTGGTCCGCGACGGCGGGCGGTCACCGCCGCGATGGACTGCCGATCCGCCGCATCGAGTCGCAACGTGCCGATCGCCGCATGGGCGGCCAGATGTGCGGTGTTCGTCGCGCCAACAATCGCCGCCGCGACCCCAGGAGTATCGAGCATCGCTCCGGTGGCCACGGTCGCGATGTCGCAGCCATGACGGTCGGCCACCCCGCGCAGCGCCGCGAGCAACTCCTGAAACAGTTCCCAGCCGCCGAATTCTTCGATGATCAGCCGGTACTTGGTGAGCGAGCGGTTGGCAAGCGCACCCTCGGGGCTCGGCTGGCCGAGCCAGCGATCGGATAGAAATCCACCCGCCACCGTGCCGTAGCACAGGAGGCCGACACCGCGGGCGCCGCACAACGATGACATGGCCCCTGATGGCCGGTCATCCAGCAGCGAGTACTGCAGCTGGTGGGCAAGCACCGGGACGCCGGCATCGAGCATCTCGCGCAGCGCCGGAGTCCCGAAATTCGTGACGCCGATATGCGCGATCTTCCCGGCGCGGCGCAGCCGCTCCAGTTCGAGCGCGATGTCCACGTAGCGCGGCACCGTGTAGTCCCACCAGTGGAACTGCACGAGATCGAGGCAGTCCAAGCCGAGGCGGGCACGCGAGCGGTCGATGATCGACTCCACGTAGGCGCCGTCCACCGTGGCTAGCAGGTCGAGGTCGGGAACGAACTTGGTATGCACGCGCAGACGACGCGCCTGCTGCGGATACTCGCGGCGGAAACGGCCAATGAGCTCCTCGACGCCGGTGTAGATGTCCGCGCAATCGAAGGTCGTGACCCCCGCCTCGACGAAGTCGGCCATGTCCCGGCAGGCCGCGGCAGGGTCGACCGCACCGTGCCCGCCTGCAAGGTGCCAGCCGCCTTTGATCAGTCGAGAAATCGAGTATCCCGGCGCGAGCTCGACGCAGGGGATCATAAGTCAGCCTGCGCCCGGCAGGGGCACGGCGGTCGTGTCGGCATGCCGAAAGCGCCGTCGGCCGGTGCGCACGATCCGCAAGCGCGTCGGACAGTTCGGGTCAGGACAGGCCACCTCGGCGTCGGTGGACATCCAGTCGCTTGGACTCGTCACGCGCTGTTTGGCCGCGAGCAGCGGCAGCACCGCGGCGAGCGAGTAGATCGAGAAACCCTGTCCAGGCGGCAGCGTCAGCATCTCGCCACGCAGCTCGAAATGATCGCCGGGCTTGGCACCGCAGAGGATCCGGCCGTCTCGGGGCACAACGACTTCAACGCGCAGGTCGTACAGCTCGAATTCATCGGCCGCAAGAGCGCGACCGGCTTCCATGGGTTCATTCATGGCGACAGTCTAACCCCGGAGCCCGGGCGCCGAGTCACTCGGGTGCGTCGAGCGCCTTCTCGAGTTCACCGAGCCGGCGCCGCAAATCGGCGGCACGCCGAAATGCCGCCGTGTTGCGCAGGTACTCGTCCAGCGGCTGCGTCGGCAGGCCGGCGTAGACGCCCGCCTGCTCGATGTCCTTGATGACGCCGGCGCGATGCACAAGCACGACGTCATCGGCGATCCGCATGTGATCGATCACACCGGTCTGGCCGCTCGCCATCACCCGGTTGCCGACTTTGCTCGACCCGGCGATGCAGAACATGGCGGTCAGCAGGCAGTCCTCGCCGATTTCCACGTTGTGCGCCACATGGCAAAGATTGTCGAACTTCGTGCCGTTGCCGATGCGCGTCTCGGCATAGGTCGCACGGTCGATGGTGTTGTTGGCACCGACACGCACTCGATCCCCGATCACCACGATGCCGGTCTGCGGGATGACATGGCTGCGCCGTTTCGAGTCCTGGGCGAAGCCGAAGCCCTCCGAGCCGATCACACTGCCAGGGCCGATCACCACCTCGCTGCCCAATCGACAGCCGTAGCCGACGACGGCATTGGGGTGGATGACGCTGTCGTCGCCGATGCGTACGTCATGCTCGATGACCGCCCCGCTCATGATGCGACAGCGCCTACCGATCACCACGTTGCGACCGATGACAACCCGTGGCTCAAGGCAGGTATCCGCGCCGATCGTGGCCGTGGGGTGCACCACCGCGGAAGGATGCACCGGCCCTTCCCAGTTCGCGGCCGCAAAGTCGCGCGCCGCATACGCCCCCTTGATGGTCGCGTGGGCGAGCGCCACGTTGGACGTAAAGAGGGGCACGACCCCCGAGCCTGCAGCCTCCAGCGCCTCGCGCAACCCACGCGCCGCCACTACCACCGCGGGTTTGCGCTCGAGCACATGGCGCAGCAGGGGAGGTTTGTCGGCGAACACGAGGTCCCCAGGACCGCAGTCCTGCACTGCCGCGACACCGGTGACCCGGCAGCCCGCAGGCACCGTGCCTTCAAGGATGACTCCCGCCCCGCGACAGGTCTCGACGATATCGGCAAGCTCGGTGTTCATCGCCCGAGTCTATACCGCGGGCACGACTCAAGCGGCACAAACCCCGCCGTCGACGGGCGAGCGCCGTTACTTCCTCGCGAGTACTCGCGATACGTGGTTGACGACGCCGGCATCAACATCGTCTGCAGGCGCGTTGACGAGGCTAAGGAGCACGTCGCGTGACCGGGTGCGCTGCCTGAGGTCGGACGACGGGTGCCGATAGACCCCGAGGAGCAGCAGCATGGCCCAGGTATTGATGCTGGTCTGATCCAGACGACGGCGGCTATTGGCGAGGTAAGTATCGACGGCGAACTTTTCTATGGTGGCCAGCTCCGCGGCAGATTTGTCATTCAAATCAACGCCTTGTCGGCGCAGCAAGAGGGCTGCGGGAAAATCGAGCGTACGCTTGTGCTTCGGCCATGCGTCGTCTTTACCAATGTCACCGGCCACGAAATCCTCCCTCTGTCGAAGACGCCCGCCGTCATCAGCGCTCTCGGGCGAGGGTAGTCTACCCCAAAGCCCCCCGAAAGCACCCACGGCGGCGCATTCAACGGGCGGGGTCGTACCCGCCAGCGGCCTCCCGCTCTTCGATCAGCGCCCCGAGCCCGCTCTCGCGTCGGACCTGCCGCTCGAGTGCCGTGCGCAGTTCCTCGGCGCTGCCCAGCCAGCTGAGACGCTGGCGTGCCCGGGTCACACCGGTGTACACCAGTTCGCGGGTCTGGATGGGCGAGTCGCGGCCTGCAAGCACCAAGGCGACGTGGTCGAACTGGGAGCCCTGCGACTTGTGTACGGTCATGGCGAGAGCTCCCTCATGGGAAGGCAGCCGGGATAGCGCGACGGCGCGTACCTCGCCGGGGAGTTCATGCGGGAAGATCGCCGCCGGCCCATCATGAAGCGCGAGCACGATGCCGACGTCGCCATTCATCAGCCCGACGTCGTAGGCGTTCTCCGTGATCAGGACGGGCCGTCCGACCCAATGACCGGAGCCGAGATCGCCGTCCCGCTCCCGAGGGCCGTTGATCGACCAGCGGACGCGCCGTGCAAGTTCCCGCTCGAGCTGCTGCACGCCGAGCGCTCCGCGGCGATGGACGGCAAGCACCCGGTATCGATCGAAGCACGCGAGCAGGCCACGCTGCCATACCGGGTCATTGAGCTGTGCTGGAGCAGCCAGCGCCTCACGCAGCACAGCGGCGTACCCGCGGTGCCGCGGCGGTTCCGCTGCGCCCGCGCCCGCGCCCACGCCGGATAGATCGAGAACGCCCTCGAGATAAGGCGCTGCGAGACGCTCCAGTTGTTTCGCCGAGGGACGCGCGCTGCGCGGCGGTGCCTGTAGCGGCGGACCCAGCCTCTCGATGCGCCATTGCGGCCACGCCTCTTTCGCCGCGTGCGCCTCGCCCTCAAACACCCCCAGCGCACGCCCGCGGATCGCCTGCGGATCCTGCCCCGCGACGTCCGGGTGCCGGGTCGCGTAGCTTTGCAGGCAGGCGGCGATCAGGGCAATGTCGGGGGCGCTCTCGAAGCGCCGCGAGTGCGTGAAGGTCTGTGTGCAGGGAGCGAGTCGCCCCGCGCCGCCGGCCGGCGCAAGATCGGCGAGTACGCAGCCCGCCTCGACGCTCGCGAGTTGATCGCGATCGCCGAGCAGCACCAACCGGGCGCTCGGGTGTACGGCCTCGAGCAGTTGGCGCATCAACGTCAGGTCGACCATCGACACCTCGTCGACGATCACGACTTGAGCGGGGATCGGGCTCTCGACACCGTGACGGGCGCTGCCATCAGGACGGATGCCGATCAATCGGTGCAGCGTAGTCGCCGGCAGCGACTGCAAACGCGCGCGGATTGCATCCGGCACGTCGAGGGACGGCCTCGCATGCGCGTCGGTCGCCTCGCGGATCGCCTCGCGCATGCGTGCCGCCGCCTTGCCGGTGGGCGCGGCGAGCGCCACGGTGGGCGGAGCGCCGGCGGGCCCCTGACCCTCGAGCAGTGCTGCGAGCAGGCGTGTGACCGAGTAGGTCTTCCCCGTGCCCGGGCCACCGACGATCAGGGCGAGCGATCGGGTCGCCGCAAGTCGCACCGCCCGCGCCGCCTCGCCATCGCGATCGTCAGGGAACAGCCGCTGCAGCGTGCCCTCGAGGTCACGAACCCGCTCATGCGGCGGCAGTTCGGTTGCCATTCGCCCAGCAAGGGCCTGCGCGACGCGCACCTGCTCGACGTACATGCGTCGCGTCAGCAGCAGCGTTGCAGCGGCAGATCCGGTCCGCACCTGACGGACGAAGGGCTTGAGCTTGTCTCGAGGTCCACCGACCATCGGGGAGCCAAACGTATGCTCGGCCCATGCGGCCAACTCTGCGGGCCAAGGCAACTGCACGGCGCGCTCGTCGTCGTTGTCGCTCGATTCGGCCGTCTCGACATCGATCTGGCGACTGACGGCGCGCAGATCCACGCCCGGGTGGCTTACCCGCGGCGCACGCACCGCAAACGCGAGACCCAGCATGCGCTCGACGTCATGTTCGCCGAAACGCGGGGCGGTCAGGGCGATCGCGTGCACGTCCGACTCCGCCAGCACGCCCGCTTCGACGAACGGCCGCGCGCGCGCCATGAACTGCTCACGGGCGTCCGTCATGTGCCCTCCGGGCTGAGCGCCTCGTCGAGCAGCTCGATGGTCTCGCGGCTCCAGCGGTGCGCGAACACGCCGAGGCAGCGTCCCGTCGTGGCGCAGCGCGGCGTGTCCGCGCCGGCCATGCCGCGCACGAACAGATAGAGGTAGCCACCGATGTGCTGCTCGTAGTCGTAACGCTCCGCCATGCGCAGCCGCAGGTGACGGTGCAGCGCCACGGTATAGAGCAGTGCCTGCAGCGGATAACCCATGGTCGCCATCTTCCACTCGAGCCAAGGTCCCGTGAAATGAACCGGCTCGGAGTTCTCGATGACGTTCGTCTTGTAGTCCACCACGAAGTAACGCTCCGCAGTGTCGCCAGCCGCCGCGCGCACGCGGAACACGAGATCGATCGAACCGGTGAGGATGCCGGCGATGTCGGCGAAGAGCCGCGCCCGCTCGTCGCGGGCGCGCTCGAGATGATGACGCAGCCAGTCACGCACCGGCAGGATCTGCGGCGGCGCGGCACGGGTCTCATCGAGTGCCGCCTGCAGCGCGAGCTCAACGCGCGCCGGATCCAGACAGCGGGACTGCAGACGCTCGTGGCGTGTCCCGGCCCCAAGCCGCAAATTGAACTCGAACTCGTCGAGACGATCTTCAGCGGCGATCTGTCCCAGCGTATAGCCCGCAGGCAAGCCCTGGAGTGGATCGCCCTGCGTGCCACCCTGTCGATCGAGCGGGGTCGCGAGTACCCGAGGCAGCAGCCGGGCAAGTTCCTCGGCGATTCCCGAGGCGCCAGTCAGCCCGTTGCGTGCTGCGCTGCGGCCCACGATCTCGCCCAAGCCGCTGCCATCCTTGCCGGTGGCCGTGCGGAAGTCGATGCGCTCGAACACTTCATGCACGAAGGTTCCGTACTCGGTTCCCCGGCCGCGCTGCAGTCGCTCGAGATCCACGGGCGGCATGACGGCGCCGACGGTCGCGGGCCTGTTCACGATGGCGGCGACGCTCGGCTGCTCGTCGCGGCCCGAGCGAATCTCGGTGCGCTCGAGTTCAGCCTCCGTCGTGGTCGTATCCTCCGCGGACCCACCAACCCAGAAACTGCCGTCTGCCGACGTCGCGGCACTGCGACCCGCGAGTCCCGTGTAGCTCGTCACCATCCACTGTCCGCGCAGCGAGGCGCGCTTGGCCGGCCATTGCAAAGCCGAAAAGTCCGCAGGCATTGCGTCTGCGGCAGCCTGCCAGCGCTTCGCTGCGGGGATACGCTCTACGGCACCCCACACGGCAGCGCCGTCGCTCCGGGTGGTCAATGCATCGAGGTGCTTCGCGACGAGCGACATCGAATCGCTCTCG
>JBILMF010000215.1:0-3343 GCA_044375655.1 Steroidobacteraceae bacterium | reverse complement strand
TGCCGCCCGTGCCGGGCATGAGCCCGACGCGGATCTCCGGATAGCCGAGGCGCGCGCTCGAGACGGCCACGCGCACATCCGCTGCCAACGCCAGCAGGAAGCCGGCCCCCAATGCATCGCCACCGATCGCGGCGACCACGGGCCGCGGGCAGGTGAGCACCGCATCGAATACATCGGCTCCGAAGCGGGCGAGTGCCTCGGCATCGTCAGCCGTCATCGACTCGAGCTCGCGCAGGTCGCCGCCAACCATGAAGCCCCTGCCGGGGGCCGCGCAGAGCACTATCGCCGTGACGTCCGGCGGCAACTGCGCGAACAGCGAGCCGAGCTCGCGCAGCAGCATCCGGGTCATTACGTTGAGCCCGGTAGCCGCGTCGAAGCGGACCCGCAGTACGCTGCCCTCGCGTTCGATACGTACGGGGGATCGAGGATCGGGCATACCACTCACAGCCGCGGCGCCGGCCGGCGCAAGCCGGTGTCGATCGCGGTCGCGAGTTTGTCGAGCAACTCCTCGACGTGGCCGGCGGTGTAGATGTAGGGAGGCGCCAGCAGCACGTGATCGCCCCGCACGCCATCGATGGTGCCGCCCATCGGGTAGCACAACAGACCCTCCTCGAACGCCGCGCGCGTCACGTTCAACCACGCCAGACGCTCGGTCGGAAAGGGTTCCTTGGTGGCGCGGTCGGCGACCAGTTCGAGCCCGAACATCATGCCGCGACCGCGGATGTCACCCACATGGGGATGGTCGCGGAAGCGCTCGCGCAACCCCGCCACAAGTTGCGCTCCACGCACGCGCACGTTCTGCTCCAGTTGCTCTTCCTGGATCACTCGTAGCGTCGCCAGCGCAGCCGCGCATGCTGTCGCGTGGCTGCCGTAGGTGTGTCCATGCATGAAGTAGCCGCGGCGGTCCGCGAGGGTGTCGAAGACACGGTCGCCGACGAGCAGCGCGGAGATGGGCTGGTAACCGGCCGCGAGACTCTTGGCGATCACGGCGATGTCCGGAACCACGCCCTCCTGCTCGCAGGCGAGAAAGGTACCCGTCCGCCAGACACCGGTGAAGATCTCGTCGAGTATCAGCAGCACACCGTGCTTGTCGCAAACGCGCCGGATCCCTTGGAAATAGCCGGGAACGGGACCTACCGCACCCGATGTGGCAGCCACGATCGGCTCGGCGATGAAGGCGGCCACGGTCCGCGAACCAGCCCGCTCCAGCGTCTCGTCGAGTTCGGCCACGAGCCTTGCGCCGTACTCTTCAGGCGACTCATCGTCGCGCCGGTCGCGGTACTCGTAGCACGGCGACACCTCGAGCGGATCCCGCAGCAGCGGCTCGAACGGCGTGCGCCGGATCGGATTGACGCCCACGCCGAGCGCCCCAAGCGTGCAACCGTGGTAGCTCTGTCGCCGGGTGACGAATCGCGTGCGCTCGGGTTGTCCCGCATCGAGGTGATACTGCCGCGCGAGCTTCAGTGCTCCATCCATCGACTCCGAGCCACCGGAGCCCGGGAAGACCCAGTTGAGGTTGCCTGGAGCGAGCCTCGCGAGCTCGTCGGCGAGGCGTTCGGCAGGCTCCGTGGTGAAGTTGGCGTTGTAGCAGAAGGTCAGGCGCCGGGCCTGGTCGCAGATGGCCTCGATGATCCTGTGCTGGCTGTACCCCAGCGACGACACGCCCGCACCGCTTGAGCCATCGAGATAGCGTCGACCGTCGGCTGCGATGACGTACGGCCCGTCGCCGCCGACTGCAACGGGGTACTCCGCCTTCAAAAAGCGACGCATCAGGTGGGTCATGATTGCGGCTGCAGCTGCGGCTGCGACTGCGGTGCCGGTTCCGCAGCGAGCTGTCGACGGATGGCGTTCCGGTCGGGCTTGCCGAGTGGTGTCACCGGCAAGCGGTCGATAAAGACGACGCGCTTGGGCGCGTACAGCGGGCCCTTGGCCGTGCGGACGAACCCCGTCAGTTCCTCGGCAGTCACCGCGTGACCTTCGCGACGCACCACCGCAGCGGTCACCGCCTCTCCCCACTTCGCATCAGGCAAACCGACGACCGCACACTGCGCCACTCCGGGGTGCGTCTCGAGGGTGGATTCCACTTCACGGGGATAGACGTTGAGCCCGCCGGTGATGATCAAGTCCTTGCATCGGTCGACGATGTAGAGGTAGCCATCCTGATCGAAACGGCCGACGTCGCCCGTGTGCAGCCAGCCGCCCCTGAATACCTCTGCCGTCTCTTCAGGACGACGATGGTAGGCCTCCATCACGAGCGGCCCGCGCACGCATATCTCGCCGATCCCGCCGAGCGGAACCTCGCGTCCGTTTTCGTCGAGGAGCGTGACGCACAGTCCTGCGGCAGGCTTGCCGCAGCTCCCGAGGCGCTCCGGTTGCGCAAGGTCGTGCTCGTCACGACGCAGAGTGCTGATGCACAGCGGTGCCTCGGTCTGACCGTAAAGCTGCATGAAGACGGGTCCGAAGATCGCCATTGCCTGCCGCAACCGCTCGGGCGCCATCGGGGCGGCGCCATAGAACACCGTGCGCAGCGAGTCGAACCGCCTCGCCGGTCCGGCGGCCGCTGCGTCGAGCAGCGCGTAAATCATGGTGGGCACGAGGAAGGTCACGTTCACCGCGCTTCTCTCGATCTCAGCGAGGAACGCAACCGGGTCGAAACTCGGCAGCATCACCACAGCACCGCCTTTCATGAGAGTCGGCAGGACCATCACGCCCGCGGCATGCGAGAGCGGCGTGGAAAGCAGCATGCGTGGCGTCTCTGGCCAGTCCCACTCGGCAAGCATCATCTGATGCGCGACGACCATGCCGCGTTGCGACTGAATCACCCCCTTCGGCTTGCCGGTGGTCCCTCCCGTATAGCCGACCACGGCGGGCAGCTCCGGTCGCGCAGCCGAACGCATGGGTTGCGGCGCCACCTGCGCAGCGCACTCGCACAAGGATCGACCAAACGCGGCCGCACCGAACGTGAACACCTGCCGGAGACTCTCGACCCTGCGCGCGAGCGCCGCCCCGCGCTCGCCGATGCCGACCTCGTCCACCACCAGGCAATCGATGCCGGCATCGTGCAGCACGAAGGCAAGATCATCGTCGGCCGCATGTGGCGAAAGGGGTGTCAGTGTCAGCCCGTGCACGTAGGCCGCGCAGAAAGCGCCGACGACCTCCGGCCGGTTGCGCGAGAGGATTGCGATGCGGTCACCGGGCCGCAGGCCGGCCGCTGCAAACACTTCAACGAAACGCGCGACCTGGTCGCGCAGTTCCGCATAGGTCTGCCGCCGATCGCCGCAGATCACGGCGTCGCGCTCCCGGTAACGCCCGAGGGCGCGTACGGCAATATCTCCGAGCGTGC
>JBILMF010000214.1:0-3346 GCA_044375655.1 Steroidobacteraceae bacterium | reverse complement strand
CTGCCGGTCGGCTATCTCGTCGATCGCTGGCAGCGTGTGCCGGTGGTCTGGGGCGGACTGGCGATCTGGAGCCTCGCCACCATGGCCGGTGGTTTCGCCAAATCGTTCTGGGGTCTGTTCGCCTCGCGCGTGGTGATGGGTGCCGGCGAGGCGACCACCACACCGGCCTCAGCCTCGCTGATCGCCGACTACTTCCCGCCCGAGAAGCGCGCTCGCGCCTACGGCATCTTCGCCATGGGCGGCTCGATCGGCATCGGCATCGCCTACCTGCTCGGCGGTGTGGCGATCGGTCTCACCGATGCGGTGCGCGGCCTCGCACCCACGCTGTTCGCGCCGTTCGCCAACTGGCAGCTGGTGCTGTTCATCGTCGGCGCGCCCGGTGTGCTGCTCGCCCTGCTCATGGTCTTTACCATGCGCGAGCCCGTGCGCCGCGGGGCCGTCAGCCAGTCGACCCGTTTTTCACTATTGCCGCTGTGGCGCGAACTGTCGACCAACCGTATCGCGCTGCTCACGGTGATGATGGGCACGATCATGAACGTCATGATCGTCAACGCACAGCTTTCGTGGTTCCCCACTCTTTTCGTGCGCGTATACGACTGGGAGCCCGCGCGTATCGCACTGGCGCTGGCGGTGGTGGGCGTGCCATTCGGCATCCTGAGCGCAGTCACGGCCGGCAGTGCCCTCACCTGGCTGGCCAAGCGGGGTCGTCAGGACGGTCCGGTGCTGGTGATGATGCTGCAGTGCGCGGCGTGGGCCGTCTTTGGCACCGCCAAGTGCCTCGCGCCGACACCAGAGCTGGCGCTGGTCGGGCACGTGTTCACCTCGATGTTCGCCACCTGGGCCGTGACCTCGGCGCTCACGGCGCTCAATCTGGTCACGCCGAACCAGCTGCGGGGTCAGGTGGTGGCCGTGTATACGCTGCTCACGGGTCTTGTCGGCATCGCCGTTGGCTCGGGCGCCGTCGGTTTCCTGTCCGATTACGTCTTCAACTTCCCGACCGGCATCGCCCCCAGCCTTGCGCTCGTCTGCTTCCTCGGTGGGGTGATCGGCATCGGCATCCTCGCCTTCGGCCGGGCGGGATACCTCGAGGCCGTGCGCCGCGCTGCTGCGTTCAGCTAGCGCGCCTCAGCCGCTGAACAGAGCGACGAGCTTCCAGCCCGCGAACACCAGCACGACGCCGATGCCGGTCAGCAGGAACACGAGCATTTCCTTGGTGGATGCCTTCATGTCGCAGTGGTGGCGCGGCGTGTCGCAGGCGTAGCGACTGGGCCGGGCGGGGCGATCGGCGCTCAGCGCAGCGCGCGCAGCGTGGTGCGGCACAGCTCGAGATGCGCGTCATCGAGCCGACCGTCCTTGGCCACCTCCACTACCGTCTCGAGAACCAGAGCGGCCATCTCGACGTCGTTGCGGGCCCGCGCGATGCCGCTGCGCAGGTCTTTGATCAGCTTGTCGCGCGCGTCGAGTTCGCGTACGAGCGGATCCCAGTGCGGCGCCCGGTGCCGCTCGAGCAGGGTGTCCACCACCTCGCCGTGGCTGCCGAGGTACTCGGCGTTGAAGTTGCGCAGCCCGAGGTCGCGCAGGCCCGGGATCTCGGCAAGGGTTTTCTCCGTGACGCGCTCGAAGCCCATGCTCCAGTCCGCGTACTGGCGTGATTCGATCGGGTCCTGCCGCAGGACCTTCATGCCCGTATGTCGCGGATCAGCAGCGATTTTCTGCATCAGCGCCTCGACCACGGCACGCTCTCCTTCCAGCGACTGCAGGAAGGTCCCATTGCCGAACAGCAGCATGCCGGTGAGTCCGCGCGCGGTGTTGTTGTGGTGGCACTGGGACAACAGGCCGAGCAGCGCGTCGGCCGAAAGGGGCGAGGACTCCTGGCTGATGTACGTGACGCGGATCATGACGGAGGGACCTCGTTGCGGGAGCGGTCTGAAGTTGATGAATCGTTGCCAGCACGGGACGCTTGCCGAGAGCGCAGTCTGCCGAGCATACGCAGCCCGAAGATGCCGACACCGCCAACCAGCAGGATCAGCAGGCCGACCATTCCGAAGATCATTTCGCTCGTCGTCAGCATGGACTCGTTCGGGCGTGACCCCGCCGCAGGATACCGCAGGCGGCGACCGCCGGGGTGGGCACGCCCCCGCTCTCCGGATCGGCATGTTTGTCGCAGTCACACCACACAGGCCGGATCCGTAAGCCCATACAGGCAAAACAGAGTTGCGTGCTGATCGCCCGTTCTGTTAGAAGTTGGCGAATAACAATCGCACGCGAGCATGTTCGGCCTTGCCGTCAGCCGCGTGGCGCTCGGGCAACACAGGAAGTTGGGGAGAGCATCATGGCATTCAGAACCGGTCGGGTTCGCAGCGTGTCGTTTGCCGTCGCGGCAGTAGTGAGTTTCGGCGCGGCCTCGCTGCACTCTGGCAGTGCATTCGCGCAGCAGGGCGGTGCGGCAGATCGCGAAGAGGCCGACGAACTTCGCGAGATCATCGTCACTGGTTCACGGATCAGGCGCGGCCGGCTTGAGGTTTCCGAATCCACCGTGCCCTACTCGACGGTGGATGCTCAGGAACTCGAGGATCGCCAGGCGACCAATCTCATCGACGCCCTGCGCGATCTGCCGCTGGCATCTGTCTCCTCGAACCGCGGCGCCAACACCCAGTTCGGCGACAACTATTCGTTCGTAAACCTGCTGTCCGTGGGTTCGCAGCGTACGCTGACGCTGCTTAACGGGCGACGCGTGGTGCCCAGCAATCAGGGCACGGTCTTTGTTCCGGGTAACGCGTCCGGCGCACAGGTGGACGTATCCCTCATCAACCCGCTGATCGTACAGCGCACGGATATCATCACCGGATCGGGTGGCGCCGTGTATGGCGCAGACGCGATCGCGGGTGTCGTCAATGTCGTCACGCGCAGGGATTTCGACGGTGCAGCGGTCGACATCAGTGGCGGCATCACCGAAATCGGCGACGGCGAGAACTATCGCGTGTCGGGCATCTGGGGAAAGAATTTCCTCGACGGGCGCCTCAATCTCACCGTGTCCGGCGAGTTCTACGACAGCGAGTTGATCACCACGAGTGCCGAACAGGCGCGCCGCTACCTCGGGTCGGGAATCCTCAACAATCTCAACGGCTCGGTGCGTGATCCGGGGTTCTTCAGCGCTGCCTCGGCCTCCGACTCTCTGCGCGCCGGGCTCGCGGTCGGGCCGGCATTCCTGCCCGCGACCTCCGACCGGGTCTCCTCGGTCTTCTTTGGTCCCCTGTCGCTCGCGAACCCGGCAGTGACGCGGGGCGGGGTGCTGGTCTCCAACTCCTTCCTGCAGGCTCCCTTCACAAACAACACCATCTACATC
>JBILMF010000089.1:0-12704 GCA_044375655.1 Steroidobacteraceae bacterium | reverse complement strand
AGCCTCGGCAGCGCGGCGCCCGCGCTGATCGCTGCGCTGGTCGCCATCGCGACGCTGGGCTCGCTGGCCGGCTGCGTGCTCGCGGACCCGCGCGTATTCTTCGCGATGGGCCGCGACCGCAACTTCGTCGCGCGCGCCGGGCGCCTGCACCCGGCCACGCTGACGCCGGTGAACGCGATCGCGCTGCACGCCCTCATCGCCTGCCTGTACGTCTCGGTGCGCAGCTTCGAGCAGCTCGCCGCGACCTTCGTGCTCGGCTTGGTGCCGTTCTACGCACTGGCCGCGGCCGGAGTCTGGCGACTGCGCCGGTTGCGTCCGGACCAGCCGCGTCCGTTCCGCGCGCCCTGGGTTCCGGCGCTCGCGCTGCTGTGGATCGTGGTGGCAGCGCTGCTGGTGGGCAACGCGCTGCTCGAGACGCCGCGGATCGCGTTGGTGAACGTCGTCATCACCGCGCTCGGCGTACCCGCCTGGTTCGCGTGGCGCCGGCTCAGGCCGGCGGAGAATTCACGCTGACGATCACGCACTCCCCGGGGCCTGGGTTGCGGAAACGGTGCGGCACGCGGCTCGGGAAAAGAAAGGCCTCGCCGGCGCCGAGCCGGCGCGTCTGGTTGCCGACCGTGATCTCGATGTGGCCCTTGACGACGACGCCCCCCTCCTCGCCGTCGTGCGAGTAGGGCTCGCTCGCGGTCTCAGCGCCGACGGGATAGTGCTCGTAGAGGATCTGCAGCTGTCGGCCCTTGAGGTTGCGGCCCACTTGCTTCAGCGACACGCCGCCGCCACCGACCTCGACCAGTTCGTCGTTGCCGAAGAACACCTGCGGTTCGGACGACGGGTCGATGGCGAAGAACTCGGCCAGCGTTATCGGGAGGGAGTCGAGGATCTTGCGCAGCGTGCCCACCGCCGGGCTGGTCCTCCCCGCCTCGATGAAGGAGATGGTACCGTGCGTCAGCCCGGCCTTCGCGCCGAGCTCACGCTGCGAGAAGCCGAAGAGGTCGCGCACGTACTTCAGGCGCTGGCCGAGCTCAATGGCGTCGCTCGACTTGGCGGGCTTGGCCGACTTCGATGACTTGGCGGGCTTGGCCGACTTCGATGACTTGGCGGACTTGCTAGGCGAGCGCGGCATGCAGGGGCTCCGGCGGCACGGGACGGGCCGGAATCATCGCAGAATCGGCCCGCGACGTCTGCCTCAGTCCGGGAACAACCAGTACACGCGGCCGTCGGCGTCATGGCCGACCGTGATCAGGTCGGCGATGTGCTCGTGGGTGATCCGGTAGCGTCGCATCAGCGCCGCACCGAGGCGCCACTGCTCCACCAGGTCGAAGGCACGCGGTTCGCCGAAGGCGGCGATGTTGGGGAGCGCGCGCGGACCTCCCGGGCCATCGACGACCCGCAGCATGTTCGGCGCGAGCGCCGCACGATCCAGCGGCGAGTCGCCGCGCAGCAGCAGCTCGCGCGTGCGGCGCGTCAGGTCCGGACGATCGTCGGGTGGCAGCAGCTGCGACAAGGACGTCGAACCCGGCGCGAATGCCTCGGCGACGACGTAGCCGAGATGACGCTGCACCCGCGCGGACTGCAGCCGCACGTTCGTCATCACCAGCACAGCAACGCCGGCGGCGGGCAGCCGCAGGTACTGCGTCGTGAAACCCGGCATGCCGCCGCCGTGCGCGTGGAACGGCGCGCCGCGCATCCGGCCCGTGAACCATCCGCAGCCGTAGGGGACCGCGAGGCCGCTCGCCAGCCCGCGCGGCGCGAGCAGCTCCGCCCACCCCGCCTTCGACAGCAGCGGCCCTCCCATCAGCCCGGCATCCCAGCGCACCGCATCGCGCGCCGACATCAGCACCGGACCGTCGGCATAGGCCGAGTAGTCGCTGGCCATGCGCGGCGCATGGCGGTAGCCGTCGCCGACCTTCAGGTAGGGCTCGGCGCGCCGCGGGACCAGTTCCTGCGCCGCGTCGAGACGGGCATCCTGCAGCCCCGCCGGCGAGAGCACGTGGCGCACGAGGTAGTCGGCAAACGCTTCGCCCGAGGCCGCCTCGATCACGTACCCGGCGAGGATGTAGTTCATGTTGGTGTAGGACCAGGCCTCGCCCTCGGCGAAGGCCGGCGACCCCGCAGCGGCTGCGGCGATCACCTCGGCACGGGTGTGCGGCTGCGTGGAATCGAACGCGCCGGTCTCGTACTCGGGCAGGCCGCTGGTGTGGTGCAAGCAGCTTCCGACCGAGCGGCGCGCCCACTCGTCCGGGATGTCCGGCACGAACTTGCCGAGCGGATCGGCCAGCGCCACCTTGCCGCGATCGACCTGCTGCAACAGTGCGATCGCCGTCAGGTGCTTGCCGACCGAGCCGACGTGGAACAGCGTGCGCTCATCGACCGGCACCTCGAACGGCAGCGAGGCATGGCCGAAGCCGCAGGCGACGCTGCCACCGCGGTGGACGATGCCGAGCCCGAGGCCCGGTACGCCGAAGCGCGCCAGCAGCGTCGTCAGCGTGGACTGGAAACCCGCAGGCAGGCCGGCGGTCGGCCCGCGGAACGGCAGGCCACCGGTGGGGCGCGGGAGGGGTGCAGCAGCGGATGGCAGCGCGCAGGCCGCGACGCCCGCGCCCAGCGCCCCCAACCCACCCGCAATGAACTCGCGCCGCCCGGTGCTGGCCATGCTGTTTTCCGCCTCTTGGATGAGTCTAGCAGCGACTAAAAAAATTACCATCTGCCGACGATCACTGCGACAAGCCCCGGCCGATACACCACCGCCTCGGTATTGACGTATGAAAATTTAGCCAGTAGCCTAAATTTTTGTTTCAGGCGCCCGCCCGCGGGGCGGATCCCGCGAAGATATCCGCCTGAACCCCGCTCCGGGAAACAGCCATGACGCACGCACGACCGATCACCGCCGCCCGCGCACTCGCACTCGCACTCACCGCCACCCTGCTCGCCGCCCCGGGCCTGCTGCCCGACGCCGAGGCGAAGGAACGCAAGCCCGCTGCGGCGCCAGTCCCCAGCGAAATGGCGCTGTACGCGCAGCAGATCGACTTCACCTCGACGGTCAACCAGCGGCCCTACCGGATCTTGGTGTCGATCCCGGCGCGCCCGGCGCCGCCCGAAGGGCATCCGGTCGTCTACCTGATCGACGGCAACCTGCATTTCGGCATCGCGGTCGACACCGCGCGCATCCAGTCGCGCTGGCCCGACCTGCGCGACCCGGTGATCGTCGGCATCGGCTACCAGACCGCGAGCGTCAGCGAAGCGCTGATGCTGCGCATGATCGACCTGACGACGCCGGTCACGCCGGCGTACCTGTCGAAGGGCTGGATCGCCGAGATGAAGAGCAAGGCCGAGGAGTTCGGCGGCATGGACGCCTACCTGCGCATGATCGACGAGGAGATCAAGCCACGGGTCGAGAAGCTCGCGAAGATCGACCGCAACAACCAGACCCTGATGGGCCACTCGCTCGGCGGCCTGACCACCCTGCACGCGTTGTTCCGCCGCCCGGGCTCGTTCCAGCAGTATGTCTCGATCAGCCCGTCGATCTGGTGGGACGAACGGTCGGTGCTCGAACACGAGCCTGCATTCACGTCGCAGGTGAAGGCGGGCGGCATCAAGGCCCGGCTGCTGATCTCGGTCGGCGGCCTGGAATCCGCCAATCGCGCCTATCCTCCTGGCATGCCGTACTCGCGCGAGGGCATGTACGCGATGTTCGACGCCACGAGGATGGTTCCCAACACCGTCGAACTCGGCACGCGGCTGCAGCGGCTGAATTCGGACGTCTTCCACGTCGAGACCGTCGTCCACGAAGGCGACGACCACAACATGGTGCCGCCAGCCGGCATCGCCCGCGGCATCTGGTTCACGCAGCGCATCCCCGTCGAGACGAGGGGCGCGCGCTGAGGCGTCGGCAACGATGATCGACGGCACCCTGGTCCGCGCGAGCTGGCGCCCCGAACCGGCCGCCGAGGCCTTCGTCGCGACGCTGCTGGCCTCGGCGCTCGAGCGCTGCGAACCCGCGGGCGGCTATGCCAGGCGGCTGCTCGAGCTCAGCGCCGTGCGGCTGCGCGACGTCGTCGATCACCTCTCCCCCGCCGATGCGACGACATGGCGCCGCGCGCACGAGCTCGGCTGGCGACCGGCCGGCGCAGGCATGCTGCGGCACGCAGACGGGCTGTTTCCAGACCTCGTCGACGATGGCCGCGCCTTCGTCGCGGTCCGCACCGAGAGCGTCGAACAGCTACTGACGGCCGCCGGCAGCGACGCAGTCATCGAGGGCGCGGCCCATGGCCCGTATCGTCGCGCGCGGGTGTTCCGCGGCGCCGGCGCCGACCTGGTCGCGGTCGAACGCAACGGCCACGCGAGCTGCGAGATGCCCGAGGTGCCGGCGACGACGATCCGTGCCGCGCGAGTGCACCTGCAGCGCTTCCGCGCCCGGCGTCGCCAGTTCGACGACGTGCCTAGCGGGCTCGACCACACCGAACGCTTGGTCGATGCCGCCGTGGCCGAGCTCGGCCCGCACTGGGCCTGCGACCTGTTCTTCCGCGCCGAGCGCGAGTACTGGCAGGCCCACTGCGCCGCGGCCCGGCTGCAGCATGCGCGGCAGTGGCAGGCCGGCATCGGCTGGGCGAACGTCGACCATCACACCTACGACGCGTCGCGCATCCATTTCGCGCAGACGATCCGCGTGCTCGAGAAGCTCGGCTACCAGTGCCGCGAGCTGCTCTACGCGGGCCACCAGGCCGGCTGGGGCTCGCAGATCCTCGAGCAGCCGGTGCTGCGCAGCACGATCTTCGCAGACATCGACCTCGCGCCCCACGAGCTCGACATCGACTTCGCCCACCGGCCGATGCAGCCGCTGGAGCGTCACCGCCGTGCCGGTCTCTGGTGCGTGATGCATGGCGAGTCGATGCTCGAGGCGGGCCTCAACCACGTCGCGGGCCTACACGACCAGCGCGCGCTGCGGGCCCAGTTCGCCGGCCTCGGCCAGCGGATGATGGCGCCGTTCTCGGACTTCCCGGTGCTCTACCAGGAGCTCACCGAGGGCGAGTGGCGCGCCGTGGATCCCGACCGCATCGACGCACTTGAGCGCGACGGCCAGCTCGGCGCGGCCGAGGCCGAGGACTTCCGCTCGCGTGGCGCGATCTGCGCCCACTACGAGAACATCGAGCGCAACGACGGCTTCAAGGGCTTCAACCGACCGGGCATTGACGGCGTGCTCAGCGTGCTCGACCCGCGGCGCAACCTGGCGGGCGCGACGGCGCCCCGCGACATCGCCGGCGCACGCTGAGCTTGCCGCGCAGCGCCAGCTGTGGCGCTGGTAGCCATAGTAGTAGGACGTGGCCTGCCCGGGCGCGCGGAAGGTGTAGCGATCCACCTCCTGCTTCGCCATCGGCCCGGACACCGCGACTGCGGCGGCCGGGCACCGACATCACCAGTCGTAGCGCAGGTTCAGCGAGTACGTCATCGGCCGCACGCGCACGCCGCCATTGGCCACGAAGAGGCTCGGGAACGTGCGCGCGTCCTCGTCCAGCACGTTTTCGACCCCGAGCGTGACCGAAAAGCGCTCGGTGTCGAAGCCGACCCGCAGGTTCAGCAGGCTCTGGTCCTCGGTGACGAGGTCGGCGAACGTGACGCGGGCGCCAGTCGAGGGATCGATTCTCCGAGCCACGACCGGGAATCCATCGGCGTACTGGTAGTCGGCGCGCCAGAATCCCTTGATCCCGCCGGACCCGATCGGGATCCGTTGGCTCAGCGAAAGCGAGGCGGTGGTCTCCGGCACGTAGTCGAAACGTGTGCCGGCGTCACGCTCGAAGGTGGTGTTGTCGTACTCGACGCCGTTCCAGGCCACCGTCGCCGCCAGCGTGAGTCCCGCCCCGAGCTGCGAGGTCAGCGCGAACTCCAAGCCCTCACCGGAGGCCTCGCCGCCGTTGGTCGTGATATTGACGAACGCCGGCCCGAGCGGCTGCGCCGCCCCGGACTGCCGGTCGTCGTAACGCAGGCTGTAGACCGCGGCGTCGAGGTACAGGCGGCCGTCGAGCAGGGCTGCCTTGGCGCCGATCTCGTAGCTCCAGAGGGTCTCGGCATCGTAGCTGGTGTTGTTGGCGTTGAACCCGCCGCTGCGGAAACCCTTGGCCACGGTGGCGTAGGTCGAGACCGAGTCGCTCCACTTGTACAGCAGGTTGAAGCGCGGGCTGGTCGCGTCGAACTTCGCCGTTGCGCTGGTGCGCACGCCAGCGTTGTTGACGTTCTCGGTCGTGCGCTCGTCGTCGTACCACCGCAGGCCGACGCTCGCCTCCAGTTTGTCGGAGAACACGTAGGTGACGTCGCCGAACACGGCGGTGGCCTCCGAATTGACCGGGTCGGTGCCGCTGCGGACGAACGCCGCGATCTGCAAGGCCGGAGGCGGCAGGCTGCCGCGCGTGCCCCTCGAATCGAAGTCGCGGTACCACGCGCCGATCACGTAGCGGAACGGCCCGTCGCCGGTCGATGCGAGACGGAACTCCTGCGTGAGCTGCTCGAAGTCGGTGGCGAAGCGCGCGCCGGCCAGCAGGCCGGCCGGCAGGCCCAGGGCGCGGCCGCTGGCGTCGAACTTGTACGTGCGATCGAGGTAGCCGGTAGAGGAGGTCAGCTCCACGCCGCCGAAGTCGTAGTTGACGATCAGGTTGACCAGCTGGCTCTGGTCGGAGGCCGGGTCGATGTTGGGCTCCGAACTGCGCTCGTTGGTGCCCGGATCGCTGACGTTGTTGGCGTCCGCGACGACGTCGAGGTACTGGTAGAGCAGCGAAGCACTGAGCGCCTCGCCGCGGTCGTACAGCGCCTTGATGCGCGCGTACTTGGTCTCGCTCTCGTTGGCGTCCTGGCGACTGGCATAGTCTACCCAGCCGGCGCTCTTGTCGTAGCCGGCGACGAAACGCACGCCGGAGGCGCCCTCGACGATCGGTGCGCCGAGCGCACCGTTCAGCCGGTAGCCGGTGCCGCCCTTGTCTACGCTGGTGAGCGTCGCGTCGGCGAAACCTTCGAACTCGGTCAGGCTGGGATCGCGCGTCAGGTAACGAATCGTGCCGGACACCGAACCCTGGCCGTACAGCGTGCCCTGGGGCCCGCGCAGCACTTCGATGCGTTCGAGATCGACGAGCGGAAAACCCGGGTCGCGCTGCTGCTGGTCGATGGAGATCCCGACGTCATCAACATAGATGCCGACGGTCGGCAGGCCCGTGCCTGAACCGGAGTCGATGCCACGGAGCTGGATGCGGTCTGCGCCGATCACGTTGCTGGGGTTCATCGCCAGGCTCGGGATCGAATACTGCAGGCTCTTTAGGTCGAACGAGCCGCGTTCCTCGATCTCCGAGTTGCTGACCGCAGTGATCGCGTAGGGCACATCGACGATGCGTTCCTTGCGCCGGCTGGCCGTGACCACCACCTCACTCAGGCTGGCCGCCGAGTCGCTGGCGCGCGCCGGTGCGGACTGGGAGTGGGCCTGCGTGCCGGCGAGTACTGCGGCGACCGCGAACGCGACGGTAGTTCCCTGATGCTGGCGCATGTCGATTCCCCGCTCTTCAGCCAAATGGAGCGTCAGACACTAATGGATGGTTTTTTATACGTCAACCGGGACGCCAACGGCTATTTCGGCCTTTTACGCCGAAAGTCACCATCGGGCTGCGGGTCCTATGGCTATGATTTTAGTCAATGCGCCCCCAGCCGCGCGGCAGACAGATTCGTCGCGCACGACGTCGCTCGCAGTGCCGAATGACCCGGCGCAGCCATCCGGACGCTAGTGGCTAATCTTCTATACGTCATACGTCCCCGACGGACCCGGCGCCCACGACACTCTTCCGCTGTGTGCGGTAAGTGGCCCTATCCTGCATCCCCGGCCCGAATCGCGGGGCTGCCCATATGGATAACTTTTTATCCGATGGTAGACTTGTGCGCGCGATCGGCTCCGGACCCGCCACGGTGGCGGCCCCGCACCGCCCGCGGAGCCTGGAGGAAATCGGAACGGTGCTTAACCTCGACGGCGAGACGATGCCTTCCCCGCGCGATGCAGTCGCGGTCCCGCTGGTCTCGATCGACCGTCCCTACCTGCTGTTCCTCGGCGCAGTCACCGACGCCGACGACGCGAAGACCGCGTTCGGACTGCGCGACTGGTGCCGCCCCGCGTGCCTCGGGCAGTTCCGCTTGCCGGGATGCACCGTCGACACCGGACTGCCGGACCTCACGCCCCGCGCCGCGGTTGCCGCCGGCGCCCGATCGCTGCTGATCGGCGTCGCGCCGATGGGCGGCGCGCTGGATCCGGCCTGGATGTCGGCGCTGCAGGACGCGCTGGAGGCGGGGCTCGACCTGGTCAGCGGGATGCACGCGCGCCTCGCGATGCACCCACCGCTGGCGGCCGCGGCCGCGCGCGCGGGTCGCCGGCTCCTCGACCTGCGCCGTGCCGACCTGCCGCTCGCAGTGGGCACCGGGCGGCAGCGCAGCGGTGGGCGCCTGCTCACCGTCGGCACCGATTGCGCGCTCGGCAAGAAGTACGCCGCGCTCGCGCTCGCGGCTGAGTTGCAGCGGCGCGGCGTGCCGGCGGAGTTCCGCGCCACCGGACAGACCGGGATCATGATCAGTGGCCGCGGCATCGCCGTCGACGCGGTCGTGGCCGATTTCGTCGCGGGCGCGGCGGAAGCGCTGTCACCCGATGCGCCGGACGGCCACTGGGACGTCATCGAGGGCCAGGGCTCGATCCTGCATCCGGCGTATTCGGGCGTCTCGGTCGGGCTGCTGCACGGCTCGCAGCCCGACGCCTTTGTCGTCTGCCACGACCCGACCCGGCATACGCTGTCGGGCATGCCGGACTTCCCCGTGCCGCCGATCGAGCAGGTCGTCGCGCTGACGATCGAGCTGGGGCGCGTGACGAATGCCGCGATCCGCTGCGTCGGCGTGAGCCTGAACACCTCGGCAGTGCCCGAGCTGGAACGCGCGGCCGTGCTCGCGGCGCATGAACGGCGGCTCGGCGTGCCGGCCTTCGATCCGATGCGCGGCGGCGTCGGGCGCGTCGTAGACGAGCTGTTGCGGGGCGCCGATGCCAGGCGCGCCTGAGACGGCTCGCCCATGCCGTTCCGTGCCCTCGGCGCGCCCGCGGGTATGAGGCGGCGGACGGCGCTCGGCCTGCTCGCGGCAGCGTCCGGCGCAGCGCTCGCGCCGCGCCTCGCACGGGCCGCGCCGCGCGAGATCCTGCTGCGGGGCGGGACGCTGGTCGACGGCTCGGGTGCGCCGGGCCGCAGCGCCGACGTGCTGATCCGCGGCGACCGCATCGCCGCGACCGGCGACGCGGCCCGCGCCGCCGCGTCGGGGCGCACCACTGCGCTCGACGTCGGAGGGCTCGTGGTGGCGCCCGGCTTCATCGAGCCCCACGCCCACATCTCGACCATCGACCAGTTCCCGGACGCCACCAACTACCTGCGGCAGGGCGTCACCACCCTCGTCGCGAGCCTGCACAGCATCGACCAGCCGTATCCGCTCGGCCGGTTCATGGACCGGCTGCACGCGGCGCCGAACACGGTCTGGACCGCCGGGCACACCTGGACGCGGCGACGGGTGATGGGTCTCGCGAATCGCGCACCGACGGGCGAGGAGTTGCGCGCGATGGCGGCCCTCGTGAGGCAGGCGATGGACGACGGCGCGATCGGCTTCGGCACCGGGCTCGAGTACGTCCCGGCCGCGTACGCCACGCTCGACGAGGTTGTCGAGATCGCGCGGGTCGCCGCGCGGCCCGGCGCGATGTACGTGACGCACCTGCGCGACGAGGGGGCGCGGCTGATGCCGGCGCTCGAGGAAGCACTGGAGGTCGCTCGGCGCACCGGCCTGCGTGTGCACGTCAGCCACGTGAAGACCACCGGCAGGGCAAACCGCGGCCAGAGCGCCGCCTTCCTGCGGCGCGTGGACGCCGCGAACTCGGCCGGGTCGCGCGCGACGTTCGACGTCTATGCCTACACGGCCTACAGCACCTACTCCGACGTCGTGTTCCCGGCGTGGGCCCTCGCGGGCGGCACCGACGGCTTCCGCACGCGGATCGCGGACGCGGCGACGCGCGGGCGCCTGAAGGCGGAAATGCTGCGCATCTACGCGGACCAGACCGGCGGCGAGCTGTCGAGTATCCAGTTCCGCGACGGTGTCGAGGGCTTCGCCGGCCGTACGCTTGCGGACTACGTCGCGGCGCTCGGCCGGCCGCTGGACTTGAACGCCGGCCTCGAGACGCTGATCGACCTGCAGGCCGCGGGCGGCTTCACTGCCGTGTTCCACGCGATGGACGAAACCGACGTCGAGGCGTTCCTGCGGCATCCGCTGGCCTGCATCAGCGCAGACGGTGACCTTGTCGAGTTCGGCCGCGGGGTGCCGCACCCGCGCTCCTACGGCGGCTTTCCGCGCGTGCTGGCCCGCTACGTGCGCGAGCGTGCGGTGCTGAGCCTCGAGGACGCCGTGCGCAAGATGACGCACGGTCCTGCCGCGGCACACGGCCTCGCGCTGCGCGGCCTGCTGCGGCCCGGGCACTACGCGGACGTCACCGTCTTCGCGCCTCAGGAGATCGCCGACACGGCCACGTTCACCGCGCCCCACCAGTATCCGGTCGGCATCGCACACGTACTCGTGAACGGCGAGTTCGTGATCGCGGACGGCGTGGCGACGGGGTATCGCCCCGGTCGCCCGCTGCGTCTGCGCGCCGACGGCACGGTAGGCTAGCGCCCGGTCGGTCCTGCACGGGAGGTACGCTTGCAGCAGCATCCAAAGACCGCGGGGCTACCCCCACGCGGCGCGACGATTCCGCCGTTCTACGCCGGCCTGATCGGCGAGCAGGCCGCGGCGCTCGGTCGCCGCTGCATCGAGGTGGCGACGTCCCCCCGCTTTCAGTAGCGGGTTGATCTATGGTCGTCCGGGCATTGTAAGGGCCTTTTTGGCCATCTGCTTTGCGTAAGAGGCGGGCGTCAGCCCGCCGAGTGACTTCTTGGGTCGTTGCTCGTTGTAGTCTTTTCTCCATTCCTCGATGACAGCCTTCGCATGTGCAAGGCTGGTGAACCAGTTCTCATTCAAGCATTCATCGCGGAACCGACCATTGAAGCTTTCGACATAGGCGTTCTGGTTCGGCCTCCCAGGCTCGATCAGCTTCAAGGCGACTCCGGTTTCGAATGACCAGTAGAGCATCGCCTTACCGATGAACTCCGGACCGTTATCGCTTCGAATAACGGCAGGCTTTCCTCGCCTGGCGCAGACCTCATCGAGTACCCGCGTCAGTTGATTGCCCCCCATGCTGCGCTCCGTGACGATCGACACACACTCATGGGTCGCATCGTCGACGATCACCAGCGATTTCAGGACCCTGCCGTCGGCAGTACGGTCGAAGACGAAGTCCATTGACCAAACCTCGTTAGGCGAACTCGGACGAATCAGCGGCTGTCGCTCGGATAACGGTATTTTCTTCCGGCGACGGCGCCGAACCTGCAGTTTTTCGAGTCGGTAAGGCCTCTACACGCGCTTGTAGTTGACGATCTCGCCGGCCTGCCGGAGCTTCAGGTAAATCATGCCCGTGCCGTAACGACGGTATCGCTGCGCCAGCGACACGATCCGCTCTCGCAGCCGAACGTTGCTGTCGGGCCTAGGCTGGTAGCGCATCGCGCTGGCGCTCATCTTGGCGATCAATAATGACCGCCGCTCCGAAAGACCCTTCGATTTCAACCACCGCACGAGCTCCCGACGAAGCGGTGCGGCTACCATTGTTTTCGCAATGCTTCCCGCGTGACCTCGTTCTCGAGCATTGCTTCCGCCAACAACCTCTTCAGCCTCGCGTTCTCAACCTCAAGCCCTTTGAGCTTTTTGGCGTCAGACACGTCCATGCCTCCAAACTTGCTACGCTAGGCGTAGTAACTCGGTTCCGAGAAGCCATGCTTGCGACATAACTCCTTCACCGGCATGCCGCGATCGGCTTCCTTCAGAAATCCAATGATCTGCTCTTCGGTGTATCGCTTCTTCACGTCCAACCTCCGCGCCCGGGGTCAGACTCTAGACCGAAACGCTACTCAAAAGCGGGGGGACGTCGGAGCCCACTTTGCAACTAGTTTGTAACTCTACAAGTGCTTGTTTTATAGAGGTTTCGTGAAGCGAAACTATTCCCATTCGATCGTCGCCGGCGGCTTGCCGGTGACGTCATAGACGACACGGCTGATGCCCTTGACCTCGTTGACGATGCGGCGCGAGCAGACGTCGAGCAGCTCGTAGGGCAGATGCGCCCAGCGCGCCGTCATGAAATCCACGGTCTCGACGGCGCGGAGCGCGATCACCGGCTCGTGGCGACGGCCATCGCCGGTGACGCCCACGGACTTCACCGGCAGGAACACCGCGAAGGCCTGGCTCGTGTTTTCGTACCAGCCGGCCTTGCGAAGCTCTTCAATGAATATGTGGTCGGCAAGGCGCAGCGTATCGGCTGCTGCCCGCGTGACCTCGCCGAGGATGCGCACGCCGAGCCCCGGCCCCGGGAAGGGGTGGCGGTACACCATCTCGGCGGGCAGGCCGAGTTCGACACCTATGCGCCGCACCTCGTCCTTGAAGAGTTCGCGCAGCGGCTCGACGAGCTTGAGCTTCATGTGCGCCGGCAGACCGCCGACGTTGTGATGGCTTTTGATGACGTGGGCCTTGCCGGTCTTGCTGCCCGCCGACTCGATGACGTCGGGATAGATCGTGCCCTGCGC
>JBILMF010000087.1:0-12845 GCA_044375655.1 Steroidobacteraceae bacterium | reverse complement strand
GGCTCGCGCGAGGCGCTGATCAAGGCCGTATTTGTCCACTACCTGCGCGAGGGCCAACGCCATCTCGAACGGACCCGCGCCCTCGAAGTTACCGACGCCGACTTCGAGGCGTCCATAAGGGATTTCCTGCAGCGCGTGGTGCGCGGCTGGACCGTGGGTTCAGTCGGCAGCCTGCATCGCATAGGGCTCGCCGAGGGTTTGCGCCATCCGGGTACGGCGCTCGATTACCTGCAGGGGGTGCTGGAGCCGACCCTGCAGGCGCTCGAGACAAGGCTGGCGGCCAGTATCGAGCGTGGCGAGATCATCGAGTGCGATACCCGCCATGCCGCGCTGCTGCTGTTGTCACCGCTGCTACTCGCGCTGCTGCACCAGCATGATCTCGGCGGCACGCGTTGCCGGCCGCTTGCGCTGCCGATGCTGATCGACGAGCACGTCAAGGTATTCGCCCGCGCCTACTGCCGTCCGACCGCACCCATGCCGCCCCGGCAGTAGCCCAGCGCGGTAGCCCAGCGCGGTAGCCCAGCGCGGTAGCCTAGAGCCGGGGCCCTGCGCCGCGGCCCTGCGCCGCCGCATCACCAGCTGTAGCGCACCCGGTAACGCACCACCGTCTCGCCGTTGCCGGCAACCCGCGCCAGAAAACGGATCTGACGGGCATCCAGTTTTTCGGACGCCTGACTCTGCCGGATGAGCTTCCATTCGGCACTGCGGAACATCGGCTCGATGACCTGCACCTCCACCGCCTCGTCCTTGCGGTTGCGCAGGCTGATCTCGATCTCCTCCTCCAGCCAGCGCGCGCGCGTGTCGATGGAGAAATCGGTCTGCCGCCGCTCGCCGAGCACATCGAAGGACGAGCCGAGCCTGATGCGCAGATGTTCGTCGCGCGGCGTATGCTCAATGCGGTCCTCGCCGATGAATTCGAGGCTGCCGTCACCCTCGTCAAGCTGCGAGACGCGTACCCGGCCGGCCGGCAGCGGTATGCCGAGGCCCGCAGCCTTGTCGTTGCGGAACTCGAGCAGTGCGTCGACCCTGCGTCCGGAGACGATGCCGAGGTCGCGCTCGAGTACCGGGCCGCCGAAGCCGAAGCCCGCCTCGAAGCCGCGATAGACCAGCAGCCGCCGTGCAGGCACCTGCCGCACCTCATCGAAAAGACCGAGCTGTCGCGTGGCGTTGTCGGGCAGATCGACGCGGCGGCCAAGCGTGTAGAGGTGGAACTCCGCGAGCGCCTTGCTCGCAAATCCGGCATCCGGCGCCGCCGTGCCCACCATCGCCGACTCGACGGCGCGCAGCATTGGCCGCACTTCCTGGGCGCCGGTGCGCTGTACGTCGCCGGCGACCAGCTTCAAGCGGGTATCGCGGAACGAAGCCCCGGAGAGGTTGACGAGATTCACCCACGCCGCGAGATCGAGAGTACCGCTGTTGGCGTCCTTGCCGGGCCGGAAGACGAGGTTGTAGTCCGCCCACCAGCTGATGCCGCCGGTCTCGTACGAGACGCGTACGCGATGCTTGCCGCCGCGCGGCGTGTTGAGCAACCACTCGAGCGTCGGCTGCGTGACCAGTCCGCCGGGCAACTCCGCGAAGCGGATCGCGGTGTAGTCGCGCACCACCGTCACCGAGCCATCGGCGGCACGCAGTACGAGGCCATCGCCCGCCGCCGAACCCGCCGAGAGCAGCGTGCCGCTCAGACTGGATGTCTGTGCGGTTGCAGGACGCTCAACCGTCACCTGTCGGCCGACGTGGCGGGCCAGCAGTTTGCGCTGACTGGCAAGGTCGAAGCGCAAGCCCTGCTCCAGCACTCGTGTGGCCGGGTCGGTCAGCGAGACGAAATTGACCGTGGCCGGATCGACCCAGGCGGCGACATCGGCGAACCGCTGCAGCGAACGGCCGGCAGGCAGTTCGAGCTCGCGCTCATCGCGGACGATGGCGAACCCCGGCACCGCGTTGCCCTGCAACCCGCCATCGCCGGGACGCAACAGCTCGGCCGCGATCGGTGCGGACCCGGTTTGGCTGTACACCGTGAGCGCGGTGTCGGCCCGCAGCACGGCGCTGCCGCCGAGCACCAGACCCAGAACCGCAAGCGGCCCGGCAAGACGTCTGAAACTGCGTATCGCGGACATGGCGCATCAACCCGGCGAGGCTGGAGGTTCGGCAATGTTATCCACCCGATAGCGACCCCCGCCAGCCGGCACTAGCCGCAGCGCCTCGATCAGATGAGGTGCGGTGGCGCGCGGGTCGTCGGGCTGCAGCGCGGCCCGGACATCGGCGGCGGCGGCTCTCCACGACCAGCGTCGCGGGACGCGCCGGATGCCGATGGCATGGATGCGCAGCGCGCCCGATCGCTCGATGCAGAGGCGCAGCCATTGCTTGTAATCCGGGATGTGCAGAGAAGAGAACGCCTCGTTCGAATGCCGGCCGAACAGCCGCAGTGACACGAACAGGTAGCCGCCGAGCACCAGCGCACCGGCGAATCCGCCGACCAGCAGCGTGAACAGGCCCGCGACCAAAGCCGCGGCGACCGAGCCCATATCGAGGCCCATGACGCCGGTCGCCAACAGCGTACCGCTCCAGCCACAAAGAAAAGCCGTGGCGAGGTGGGCGGCGGCATGGGCCACGCCACCGAAGAGTCGGTACCAGGACACGTGCGTATCGGTGAAGAAGACGATCGCCGCGACGGAGCCGATCAGCCACAGCCCGCTGATCGGGTCGAATACGGCTGCACGCAGTGCGCCCAGCAACGCCTCCTGCAACCCGCCTTGCAGTGTCGCGCCCGGTGCAGCGGACACGAACCATGCGCACAGCAGGTAGAAGCCGCCGATGAGCGGCATGAAGAGGGGGTTGAGGAAAGGAAAGAGCCAATTACGGCCGATCAGCCGCTTCGAGGTCGCCGCATCCGGGTAACAAGCCTGCTGCACGAAGCCGGCGTCGATGCGCGGATCCTCGGGAACGTGGGTCGGGTGCAGAAAGGCACCGCCGCCGCCGGCGATGATCTTCTGCCGCCCGTCCGCGTCCTGATGACGCTTGTAGTGGTGCAGGTCGCCGGTGAGGAACACGGCCACGCGGCGCCCGATCACGCGCTCTTCGAGGTGTTGCAGCACGCTGTCCGCATAATCCGCCTTGCCCGGGTAGCTGGCGGCGTAGATCCACTGCGGGACGGGCACGCAGAGGATGACCTGCGCATCGGCGGGCAGCTCCGCGGCGACGCCGCGGAAATACTGCTCCTGCGGCTCGTCGAGATCGGCACCGAACTGCAGGTCGACGGCGAACAACCACCAGTTGCCGGGCAGCCGCAGCGCAAAGTAGCTGCGCGTCTGGCGCGTGCCACATCCCGCGAATCCGCGCTCCGGGCGGCAGAAAGAGCGCGAGAAGGCGATCAGGCTGTCCATCCAGTCGTGGTTGCCGGGAACGGCGAACACCGTCGGGTGACGCCGTGCCGCCGCGAACGCCATGGCATAGGGCTGCTCGGTGCGTTCGGCATACGCCGTGCGCGACGGATAGGGGTAGACGAGATCGCCGCCGAACACCAGCACGCTGCCACCGCGGGTCTCGATGCGCGTCCCGCCGGCGAGCGGGAAATCGAGCCGCTCCGCGGCGATGCCACGGGCAACGGCGTAGGTGGAGTCGAAACCGTCGCCGACGTCGCTGGTGAAGTCTAGCCACAGATCGCCATCCGCGGCGGGCTCGCAGCGGAACGCCTCCTGCGGCCGGTTCGCCAGTGCCTCGATGAGCCGCCGATCCGAGTGCCGGCCGAAGATGTTGGACAGCGTCAGCAGCCAGGCCGAGCGCGCCAGCACCGCCGGGTCATACCAGCCGACCATCCGCAGCCGTTGCAGGCCGCGAGGCATCGCCGACTGTTCGGCGGGTTGCGGCACCACCGGGGCTTCACCCGCCCCGCAGCGTGCTCGCCGGCGGCTGGCGCAGCACGCTGCGGGTGGCGAGCCAGCCGCTGCCGGCAACCAGCAATCCGCCACCAAGCAGGCCGATCACCCAGATCATGGGATCGAAGCGGTAGCTGACCTCGAGGATCTGCTCGGCCAGCAGAAAGCCGCCGATCGACGCGCCAATGGCTGCCAGCAGGCCCGCGAGCAGACCTAGCGCGCTGAACTCCGCGACGATGCCGCGCGCCACGGTGCCGCGGCTGGCGCCGAGCGTGCGCAGCATCGCGCTCTCGTAGCGGCGCTCGTCACGCGATGCCTGCACCGCGGCGAGCAGCACCACCAGTCCGGCGAACAGCGTGAACACGAACACGCTCTGCACCGCGAGCACCGCCTTGTCGATGACCGAACGCACCTGAGACAGCAGATCGTCGAGGTCGAACACGGAAACGCTGGGGAAGCGGCGCACCAGATCGGAAATCACGCTGCCGTCACCGGGCTCGAAATGCGCGCTCGTCATCCAGGTGCCGGCCAGCTCGTCGAGCAGTCCCGGCGGAAAGACTACAAAGAAATTCGGCTGGAAGCTGTCCCACTCGATCCGGCGGACGCTGGAAATCCGCGCTTCGATGAGCTCGCCGGCGACATCGAAGGTCATGCTGTCACCGATCTTCAGCCCGAGACCCTGCTGGTACTCGTCCGAGATCGACACCAGCGGCTGGCCGTGCTCCGCCGGCGTCCACCAGCGGCCATCGACGATCACGTTGTCGTCGCCCAGCTCCGCCTGCCAGGTGATGTTCTGGTCGCGCCGCGAGTAGCCCTCGCCGCGCGGATCGACGAAGCGGATGCTCTCGACAGCCTGGCCGTTCAGCTGCGTGAGGCGGGCCCGGATCATGGGCAGTGCGCGCGCGCGCGCCGCGCCGCGCTCCTCGAGGAAGGTGAAGAACGCCTGCCGCTCGTCGGGCGGGATGTTGATGAAGAAGAAGTTCGGCAGATCCGGCGGCAGGCTGCGCCGCCAGTCGGCAAGCAGGTCGTTGCGTACCACCGCAAGCAGCAGCAGCACCATGATGCCGAGACCGAAGGCGACGATCTGCACCACGCTCTCGGCACGGCGCCGGCTGAGGTTGGCGATGCCGTAGCGCCACGAGACGCCCACCGAACCACGCATGGAACCCGCCAGACGTACCAGCAGCCAGCCGGCGAGCGACAGGACAGCGGTGAACAGCGCGAGGCCGACGACAAAGCCGAAGAACAGCCGCGGATCGCGCACCACCCACCAGACGAGGAACACTACCGCGGCCACCGCGGGGCCGAAAGCGAACCAGACCGCGGGCGACGGCGGACCGACATCGCGGCGCAGCACGCGGATCGCCGGCACGCGCGACAACTGCAGCAGTGGCGGCAGGGCGAATCCCGCGAGCAGCGCCACCGCGGTGAGGAAACCGAGACCGAGCGGTATCAGGTCGGGGGGTGGCAGCTCGGCGCGCAGCAGACCCTGCAGCGCGCGCAGCAGCCATTCCTGGGCGAGGAAACCGATGCCGGAGCCGAGCAGCGCAGCGGCGACCGCGATCACGCACAGTTGCAGCAGGCTGGTGGTGAGGGTGAAGCCGCGCGTCGCGCCGAGGGTCTTCAGCAAGGCCACCGAGTCGAGATGCCGCTGCACGTAGCGCCTGGCGGCCATCGCCACGGCGATCGAGCACAGCAGCACGGCGACCAGGCTGGCGAGACTGAGGAAACGCCCGGCACGGTCGATCGCGCTCTGGATCTGCGGGCTCGCCTCGCTGACGTCGAGCAGGCGCTCGCCGCGCTGCTTGCGCTGCTCGAGCCAGGCCTTGTAGCGCACGATCTCCTTGCGCTCGCCGGCGATCAGCAGCGCGTGGGTGGCCCGCGAGCCCGGCTGCAGCAGCCGGGTCGAGGGCAGATCGTCGGCGTGCATCAGCATCGAGGGCGCGAGCTCGCCAAAGCCTCCGCCCTGGTCGGGGCGGGTGATCAGCACGCGGGTGATGCGGAAGGTGGCCGCGCCCACCGAGATGCTGCCGCCGACGCGGGTATCGAGGGCCGCCAGCAGTTTGGAGTCGGGCCAAACCTCGCCGCGGGCCGGACCACGCGGCACCGGCACCGGCGTGCCGAAAGCCTCGCCGGAGACGCCCACGGTGCCGCGCAGCGGATAGCCCTCGCCTACAGCGCGCAGGTTGGCGAGCTGGTTGAGGTCTTCGCGAAACACCACGCTCAGCACAGAGGTCGTGCGCGCCGTGCGCAGGCCACGTGCCCGAGCTTCGGCGGCATAGGACTCGGCGGGCGCGGCTGAACCGGCCTCCAGGCGCAGGTCGGCGGCCAGCACCTCGTTGGCCTGCAGCGCCACCGACTGGCTGATGCGGTTGACGAGAAAACCGACGCCAGTGAGCGCGCCGACGGCTACGGTCAACGCGACCAGCAGGATGCCGAGTTCACCCGACTTCCACTCGCGGGCGAGCAGACGCAGACCGAGGACGGAGGCGCGGCGCAGCATGTGGTCAGCCCGGGGCGAGACGCCCGGCCTCCATGATCCAGATGCGGCCGCAGCGCGCCGCCAGCGTGCGATCGTGCGTGACCAGCACCAGCGTGGTCTGCGAGTTGGCGTTCAGATCGAACAGCAGATCGGCGATGCGGCCGCCGGTCGTGGTGTCGAGATTGCCGGTCGGCTCATCGGCGAACAGCACCGCCGGGCGGGTCACGAAGGCGCGGGCGATGGCCACGCGCTGCTGTTCGCCGCCGGACAACTGGCGCGGGTAGTGGCCGACACGCCCGCCCAGACCGACCCGCTCCAGCGCATCACGCGCCCCGGACCGCGCATCGCGCCTGCCGGCCAGTTCGAGCGGCAACATGACGTTCTCGAGGGCGGTCAGCGATGGCACCAGATGGAAGGACTGGAAGACGAAGCCGACGCGCTCGGCGCGCAGCCGTGCCCGGCCGTCCTCGTCGAGCGCAGTCAGGTCGACGCCGTCGAGCAGCACCGTGCCCGAGGTCGGCGTGTCGAGGCCGGCCAGCAGGGCGAGCAGGGTGGACTTGCCCGCGCCGGAGGCACCGACGATCGCCGCCGACTCTCCGGCGCGAACCTGGAAGGTGACCTGCTGCACGATGGCCAGCGTGCCTTCCGGACTGCTAACCTGTTTGCAGAGATCGCGGGCCTCGAGGACGATATCTTTGGTCACGAAACGTTCCTTCGTCTTGGCGTTGCTGGCGGCGCTGCTGCCCGCGTGGGCTTTCGGCAGCACGGCGCGCGACAAGTTCCCGACCATCCTGGTCCTCGGGGACAGCATCAGCGCGGGTTACGGACTCGCCAGCGGCGAGGGCTGGGTAGCCCTGCTGCAGGCACGCCTGAAGGCGCAAGGGTACGGGTACCGGGTCGTCAATGCCAGCGTCACCGGCGAGACCACCACCGGCGGGCTCGCCCGCCTGCCGCGCGCACTCGCCCTGCATCGGCCGGACATCGTCATCCTCGAACTCGGCGGCAACGACGGGCTGCGCGCCCTGCCTCTCGACACTTCGCGGCGCAACCTCGAGCGGATGATCGAAGCATCACGGGCTGCCGGCGCCAGGGTGCTGCTGCTCGGCATGAAGATCCCTCCCAATTACGGACCGCGTTACTCGGCGGGCTTCGAGCAGATCTTTCGCGACCTCGCGCGCCGCCACCGGCTGCCTTTCGAGCCCTTCTTTCTCGAGCGCATCGCCCTGCAGCCGGGCATGATGCAGGCCGACGGCATACACCCGACGGCACGGGCGCAGCCGGTCATGCTGGACACCGTCTGGCCGATTCTCGCGCCGATGCTCAAACGTTGAGCGACTGCCGTTGAGCGACTGCCGCGCTGTCGTTTAGAGTCGGCGCATGATCCAAAAAATATGGCTCCCCGCCTACCCCGCCGGTGTCCCGGCAGAGATCGACCCGGCGCGCTATCCGTCGCTCGCGCACATGGCCGACGCCAGCTTCGCCGAGTTCGCGGCGCGCACTGCCTACGTGCAGATGGGCCGCTCCATCACCTACGGCGATCTCGATCGCCAATCGCAGGCCTTCGGCGCATGGTTGCAGCAGCACACCGGACTGAAGCGCGGCGACCGCGTGGCCATCATGCTGCCGAACGTCCTGCAGTACCCGATCGCCCTGTTCGGCGTGCTGCGCGCCGGCGGCACCGTGGTCAACACCAATCCGCTCTACACCGCGCGCGAGCTCGAGCACCAGCTCAACGATTCCGGTGCCGAGACCATCGTCATCCTCGAGAACTTCGCGCACGTGCTGCAGGAGGTCATCGCGCACACCCGCGTGCGTACGGTGATCGTCACCAGCGTCGGTGAACTGCTCGGCTTTCCCAAGGGCAACATCGTCGATCTGGTGGTACGCCGCGTGCGCAAGGCCGTACCGCCCTGGCAGCTGCCCGGCGCCCGGCGCTTCGCCGCGGTGCTGCGCGAGGGCCGCAGCCTGGCGCTGGACAAGCCGAAACTCGGCCACGACGACCTCGCGTTCCTGCAGTACACGGGTGGGACCACCGGGGTCTCCAAGGGCGCGATGCTGAGCCACGGCAACATGGTGGCGAACGTGCTGCAGTCCATGGCCTGGACCGAGCCGGTGCTGCCGCGCGACGAGGTCGGCATCGCCATCACCGCGCTGCCGCTCTACCACATCTTCGCGCTCACCGCGAACTGCATCCTCTTCCTGCGTCTTGGCTGGACCAACATCCTCATCACCAACCCGCGGGATTTCCCGGGTTTCGTCGCCGAGCTCAAAAAATACCGCTTCACCTACATCTCCGGCGTCAACACGCTGTTCAACGCGCTGCTGCACACGCCAGGCTTCGAGCAGGTGGACTTCAGCAAGCTGCGCTGCACGCTGGGCGGCGGCATGGCGGTGCAGCGCGCCGTCGCGGAGCGCTGGAAACAGGTCACCGGCTGCATCCTCACCCAGGCCTGGGGACTCACGGAGACCTCGCCGGCGGCCTGCATCAACCCGATCCACCTCGACTTCAACGACTCGATCGGTCTGCCAATCTCCTCCACCGAGATCGCCATCGTCGATGACGCCGGCAACATGCTGCCGATCGGCCAGTCGGGCGAGATCTGCGTGCGCGGACCGCAGGTCATGAAGGGCTACTACAACCGCCCCGAAGAGACCGCCAAGGTGATGCTGCCCGACGGCTGGCTGCGCACCGGAGACATCGGTCGCATGGACGAGCAGGGCTTCGTCTACATCGAGGACCGCAAGAAGGACATGATCAACGTGTCCGGCTTCAACGTCTATCCGAACGAGGTCGAGAGCGTGGCGGTCACGCACCCGGGTGTCCTCGAAGCGGCGGCGGTCGCCAAGCCCGACGAGCACTCCGGCGAGACGGTGGCGCTGTTCGTGGTCCGCAAGGATCCGCAGCTCACCGAGCAGGACGTGATCGACCACTGCCGGGCCGAGCTCACCGGCTACAAGGTGCCGCGCCACATTTACTTCCGCCAGGAACTGCCGAAGACCAATGTCGGCAAGATCCTGCGCCGCGCGCTGCGCGACGAGGCAAAAGACCTGTAACTCGCGGCCGGCGCGGGCCGGCGGTGACCGCTAGAGCGGATCTTCGGCGCTGAAAAGGCGCCGATGCTCTCCCATGGCGTAGCGGTCGGTCATGCCGGCGACGTAGTCGGCAACCACCCGCGCCCGGCCAGCCCGGCCGCTCGCCGCCTCGGCGGCGGCTGCCGCATCGCGATGCTCGCGCGGCAGCAGATCGATGTCGCGCATCAGCGCCTCGAACAGCTCGCGCAACACCTTGCGGGCCTTGTCCGTCATGCCGAGCACGCGGTGGTGGCGGTAGAGGTTGGCGTTGAGGAATCGCTTGAGCTCGATGTGCTCGGCGTACACGGCGTCGCTCATCGCAATCAGCGGCGACTGCTGGCGGCGCACGGCGTCGATGTCCTCCACGGCCGCGGCGAGTATGCGCTCGCGGCTAGTGGTCACCACGTCCAGTACCACCCGATTGATCATCCGTCGGATGGTTTCATGGATCACGCGGCGCCCCGCAAGTTGCGGATGGCGGGTCATGACCGCCGTATGTTCGCGGCCGAACAGCGCGCTGCCGCGCAGCGCGTCGATGTCGATCAGTCCGGCACGCAGACCGTCGTCGACGTCGTGATTGTTGTAGGCGATGGCATCGGCAAGATTGGCGAGCTGCGCTTCGAGTCCGGGCTGCCGCCGCTCGATAAAGCGCTCGCCGACGTCGCCGAGTTGCCGCGCGTTGGCGACGGAACAGTGCTTGAGTATCCCCTCGCGCGTCTCGAAGGTCAGGTTCAGGCCGGGGAAGTCCGCGTAACGCTCCTCCAGCAGGTCGACCACGCGCAGCGACTGCAGGTTGTGTTCGAAACCACCGAACTCGCGCATGCAGTCGTTGAGCGCATCCTGACCGGCGTGTCCAAACGGCGTGTGCCCCAGATCGTGCGCGAGGCAGATCGCCTCGGTCAGCGTCTCGTGCAAACCTAGCGCGCGGGCGATGGTGCGGGCGATCTGCGCGACCTCCATCGAGTGCGTCAGCCGGGTGCGGTAGAGATCACCCTCGTGGTTGACGAACACCTGCGTCTTGTAGACCAGCCGGCGGAAAGCGTTGGAGTGCACGATCCGGTCCCGGTCGCGCTGGAACTCGCCGCGCAGCTGCGGCGGCGGCTCGGGATGGCGCCGGCCGCGCGAGCGCGCGTCGTGCGCAGCCCAGGGCGCGAGACCCTCGGCGTACGGCTGCAGCGTGGTGTCGTCCGCGTCGCTCATGCCAGATGCGCCTGCAGCGTCGCCGCCAGCGTGGCATCGGGATAGTCGCCGCAGACGAAGGCGCGGCCGATGCCGCGCAGCAGCACCAGACGCACGCGACCCGCCTTGACCTTCTTGTCGAGGGCGATCGCGTCGAGCGCGGCGGCCGGCGACACCTCGCCGCGGATCTCCACGGGCAGTCCGAGGCGCTGCAACAGCGTCTCGAGCCGCGCCACATCGGTTGCAGCCATCCAGCCGCAGCGCTCGGACATGGAGGCCGCCATCATCATGCCGGCGGCTACCGCCTCGCCATGCAGCCAGCGCGAATAGCCCGTAAGGCTCTCGATGGCGTGGCCGAAGGTATGCCCGAGGTTGAGCAGCGCCCGCTCGCCCTGCTCGTGCTCGTCGCGACCGACGATGGCGGCCTTGGCGGCGCAGGAATGATGGACGGCGTGCATCAGTGCGGCGGCATCGAGCGCCAGCAGCCCTGCGGCGTTCGCCTCCAGCCATGCAAAGAAATCAGCATCGCCGAGCAAGCCGTACTTCACCACCTCGGCAAGGCCGGCGCGCAGTTCGCGGGGCGGCAGGCTGCGCAGCGTCGCGATGTCGGCGATCACGGCGGCCGGCTGGTGGAAGGCGCCGATCATGTTTTTGCCGAGCGGATGGTTGACGCCGGTCTTGCCGCCCACCGAGGAATCCACCTGCGCAAGCAGCGTGGTCGGCACCTGCACGAAACCGATGCCGCGCTGGTAGCAGGCGGCTGCGAACCCGGCCATGTCGCCGATCACGCCGCCACCGAGCGCGACTATCAGATCGTCGCGTGCAAAGCGGCGCTCGAGCAGCGCGTCGAAGATGCGCGAGACCGTCGCCAGCGTCTTGCAGGACTCGCCGTCGGGCAACACGATGTCGTGCGTCTCGGCGCCGCCACGCGCGGCGTGGATCAACGGCGCATAGAGCGGCGCGACGATCTCGTTGCTGACCACGGCGACCTTGCGGGCAGGCAGCAAAGCCCCAAGCCATGCGGCATCCTGCAACAGGCCCTCGCCGATGTGGATCGGGTAGGAGCGCGGCCCGAGCGGCACCGTCAGGGAAAGCGGCGGGATCATGGCGCGGCAAAGTATACGCGCGCGCCGGCGGCGGGTCCGCGGTTCAGTCCTGCGGCAGCAGCCGGACGATTTCGTCCACCACTTCGCGCACGCGCCGGCCGTCGGTGCAGACCGTGATGGTCGCAACCTCGCGGTAGAGCGGTGCCCGCTGCGTCAGCAACCCGTCGAGTCGCGCCGCCATGTCGTCCGCGCCGGCAAGCAGCGGACGATGCTCGCCGTCGCGGACGCGCGCGACCTGCTGGGCAACGGAGGTTTCGAGATAGACGACGACACCGCTGTCGCGCAGCAGCCGCCGGTTTTCCTCGAGCAGCACCGCGCCGCCGCCCGTGGAGAGCACGATGCCCGCACGGCCCGCCAATTCGCCGATCACCTCGCGCTCGCGGAGCCTGAAGCCGGCCTCACCCTCCTTCTCGAAGATGAGCGGGATATCGGCACCGGTGCGGCGCTCGATCTCGGTGTCAGAGTCGACGAAAGCGCGTCGCAGCTCGCGGGCGAGCTGCCGACCCACGGCGGATTTGCCGGAGCCCATCGGCCCGACGAGGATGATGTTCGTCGCTTGGTCCATGTTTGGCCGCAAGCCTAACCGAAGGCCGCCCGGCATCGCGCGCCGCCATTCCGGTAACATGCTGCGGTCGTGACCCGTCTCCTGCCGAAAATCGCGTTTCTGGGCCTGGCGGCGCTCGCGATCGGCGCACTGGCGATCGTGGCGCTGATCTGCGGCGCCTACCTCTACCTGCAACCATCGCTGCCGACCGTCGAGGCAATGCGCCAGATCGAGCTGCAGGTACCGCTGCGCGTCTACTCGCGCGACGGCCAGGTGATCGCGCAGATCGGCGAGCAGCGGCGCATCCCGGTCACCTTCGAGCAGATCCCGCCGATGGTGCGGCAAGCATTCATCGCCGCCGAGGACGACCGCTTCTTCGAGCACTCGGGTTTCGACTACGAGGGCATCCTGCGGTCGCTGGCCGTCAACCTGCTGCCGGGATCGCGGCTGCAGGGGGCAAGCACCATCACGCAGCAGACCGCGCGCAACCTGTTCCTCACCCAGGATCGCACCTGGCGGCGCAAGGCGCAGGAGATGTTCCTCACCTACCGCATCGAGCAGGAGTTCACGAAGGAGGAGATCCTCGGGCT
>JBILMF010000086.1:0-12852 GCA_044375655.1 Steroidobacteraceae bacterium | reverse complement strand
TTTCCAGCAGTGAGGCAGTAACTCTTCGAGACGATGGGCGGGTGTGAGTGGCAGCCGCTCGAGCACATCGCGCAGATAGGCGTAGGGATCATGGCCATTGAGTCGCGCACTCTGCGTCAGACTCATCACGACGGCGGCGCGGCGTCCTGCGCGAGCGGAGCCTGCAAAGAGCCAGTTGTTGCGACCGAGCGCGATGGGGCGGATGCGGTTCTCGACCCAGTTGTTATCGATGGGCAGCGTGCCGTCATCGAGATAACGCGTCAGCGCTGACCAGCGGCGCAGACTGTATAGGATGGCCTTCGCGGTCGCCGAGCCCTCCGGGACCTGGGTGAGTTGGCGCTCGAGCCATGTCTGCAGCTGATCGGCGATCGGGCGCGCCTTCAGTTGGCGCAGTGCACGTCGTCTCTCGGTATCCAGGCCAAGATCCTGCGCCTCGCATGCGCCATGCAGCCGACTTCGGTCACGCCCTCGCGGAACAGCGCGTCATAGCCTTGGTAGTCATTGCAAACGAGCGAGCCTCTCCACTCACCCAGGAACGCCCGGGCGGTTACCTCCAAAACGTTCATCGCCCGATCAGCGGGGCCGCCCGGTGATAGGACTGGCAATGATGCCGACGGGCCGCTGTCTCTATGTCATAATATCGTTCTCGAAAATCCATTCGTTGACACATGTAGCAATAAAAGCCATCATCAGGCAAGCCAAGTGGGGGTGCGCATGGGACTGACCCGAGAGGAACTGGGGCGGCGGATACGGTCCGCCCGGGAAACCTGCGGTCTTACGCAGGAGCAGTTGGGCGAGTTCGCCGATCTGAACCGTGTCGCGGTGGGTCAGATCGAGTCCGGGTCGCGGTCGGTCTCCAGCCTAGAGCTGGACCGAATTGCCCACGCCGTGGGCCGCGACATCAAATCCTTCTTTGCTGAGTCCTTTGTGGAGCGGGACGCCCTCGCCGCGCTGTTTCGTTCTGACGCCGAACTCGCAGAGCAGGCTGACCTGCTAAAGGCGTTGCAGGACAGCCTGGCGCTCGGCCACGAACTCACCAATCTCGAGCGCCTGCTAGGTATCGACCGCGTTCAGCTCCTCACCGCGTCGTACGAACTCCCGGCCCCCAGATCGCGCTGGGATGCCATCCAGCAGGGGCAGAAGGTGGCTGCGGAAGAGCGGCAGAGGCTGGGGCTCGGCGCAGCGCCGATCGGTGACTTGAGCGATCTGCTGGAGGCGCAGGGAGTGCGGACCGGCGCCGTCGCGCTCCCCGAAAACATCTCGGGGTTGACGCTCGTCGACAGCATGATCGGCGTGTTCGTGGTCATCAACGCCAAGCACGCGGCCGTTCGACAACGCTTCTCCCTTGCGCACGAGTACGGCCACGTCCTCTTGGATCGAGGTCGAGCCGGCGCCATCAGCCGCGCGGAGAACCGATCGGATCTCCTGGAGGTTCGGGCGAACGCCTTCGCCGCGGACTTCCTCATGCCGGCGGAGGGTGTGGAGCAGTTTGTCGTTGCGTTCGGCAAGGGCGGCGCAAGTCGCGCCCAGATCGCCGTGTTCGACGAGGCCGAGGCAGTGCAGGTCGAGCAACGTGCTGCACCAGGATCTCAGGACATTCAACTCTACGACGTAGCTTTGCTCGCACACCATTTCGGGGCGAGCCGAATCTCGGCGTTGTATCGCATGAAGAACCTGGGGCTGATCGACGAGCGCGAGTTCCAACGCCTCAAGGCCGAGGAAGACAGTGGAGCAGGTCAGGCGATCGCAACTTTCCTCTCGGCGCCCGAAGTGCCGAAGGAAGACACGTCGCGCGAGGACTTCCGTCGACGATTCCTCGCGCTCGCCCTAGAAGCCTATCGCCGCGAGGACATCACGCGCAGCAAGCTTGCTGAGCTCGCGACGATGGTTCACTTGGGTCGGAACGAACTCGGGGATGCGCTCGCTTCGGCGAAGCTGGATTGACGCACCGCGGCGCGAGCGTATTCAATGGCTATAAACGCCGAGACAGTCGTCGTCGTCACCGACGCGAACGTGCTCATCAATCTGATTCGGATTGGTCAGTTGCCGCTTCTCGGTCAACTGGACGGCTATCGGTTCCTCGTTCCCGCCGAAGTGGCGAACGAGATTACGGAGCCAGACCAGCGGGAAGCCCTCGCGGGAGCGCTGGCAGGAGGCTATCTCGAACAGGTGGTCGTCGACACAATGGAATCGCTCCAACTGTTTGCCGAATTGCGCGACGTGATGGGAATGGGTGAAGCGGCCTGCCTCGCTCTCGCCGCCACGAGAGAATGTCACATTGCCTCGGACGAGAAGAAGCGCTTTCGACGGCGGGCCATGGAACTGATTGGCGAGGAGCGGATCGTGCGAACCGAAGGGCTTCTACTTGAGGCCATCCGTAAAGGACACATACCGGTTGCCCAGGCTGATGGATTCAAGGCCGTTCTTGCCGCGAATCGCTACTCGATGCCGTTCCAAACCTTTGCAGGCCTCATGTAGGTGACTTGTTGTGAGCGGCGCCCTGATTGCTGCTGCCGGGCGACTCGGTAATCCCCCCATAGGGGTCGCGGATTGAGCAGTGGAATTTTCTCGTTGTAGGAACTTCCACATGAAGCGATCGACGTTCACGGACAGTCAAATCCTGTCGGCCGGGGCGAGCGGCCTCGGGCTCTAGGTCGAAACGCTGCTCAGAAGTGGGGGGACGTCGGAACCGCGAAATCAGAAAGAAACCGACGTGAAAGCGAAATGTTCAGGAACGACTAATGAGATTGGCGGGAATGGCTTCAAAGCAAAAGAAACGCGCGGGTTCCGCGACGCCTGAGCTGACCCGTGTTATCGGTAATCCAATTTTCCCCACCCATCACGCAACGTAGGAGGTCGTGATGGGTCGGGAAACAGTGATTGGGAAGGAGAGTTTGGAGCGCCCCTCTCGATCGCCACGTTAGGCGTGGCGGCCATATGCATTAGCTTGGGCAAGCCACTTTTCGCGTTTTTGCAGTTGGCTGTCTTTTATGGGGCCAAAGCTTGAAACGGTCACGGGCTTTATGCCGCTGAATTCAAGAATGGTGCGTTTCATTTGATTGTGGCCCGGCATCCGATATACCCAGCGGAAATACCAAGGCGGGGTGTCCATTGTGACGAGAAGGTGCGCTGAGCGTCCCGAAAGCAGGCGATCCCAGAAACGAGAACCTTCGCGGTATTTGAATGCAAAGCCCGGCAAGAAAACGCGGTCGATAAACCCCTTGAGCAAAGCAGGCATTGCACCCCACCAGATGGGATATACGAAAACTAAGTGTTGTGCCCAAGTAATCGTCGCCCGCGCGGCCACCAAGTCAGGTTCGAGTTCCTGAATCGTGCCATAGGCGTTGTGGAGCACTGGGTCAAAAGACAGATTGCCAAGGGGAAGTGTTTGAACCTCATTTCCGGCTGCTTTGGCTCCCTCGACGTATGAATCCGCGAGTGCGGAGCAGAAGCTTTCGTTTGCAGGGTGGCCAAGGATTACAAGGATACGTTTGCTCATAACTGTGAATGCCTTACGTCTGAATTAATCCGCGCCGCGAAGCGGTGGGCCGCGCTGGCTGTGGCCCGAACAGCGAGCGATAGGTGAGCTTGCTGATGCCGATGTTTAAGCGGAACACGTCCGGGCGCTGCAAGTTGGACGCGCGGTCATTGTCATCGTCGTTATCTTTGAGCGTGGCAAAGTAGATTCCACGCGGGAGCCTGCGGCCGGGGTTGTAGAAGAACAAAGTCTCACCCCATGCCGATACCGGATGGATGTCAGCAAATGCGTGGGTGATGTGCTGAGTAATCGAAGAGCTGTCCATGAGGCCTAACGCTGCCAGAGATGGAACGACACGGCAAGGCGCACAACTGCCCTGCCCCAACCTTGACGCGGGACTCGCTGTGAGGTGCTTGGCTGATGCGTGTCCGCTGTCGCGTGCCACGTACCGATTGTGATACCTCAGCCAACCGCAATATGTACCTCAACGCACTGCGGGGCCGGTTCCGTAGGAGGCGGCACCATCTCCCAAGCGAACGACTTCGACGGGTTCCGGAAAGTCATCGAGGATGATCTCGCGCAGCTTCCTCATAACAGACTCTACAGCTGACGCGGTGCCGGGAGAAAGTTCGCTCATCAGATCGTCAAAGGAGCCGAGTCTGACCTGTTCCTTTCCTTGAGGTTCTTCGGCCGCAATGCCAACGAGCGCTTTTGTCGCTGCGCGTGCAAGACTACAGCAGTGGATGCGGCGGCGCATCGACGCCGCGGGCGCGCTCACCCAGGTGATCCCCGCCGTCAGAACATCACGGTCAGGTCGACCCATGAAGTCGGCAGCCAGGTGACGATGCGCGCCTCGAGCGCCTTGTCCCAGCCGGCGAGGATCGCGACGCCCATCAGGCCGAGCAGCGCTGCGAAGCCGCGCTTGATCGTCTCGATGTGCGCCATCACCCGGTCCCGTGCGCGCAGGAACCCTGCACGGGAGGCATAGGCGACCGCGACCAGAGGCAGCGCCGCACCGATGCCGAACAAGCCGAGGATGAGGCCGCCGCGTGCGGCACCGCCCTCGCTCGCTACGAGCGTGAGGGCGCTCGCAAGCAGCGGGCCGGAGCAAGGGCTCCACACGAGGCCGAGCACCGCGCCGAGCGCGAAGGCACTCTCGAGCGAGCCGCCGTTGAGCCGGCTGGCCACCGCACCGGCGTGATCGGCGATCGGCGAGAGCAGGCGGGTGAAGCTCGTATTCCACGCCGGGATGAGCATGGCGACCGCCATCGCGACCAGCAGCCAGGCGCCGAACACCCGTACATGATCGCCGTCGATGCCTAGTGTGGGACCGACGGCGCCGAGCGCGACGCCGATCAGGGCGAATGATCCCGCCATGCCGAGCCCGAGCGCCACCGGCGCGAGCCTGTGACCCTGCAGCGCACCTCCGAGCACGAGCGGCAGGAGGGGGAAGACGCAAGGGCTCAGGGTGGTGAGGCTGCCGGCGGTGAGGCTAAGGCCGGCATGAGTCAGGCTGACGGGCATGGCGGGATGGGGTCGTCAGAGCGCGCTGCGCAACGTTGCCGCGAGCTGCGCGCTGTCGGTCTCACCGGCCACGCGTGCTCGCTCCGTAGCGCCCTTGTAGACCACGAGGGTCGATTGGGTGCGCACCTTGAGCGTCTTGCGAAGTTCGCGCTCGGCATCGTAGTCGGCGACCAGCACCGTGACGGTCTCGAGCGACTTGTCGGCCTTCAACTCCGTGAGGACGGCCGATTGCTTGCGGCAGGTCGGGCACCACTCGGCATGGAAGTGCACCGCGACCGGCTGGCCGGCCTTCTGGGCGCTCGCCAATGCTGCGGCGCTGAAGGGCTTGATCTCCAGAGCCTGCGCGAACGAGCTCGCGCCGAGGAGACCGGCGAGGAGCGCGGCGCGGGCGAGGGTGGACAGAGGGGCGGGAATGGAACGCATGGGAGGGACTCCGTAGGGGGAAGGACACACACCCCTCCATTCGTCGGCGTTCCGCGAATCGTTACAGCACCCCGGGAAAAGGCCCTCCGATGACCAGAGCCGCTGCGCTCACCAGCGCAGCAGCCGCGGACCGAGCAGGGCGCCGAGGCCCGCCACGACGATCATGCCCGCCGTGTACCAGACCGCCGTGAAGGGGATGCCCGTCTCGGTGCAGGTCAAGGAATAGACGACGCTGCCGATCGCCCCGGCGGCGAGCCCCGCGGCGGCCCCCGCGCTGCGCAGCTGCGTCGGCGCCAAGCGCCGCAGCGCGATGCACAAGGCCGCCGCCACCGGTAGCGCCGACAGCGCTACATTGCGGATGCAGCCGAGCGGGTCGGTGCCCACCAGGGTCGCCAGACGCTCCGGCGCCGGCGTGCCGATCCAGACCAGCACCGCGAGCGACAGCATCGCCGTCAGCACCGTCAGCACCGCGATCCGCGCGGGGCGTTGCACTGCGCCCGGCCGTGCCGAGCGCCCGACCCACCAAAGCGCCGTCGCAGCGAGCGCCGCGCCGTAGAAAAGCTTGACCCAGGGCGCGAGCGTGAGCCAGAACGCCGCAGGTACGGGCGTCTTCAGCGCCCCGACCAGCGCGAGGCTCAGCAGCGCCCCCGCGACCAGCGCCGCAGCGAGCGTGCGCACCACCGGTTGCCGCGGCGCCGCGCCCGCCTGCCGTGCCAGTATCTCGATGAGATCGTCAGTCTTCATGTCCACCTCGCATCATCGCCGCCAAGCGCTTGAGACCCCGATGCGCCTGCACCTTGATGGCCGACTCCGAGACACCCGTCGCGCGCGCCGCCTGCGGTGCCGTCAGCCCCTCCAACTTGAGCAGCTCGATGGCGCGCCGTTGTGCGGCGGGCAAGCGCTCGAGTAGCTGCCCCACATCGCGTCGCGCCGCCGTCGCCTCGCCCTCGTCGAGGGCGGCCACTTGGTCGAGCGCGTCCGGATCGTCCGTGACCGTGACCTGCCGACCGCGGCGACGCCAGTGATCGACCCACTTGTAGCGCGCGATGCCGAGCAGCCACGGACTCACCGGCAGACCGTCGATATGCGTCCCGCGCTGCAGATGCACCGCCAACAACACCTCCTGCACCAGATCCTCAAGGTCGTCCGCCGGCTCCACCGCCCGGCGGCGCAGGAATCCGCGCACCCGTCCCGCCATCAGGTGCAGCGCCTCACGGTAGGCGGCCTCGTCACCCGACTGGGCGCGCAGCCAGAGCGGGGCGAGCGTCTGCTCGAAGGCATCGGGTGTCACGGGCGGGAGGTCCGGGTGCGGTCGAGAGGTCATTCGTCGGGGGAGGCAGAAGCGTTACAGCATACCGCGCGTATAGTCATCACTGGCGCAAGGCGGGCCCCCCTAAGCCCTGAACAAACCCGTGGATTCAGCGCCCGTTCACCGAACGCCGAGTTGTTTCAGGCGTCGCCGCACATCATCAGCAGACTTGCCATTCAGGGGCAGACGCAAGGCCTGCTGGAAAGCGGCGATCGCCTTGGGCGCATCGCCCTTGCTTTGGTAGGCGATGCCGATGCGGTAATGCACGTTGAGCTTGGGGTTGAGCTGGCCGGCGCGCTCCATCGCGGCGATCGCCTCGCTGTACCGGTTTTGGGCGAGGAGGCAACGACCCAGCCCGAAGTGCGCCATGGCGTGATCAGCGTCCGTGGCCAGCACCTGACGGAACGCCTTGGCGGCAGGCTCCCACTTCTCGGCCTGCAGCTGCGCAAAACCCAGGCTGACCCAAACGTCGTTCAAATCTTCGAGCAACAGGGCATCGCGACCGGCCTGCACGGCGCTCAACTCGGCGGCGGCTTCGGACCATTCCTCTTCGTAGGTGTGCACCGCGGCCATCAGCAGGCGGCTGCGTGCGGGGTCGATGCTCGCGTATTCGCGCGCCAGTTCGCGCGCCTTGCGCACGCTGCCGCCCACGATGCCGGGAGCCTGCAGGTAGTACTGCGAGAGCTCCCAGCGCATGGCGAAGTGATTCGGGTCCAGCTTCACGGCCTGAACCAGATGGTCCTTGATCTTGCCGGCCAGCTTCAGGCCGTCGCTGATACCGCCCGACATGGCCATCGCGCTGTAGAGGCCGGCGAGCACATGATGGCAGCGAGCCGACTGCGGCCGCGCCGCCACGCAGGCTTCAACCCGCGGCAACACTTCGGCGCGCTTGGCCGGGTCGCCGGCTACAACACGCCCCCAGGCCCAGAGAGCCACATCGTCGGTGGGCACGGCCTGCAGGCGCTGGCGCGCCAGTGCCTCGACGGCGGCGGCGTCGCGCTGTTTCAGCAGCGTCAGGAACTCGGCCTCGGTGGATTGCGCGTGGGCGACGCCGCTCAGCGCCAGCAGCGCGAGAACCAGGAAAACGGGTTTAATGGACATCTTAGCTTGCCTGCCGTGTTGGTGTTATGGCTAAATATAACACTATATCTACCACGAGGAGATCAACCGTGAGTAAACGCAACGTAATTTTGGCCGGAATCCTCATGGCCGTCACCGCTGCGACGGGTCTGTCGTCCGCGGCGGTTGCGGCCGCGCCGGCCGTGCCGCTCATCGAGCGCGCCAAGCTGTTCGGCAACCCGAGCCGCGCCGGGGCATCGCTGTCGCCGGACGGCAAACACCTTGCCTGGCTCGCACCGCGCGACGGCGTGCTGAACATCTGGGTCGCGCCCATCGACAAACTCGACGCTGCCAAGCCGCTGACCGCCTCCAAGGACCGACCGGTGCGCGTCCTCTTCTGGGCACCCGACAGCTCGATGGTGATGTACATCCAGGACAAGGCAGGCGATGAGAATTTCCTGCTCTACGGTATCGACGTGCAGAGCGGCGCCGAGCGCACGCTCACCCCGTTCGAGAAGACACGCGTGCAGATCGTGAGCGTTTCGCCGCTCGTCAAGGACCGCATCCTCGTCGGCCTCAACAACCGCGACCCGCAGTGGCACGACATCCACAGCCTCGACCTCAAGACCGGCAAGCTCACCAAGGTCATCCGCGCCGACGGCTACGCGGGCTTCGTGGCCGACGCCAACCACGCGCTGCGACTCGCGCTGCGGCCGAATGCCGCGGGCGGCATGGACTATTTCAGTGTCAGCAATTCCGCGACGGGTCCGACAGTGGCTGACACGCCCGTCGCCTCGACGACACTCGATGATTCTTTGACTACGCAGCCGGCGGGCTTCACCGTCGATGGCAAGACGCTCTACTGGATCGACAGCCGCGGCCGCAACACCGCAGCGCTGGTCGCGCAGGACGTCGCCTCCGGCGCCACCCGCGTGATCGGCGAGAACCCGCGCGCCGACATCAGCAGCGCGATGTCCAACCCGCGCACGGGCGAGGTCGAGGCCTATGCCGTCACCTATCTGCGCGACGAGTGGATCGCGCTCGACCCGAAGATCGGCGCCGACCTCGAGTGGCTGCGCAACGCGCTCAAGGGCAACATCAGCGTCACCTCGCGCACCGACGACGATCGGCTGTGGACGGTCGCGGTTGATCCGGTGACGGCGCCCTCGTCTGTGCACCTCTACGACCGCACCGCGAAGACGCTCAAGCAGCTCTACGTGTCGCGCCCGGAACTTGTCGGCGCGCCCTTGCAGGCGATGTATCCGATCGAGATCAAGGCGCGCGATGGCCTGACGCTGCCGTCTTACCTCACGCTGCCGCCCGGCAGCGACACGGACGGCGATGGCGTGCCGGCCTCGCCTGTGCCGATGGTGCTGTTCGTGCACGGCGGTCCGTGGGCCCGCGATGAATATGGCTTCAACCCCTACCACCAGTGGCTCGCCAACCGCGGCTATGCGGTACTCGCCGTGAACTTCCGTGGCTCGACGGGCTTCGGCAAGTCCTTCATCTCGGCGGGTGACCTCGAGTGGGGCCGCAAGATGCACGACGACCTGATCGACGCCGTCGACTGGGCGGTCAAGCGCGGTGTCGCGCCTGCCGACAAGGTGGCGATCATGGGCGGCTCCTACGGCGGCTACGCCACGCTCGTGGGGCTCACCTTCACGCCGACGACTTTCGCGTGCGGCGTGGATATCGTCGGGCCCTCGAACCTCGAGACGCTGCTGCAGACCATTCCGCCGTACTGGGTGCCGCTCATCGAGCAGTTCCACCAGCGCATGGGCAACCCGAACACGCCGGAAGGGCTCGCGCTGCTCAAGGAGCGCTCGCCGCTCTACAAGGCGGGGAACATCGTGCGGCCGCTGCTGATCGGACAGGGCGCCAACGACCCACGCGTGAAGCAGGCGGAGTCCGACCAGATCGTCGCGGCCATGCAGGCCAAAAACATCCCGGTGACCTACGTGCTGTTCCCCGACGAGGGCCACGGCTTCGCGCGGCCCGAGAACAACATCGCCTTCAATGCGGTGACCGAGAACTTCCTTGCCAACTGCCTGAACGGTCGCGCCGAGCCGATCGGCGACACCGTCAGGAAATCCTCGGCCAAGGTGCCGGTGGGTGCGCAGCACACACCGGGACTCGAGGCAGCGATCAAGTAATCAACCCCTCCAGGGCTGCAGAAACCCCGCCGGTCACACGGCGGGGTTTCTCGCGGAGGTCCTGAGCGATACCAGCGTCACAGCTGCAGCCCGCCTCCCTTAGAACTGCAGGCGAGCACGGATCCCGAAGGTGCGAGGAGCGTTCAGCGCGATCAGCTGCTGGCCCACCAGCGGGTTCGTCGCGACATTGAAAAACCGCGTCGGCCGTGTGTCGTCTGTAAGGTTTCGTCCCCACAACGACACCGACCAGCGATCCTCGCGTTCCGCCAGAGTCAGCCAGGCGTTCAGTTCCTGCCATGCATCAACGCGGCTCTGCGGAATGTTGCTCGTATCGAGGTAGTCCACGCCGGTCAGCTGGCCCTCGATGCGGAATTCGAAATCGAGCGTCGAACCCGGCAGCGGCTGCCGATACTCGGCGCCGAGGTTCGCGGTGTACTGCGGGGAGTAGGGGATCTGCCGCAGCGGTGTCCGGCCGTCCGGAAGGAAGCCTTCGGTGAATTTCGCATCGACGCTGGCAGCTGCCACCGACAGCGAGAGCCGCTCGACGGGCCGGAACCGAACCTCGAGCTCAAGTCCGCGCGATTCCGCCGCGCCGGCATTGCGGGTTGCCGGGTCGAAGAACGGAGTAGCCGGGTTGTCTGCCTGCAGTTGAATATCAGACCAGCGCATGAAGAACGCCGAGGCGTTCATCGTCAGGCGACGATCCAGAAGTTCCGCTTTGGCCCCGACCTCGTAGTTCCAGAGCTTCTCCGGCTCGAAGCCGACAGCCGTGGCGTCACCGATGAAGTCGTTGAAGCCGCCGCTCTTGAAGCCGTTCGCGACCAGCCCGTAGATCAACAATGACTCATTCGGCGTGAAACTGAGCGAGAGGCTGGGAGTCGCGCGGTTGAAAGACTTCTCGGAGGTGAACGTCCGGCTGCCGCCGATTACACCGATGGGGTCGCGCTGGTCGTAGGAGATGTCCTTCTGGTCGCGCGTATAGCGAACTCCGAGGGTTGCGCTCAGCGACGGCGAGAACCGATACGTGGCATTGGCGAAGGCGGCGTAGCTCTTCGTCTCCTGGTCGCCTACGGAATTGACGAAGAATCCGGCCGGCAGTCGCAGCACGCCCAGTGCGTCGACGCCGAAGCTGCCAATGAATTCGTTGATCGTGTGTTGGCGGTAGTAGTACAGGCCGGCGAGCCAGTCGAGCTTCTCGCCCGGTGCCGACGCGAGGCGGATTTCCTGGCTGAAGCGGCGGACGGACTCGGGGCTGCTGGAGTAGGTCCAACGCGCGTCGGTCTGCTCGGTGTCGTAGATGCCGTAGTACTCGTGCTCCCGGTAACCGGATATCGACACCAGTGTCATGGAGCCGAGGTCGACCGTGGCCCGCAGGTTTGCGCCATAGGCCTTCATGTCCTCGACTGGATCAAGATCGCCGACGACACGCCGGTCATACGGGTCACGGTTGGGGCCGGGGAAGCCGCCGATGAACCTCGCGAGCAGGTTGCCCGCGCCTGAGGAGTAGGCAAAGGTCTCGAGGGCGTTGGAGCGCTGCTTGATGCGCAGGTAGTCAAACGATGCGAGCAACTCGGTGCTCTCGCCGGCATTGAACAGCAGCGATCCACGCGCGGCCTTGCGACCGGCGTCCTCGACGTCGCGGCCGGTCGAGAGGTTTTTTGCGTAGCCGTCACGGTCGGTGATGCTCACTGCGAGCCGGCCGGCGACGCGGTCGTCGACGAGCGGTCCGGACACTGCGGCGCGCGCCTCTACTGATCCGTAGTTGCCCGCACCGACCTCGACATAGCCCTCGGGCGCGAAGGTTGGGCGACGCGTTGACAGGCTGATGACGCCACCGATGGTGTTGCGTCCGAAGAGCGCGCCCTGCGGCCCGCGCAGTACCTCGATACGCTGCAGGTCGAAATAATCGATGGCTGCACCGACACCGCCGCCGAGGTAAACCTCATCGAGGTAATAGCCAACGGAGGGATCCTGTCCGGCGCTGCGCGACTCGGAGCGGACGCCGCGGATCGATGTCTCGGAAGTCTTGAGGTCCGCATGGTTGCTGAAGACGAGACCGGGCACCTGGGTGGCGAAGGTCCGGATGTCCGTGATGCCCTGCGACGACAGGGCGTCACCGCTCAGCACGCTCATGGCGATAGGCACGTCCTGTACCGACTCCTCGCGCTTTCTTGCAGTGACGACGATTTCGTCCAGCGCCGCGGCGGTTGCGGTCGACTCATCGGCCGCGTACGACGGGCTGATGGCCACGGTGCATGCCACGACGGCCAGCGTGGGCAGTGTTGAGATGAGTCGGGTCATGGGTCCTCCGGGGTTGTTTAGAAATCGCCGACCTGCAGTTATAAAAAGCCGGCCGGTCGGTCGATAAATGGGGGCATCTGCGGACGGGTGGCGCAAAGACTAGATCCGCCGGTTAAGGCCAGCCCAGTAGGGTTCGCGCAGTTTGCGCTTGAAGATCTTGCCCGAATCCTCGCGGGGCAAGCCCTCGACGATGACAACGGTCTTCGGGATCTTGTAGCTCGCGACCCGGCCGTGCAGGAACGCGCGGACGTCGTCGCCGGTGACCGTGCAGTCGGGTTGCAGCTCGACGTGCGCGCAAAGACTTTCGCCAAATTCCGGATCTGGTATGCCGAACACCGCGCAGTCGCGTATTCCCGGCATGGTGGCGAGCACACCCTCGATCTCGGCGGGGTAGATGTTGACGCCGCCGGAGATCACCATGTCCTTGGCGCGGTCGCAAAGGAACAGATAGCCGTCCTCGTCGAGCCACCCGATGTCGCCGCAAGTGACCAGACCGTCTTTTTCGATGGCCTTGCGCTCCTCGGCGCGGCCGAGATAGGTGAAGTCCGGGAAGCCGCGGATGCCGAGATAGACCAGCCCGGTTTCCCCGGCAGGCAGCAGCTTTC
>JBILMF010000213.1:0-3408 GCA_044375655.1 Steroidobacteraceae bacterium | reverse complement strand
GCGTTCACGAGACCGCGCTCCTCGTCGCTGAGTTCCGGACGCCAGACGTCGAACAGCAGGATCACGCGGGTTTCCGTGGAGTCGTTGACGGCCTCATGCTCGATGGTGTCGTCGAAGGCCCAGGCCTCACCGACCTTCCACTCGCGGACCTCGTTGCCGACGCGGAATGCGCAGCGGCCCGGGACGATGAGCGGCAGGTGGCAGATCAACCGCGTGTTCACGAGGCCGTTGTGCGGCGGGATGCGTGCGCCCGGCCGCAGCAACGAGAACAGGATCGACGGCGAGCGGTGCGGCGTGAGCGCAAGCGGCGCATCGGCGAGGGCCTCGAGGGTGCGCGGGCAGCAAGCGGCATTTTCCGCTACCGGCTCGCCGTTCTTCCAGAGATAGAAGGCGCTCCAGTCGGGATTGTCGACCATGCCGGCCTCCTCCTTGCGCGGCCGGTTGGGACTCGACTCGACGTATGGCCGGAACGCCGCGGGCTCCTGCATCACCGCGAGCAGTTCCTCGCGGATGGCGTCGGTGGCCGCCTCGATCTTGGCAAACCAGGGAAACAGGCGGCGATCGTAAAACTGGATCTGCGGCAGTCCAGGGAAGTAGTAGTACCGCGGCTGCTGCACGAAGATCTGCCGCCGACCAAGGACGATATCGAGGGACTCAGCGAAGCGACGGCTCGAAGCGCCCGGATCGAAACCCCGTCTTCGCAGCTGCGTCTGCAGAAACTCGGAGTACTCGCGGGCATAGCGCTCGCAGGCCGCGCGGACCCGCTCGAGCTCCCTCACCATCGACGCGGCGAGTTGGTTGGCTGGCGGCGCCACCCGCAAGGCCGTCTGGTAGAAAGACACCGCGGCGCGACTGTCGCCCGCGTCGGCATACAGGTCGCCACGCTGCACGAGTGCCGTCAGGTTGCGCGGTTCGTCGTGCAGCAGGCGATCGAGTGCGGCCGCGGCGCCGCGGGCGTCTGCGAGCCCTCGACAGGCCTCGGCAATCGCCAGCAGCACCTGCGCACCGGCCTGCCCGCCCTCCAGCGCCCGCAGCAGGTGATCACGGGCGGCAGCGGCATCGCCGCGGCGCAGCGCCTCGAGGCCCGCGTGGACATCCGTGATGGTCAAGCGTCGATCCTCCGCCCTTGCAGCGCCCGCCGCGCGTGCTGGTTGTCAGCCGGTACCCCGGCGGGGTGCCGTGCCCCGCAGTCCTCGCCAATGGCGGGTGAGGAGTATATCGTCGACCATCAGTATCCAGACTCCCGCGTCCCGTTCGATGTCGCAGACCGGCAATGTCCAAGAGATCCAGGCTGTCCGCGCTGCCGCACGGGCTGCGCTGGCGGCGGGCGATCTTGCAGCGGCCGCGGGGTCCTTCGAAGAGCTGTGTCGGTTGCGACCGCGCGATCCGGGCGCGTGGCTTAACCTCGCCGGCATCGAGCGGCAGCGCAACCGGCTCGACGCGGCATTCACCGCAGTTCGACACGCGCTCGAGATCGAGCCGCGGCATTTCCACGCCCTGCTGATGCATGCCTCTCTGCTGGAACGTATCGGGCAGCTGCGTGCTGCCGGCCCGGCCTACGCCATAGCCCTGGTGCAGGCGCCGCCGGACGAGCATCTCGACCCCACGACCCTGCAGGCGGTCCGCCATGCCAGAGCCGTGGCAGCCAGCCACGCACAGGAACTCGGCAAACATGTCCGCGAGTTCAGCTGCGACAGTTTCGATGCCTGTACGACGGTTGAAAGGCGGCGTCTCGAGGCCTTCATCGACACCACCTTGCGGGTACGTCCGCGATATCAACAGGAACCCATGGAGTACTACTACCCGGGTCTGCCACCGATCTGGTTCCACGATCGGCGGCTGTTCCCGTGGCTGGAGGAGCTTGAATCACGCACGGATGCGATACGCGAAGACCTGCTGCGGATCCAGCGCGAGGACAATGGCGGCTTCGCCCCGTACATCCGCTACGAGCCGCATCTGCCGTTGGACCAGTGGCGCGAGCTGAACCACTCCCCGAAATGGACCGCGTACCACTTCTTCGAGAAGGGCTTGCCGATCGTCGAGCGCCTGCAGCGCGCGCCGGCGGTGCGCGGGGCGCTGGACCTGTTGCCGCAGCCGAGCGTGCAGGCACGATCGCCCACCGCGCTCTTCTCCGCGCTGCGGCCCGGCGCCCGGATTCCCCCGCACACGGGGGTTGCGAACTTCCGGCTGCTACTCCATCTGCCGCTGATCGTCCCGCCCGACTGCGGTTTCCGCGTGGGCGGCGAGACACGCGAGTGGCGCGTCGGCGAGGCATGGGTCTTCGACGACACCATCGAACACGAGGCGTGGAACGGCAGCGAGGAACTGCGGACCATCCTGATCGCGGACCTCTGGAGTCCGTATCTTTCTCCGGAGGAGCGCACCGCCATCGCGGCAGTGATCGCAGCGACCGACGCCTATCAGGGGATCAGACCCGGCATCGACGCCTGAGCCGGCATCAGGTCGCGGTCGACGGCCGACGGGAACTCCGCGCACCAAAGAAAAAGGCGGCGGCTCCAGAGGAACCGCCGCCTTTCTGTACGGCCGGACAGCCGGTCAGAACTTCACGCGAACCCGCGAGAAGATGTAGCGACCCAGAGCGTCGTAGACCTGCGGGTACGTATTGCCGTTACCGGTCGTACCCACCGAGCCGTTGATGTCCGGATCGGCATCGAGGATGTTGTTCACGCCGAGCACGATCGACGCCTTTTCGGTGACGTTGTACGTACCGACGAGGTCGAAGTAGCTCTGCGACCCAAGCACCCGGTCGATGCGGTTGAGCGGTGCACGGAACTGCTCTACCGAATCGAAGTAGCGCCAGGTCAGCGCCATGTTCAGCTTCCACGGAGTCTCCCAACCCATGCGGAACTGGTGGCGCCACTGCGGGTTCGGCGTGCCGCAGGAACCGGCGAAGAAGCCGGCGCAGTCATACGGAGCGAGGCCTGGACCCGGCTCGGTGATCAGCTCCTGGAGGTAGGTTCCCGTCAGGTTGAAGTTCAACTCGCCGGCACTGCCGACCGAAAGCCCCGAATAGCTGGCATTCAGGTCGATGCCCGTCGTCTCCACCGCACCGATGTTGATGTTGGTGTTAACGACATTGCCAGTCCCGAGCCACAGCTGGCCGAGCGGATTGCGGCGGATGCGCGAGCAGGCTGCCGCGTCGTTGTTGTTGTAGCAGGCCCGCAGCGTGTTCTCGGCACCGAAGGTCGACACCGTGTCCTCGACGCGGATGTTGAACCAGTCGACCGACATCACGAGGCCAGGCGCGAATTCAGGCTGGAAGATGACGCCGAAGGTGTAGGTGTCGGAACTCTCGGGCTGGAGAGCCGGATTGCCACCCTGCAGGAAGTTGTACTGTCCCGCGGGGCTGTCGAGGGCCGACGAACCCACGTTGGCCGCCGGCACGCC
>JBILMF010000084.1:0-12961 GCA_044375655.1 Steroidobacteraceae bacterium | reverse complement strand
GCGCCGGATGGCCGATGCCGGCCACGGCGTGCACCGCGGAGCCGCGAAAATCCTCGATGCGCCGCCAGCGTCGCGGGTCATCGACGCCGCGTGCCGCCTCCGGCACGAGTTCCATGCAGAGGGTGCCAAGACGGCCACGCCAGTGCGCCGGCGCCGTCTGTGCGCTGCCATTGACCACCACCCAGTCGACCTCGTCGAGCCGCGCAGGACCCTCGCGCAAGGGACCCGCTGGCAGCAGGCGACCGTTGCCGAGACCGCGAAGCCCATCGATGACCGCGATCTCGAGATCGCGCGCGAGCGCGTAGTGCTGAAGTCCATCGTCGCAGAGAATCAGCTCGACGCCGAGATCCTCCAGCAGGCGTGCGCCGGCTACCCGATCGGGACTCACAACGACCTGCGCGCCGGTCACGGCCGCGAGCATCGCAGGCTCATCGCCGACGCGCGCGGCCAGCGCATCGCGACCGACTGCAAGCGGTGCGGTGATGGCGGCGCCATAACCGCGCGTGAGAATCCCCACGCGCAGGCCGCGGTCGCGCAAGCGCGCGGCCAGTGCGGCCACCAGAGGGCTCTTGCCGGTCCCGCCGACAGAGAGATTGCCGATGACGATCACCGGCACCCGCATGCGGACAACCGCGCACCAGCCGCGGCGGTAGGCGTGGCGACGCAGCGCCGCAAGACAGCGGAACAGCCCCGCGAGCGGCGCCAGCAGGGCAGCACCGGCCCTGCCGTCGTACCAGATCTCCTCGAGCCAGCCCGCGAGTGCGCGCACCATCAGGCCGCGAACTGCAGGCGATGCAGCTGCGCGTAGATGCCCTCACGCGCCAGCAGCGTCGCGTGCGTACCGGACTCGACCATCCGCCCTTCATGCAGCACGACGATCAGGTCTGCCTGTTCGATGGTCGAGAGCCGATGTGCGATCACCAGCGTGGTGCGTCCCTCGCGCAGTGTCCCAAGGGCCGCCTGGATGCGCCGCTCCGACTCGTTGTCGAGCGCGCTGGTGGCTTCGTCGAGCACCAGAATGGGGGCATCCTTCAGCAGCGCGCGGGCGATCGACACCCGCTGCCGCTGGCCGCCGGAGAGCTGCGAGCCACGCTCGCCCACGCCGGTATCGAGCCCCTGCGGCAGATCGGCGGTGAAGTCGGTTACGTGCGCGGCCAGCGCCGCGGCTTCGACCGCCGGTGAATCGGCCGGTGCGAGATCGAGCGCGATATTGCGACGGATGCTGTCGTCGAACAGCACCACCTCCTGGCTGACGAGGCTGATCTGGCGACGCAGATCGGCACGCCGGTACTCGCGCAGGTCGGCACCGTCGATCAGCACGCTGCCGGTATCGGGATCGATGAAGCGCGGCAGCAGGTTCGCGAGTGTGCTCTTGCCGCTGCCCGACTTGCCGACGATCGCCACCGTCTGGCCCGGGCTTACCCGGAAGCTGACGCCGGCGAGCGCAGGTGCGGATGAGCCGGGGTAGGCAAATCCGACATCGCGGAACTCGATCTCGCCGCGTGCCCGCAGCAGCGGTCGCGTGCCGCCCGCATCCTCGATCGGCAGGTCGAGCACCTCGAAGACGCTGGCGCCCGCGGCGATGCCCTGCTGCAGCGGGCCGAACACCTGCACCAGCCTGCGCAGCGGTGCCGTCAGCAGCAGCAGAGCGGTCATGAAGGCCATGAACTCGTCGACTCGCATCTCGCGCGTGAACACCTGGCGGATGGAGAAGAACAGCACACAGGCGAGACCCAGCGAAGCAATGACCTGCACCACCGGATTGGCGAGCGCGCGCGCGCCGATCAGCCGCATGTTGCTGTGCCGGTTGCGCTCGTTGGCTGCGGCGAAGACCGACTCCTGATGCGCTTCAGCGTTGAAACTCTTGATGACCTTGTGAGCGTCCAGCGCTTCCTTGGCCACCCGCGTGACATCGCCCATCGAGGCCTGGATGCGGGCACTGTAGCGGCGGAACGAGCGGTTGATGTACTGGATCAGCCAGGAAATCGGCGGCGCAAGCGCCAGCACGAAAGCAGCGAGCCGCCAGTTGTACCAGAAGAGCAGCCCGATCAGCGCCACGATGGTGAGCGTGTCGCGGATCAGTACGGTGACCGCATTGGTGGTCGCCTCGGCGACAAGCTCGATGTTGTAGGTCAGACGCGAGAGCATGCCGCCGGAGGCCTCGGTGTCGTGGTGCCGCGTCGGCAGCCGCAGGTAGTGCGCGAACAGTTCGGCCCGCAGGGTCTTGATGATCTGCCGGCCGACATAGCCCGGGAAATAGTTGGCGATGTAGTCGCCGATGCCGCGCAGCAGGAACAGCAGCACGGCCCCGAGGGGGATAGCCCAGACGATGCGCGGATCGGGCTCGACGAAGGCACCGCCGAGGAAGCGCTGCACCAGCACCGCGATGGCGGCGTCGGTCGCGGCGAACAGCGCCATGCCGAACACGCCGATGAGGAACATGCCGAGATGCGGCCGTGCGTAGCCAAGCAGGCGACGGTAGACCTTGGCAGCGTCGGCTATTTCGACCGGCCTTTGGCTCAAGGGCGTGGAGGATCCTGCATGGCGTCAGCGAGCCGACTCGTACGCCCGGGATGATACCGCCACAGGGGGTCACCCTGCAGGTCCGCGTGGTACAGCCAGCGCGGCGGCAGACCGGCCCGCAGATGCACGGTGACGGCGCCGCGTTCGGCCATCGCCACCACCCGCTGCGGCTCCACCCGCCAGGCTGCGGCAACCTGCACACGCCTTGCATGGGATGCGTCGCGGCCTGTGAGCAGCACCCACTGCGCAGCCACTTCGTCGACGAAGTTACCGCCGAGCGCTGCCCGCGATCCGCGCCGCGGTGCCACCACCAGGGTCGAGCGCAGCGCGACGTCGCCCGCGGCCGCACGCTCCGCCAGCACAGCGGCTTCGACGGCATCGACCCGCTCGGGAATCAGCAGCGCCGGTCCGGCGGCGAACCCTGCGCGCAGCACGCAGGAGCCGCCGACGGTGCCGAACGTGCTGAACTCGACACCGTCCCACTGCCAGCGTTGGGTCTGCGTGCAATCATCGATTGGCCAGTGCGCGCCCGGCCAGCTGCCACCGCTAAGAGTGCGCGTGACCGGCAGCGCGACGTGCAGGTGGGCGGCGCCGGCTGCGTGCTGCGCATGGGATCGTCCGAGCACCAGCAGATCGACCCGCTGCGTACCGAACATGCGCAACGCTGGCACCACCAGCCGCTCGGCGCCGCGCCCCTCGCTGGCAAACTGCTCGCCCGTACCGTAGACGATCACCCGGCTGCGCGTGCGCACGATGAACGCCGCACCGTCGCCTGCATCGAGCAGTGTCACCATCACCTCGCCGGTCTGCGGAACGTCGCCGACGGCCGGTCGCACGAGCCGCATCGGCGACCAGCGTTGTGCGATGGCGGTCTCGATGTTGGCGTAAGGGCTGTTGGCCACGGCCACCAGCGCCGGCCAGAGCCAATCGTGCACCCGCTCACCGACCCACCAGACGGGTCGCGACAGCGCAGCCGAAACGCCGCCGAGCGCGCTGCCGAGCAGCGCAACCGGAACCAGCACGAAAGAGAACACGGGGATCGCGAGCAGATTCACCACGAAGCCCGCGAGCGGGATGCTGGAGAACCACAGCAGGGTGAGCGGCAGCAGCGCAAGTCCGATCCACCACTGCGTGCGCAGATTGTCGATCATCCAGCCGAACACGCCGCGCCGGCGTGGTTCGCCGAGCGTGATCAGCGTGGCCATGGCGACGAACGACAACCAGAATCCGGCAGCGAGCGGCGCGAACGGATCGATGAGCAGCACCGCGACCAGCGCGATGCCGAGCGCGTCGAACGGGCCCTGCACCCTGCCGCCGATCCGCAGTGCCCACCATACGGCGAGCATCACCACCGTACGCTGGGTCGGAATGCCGAAGCCAGCGAGCAACGCATAGCCAAGCGCCGCCGCGACACCCAACGCGGCTGCAAACACGTCGCGCTCGATGCGCGCCGCGAGGCGCCCGCTGCGTCGCCATGACGCGCGGGCCGCTGCCGCGACCAGCCAGCAGAACAGCGTGACATGCATGCCGGAGATCGCCACCAGATGTGTCGTGCCCGTGACGCTGAAGGTCCGCCACTGCTCGCGACTGACCGCACCGGTAGCGCCGACGGCGAGTCCGGCGAACAAGGCGGCGGCGTCGCGGTCGATCACCGACTCGCGGACCCGCTCCGCGAGTGTCTCGCGCAACACCAGCAACGACGGCGGCGGGCGGGCGAGAAGGCGGTTGAGCGACGAACCGACGACCACCGCCCTCGCCTGCAGACGATCGCGGAAGTACTCGCGCTGCTCGTCGAAGCCGCCTGGATTGCTGTTTGGCTGCGGTGCCGTGACGCGCAGCAGCAAGCGCCAACGCTCGCCGGCACGCGGCGGCACCGCCGGCCCGTGCCAGACGATGCGCGCCCGCAGCACGCGTTGCAGAGTGCGCGGCGCCTCGATGCGCAGCACGGCGTCGAATTCGAGCGCGCCTTCACGCCGCTGCGGGAGTGAATCGACCGTGGCCTCGGCGATGACACGCACCCCCGCGTCCTGCGGTGACCAGCGAGTCGCGAGTTGCTCGAGGGCGAGCAGCAGCGTGAGCAGCGCCATCAGGCAGCCAGCGCCCGCAGCGAGCGCCAGCGTCTGCAGGCGCCGGCGGGGACCGCAGTTCTGGCGGCCAAAGAACCGGAGAATCAGGGCTCCCACCAGCGCGAAGCCCAGCGCCGCGAAAGTCGATGGCGTGGGCCGCAAGGGGCCGTAGAGCACGGCCATGGAGCCTGCCAGCATCGCCATCGCGGCGATGGTGCTGCTAGAGTTCGCCCCCGCGATGCTCCGCAATACCATCCGTCAACTCGGTCGGCGCGCCCAGTCGCTGCGCGACACATGGTTCGCGAGACCCTTCGCGCGCGTGTTCGTCGACCCGCGCCTCTGGTCGCTGCAGCGGCGCAGCATCACCGCGGCCTTCGGCGTCGGCTTGCTGATTTGTTTCGTGCCGCTGCCGGTACACATCCCGCTCGCGCTCCTGCTGGCGATGCTGCTGCGACTCAACGTGCCGGTGCTGCTCGGCACGGTGTTCATCGTCAATCCGCTTACCGTGGTGCCGATCTACTACCTTGCCTATGTGACCGGCCGCACGCTGCTTGGCCAGGCGCCGGGCGAGTTCCGTTTCGAACTCGGCTGGGACTGGCTGCAGAGCGGACTGGGGCCGATATGGAAACCCTTTCTTCTCGGCTGCGTCGTCTGCGGGGTGGTCGTCGGGCTGGTCGGCTGGCTGCTGCTCGACCGGATCTGGCGCTGGCGCGTACAACAGAAGTACCGCGCCCGCGGCGGACGCTCAATCGACTGAATTCGCCGGAACGGGCGGATTTGCCGGCTTCAGCCGGCCAGTCGACCGTCGATCAGGGTGTAGATACGGTCCATGCGCGCCGCGAGGCGCGGATCGTGGGTGACGATCACGAGCGTCGTATGCCGTTCGCGGTTCAGGCGCAGCATCAGCTCGAAGACCTGCTCGGCATTGCGGCCATCGAGATTGCCCGTTGGTTCGTCCGCGAACACCAGCGCCGGCTCGGTGACCAGCGCACGCGCCACCGCTGCCCGCTGCCGTTCGCCGCCGGAGAGTTGGTGCGGCCGGTGGGTCAGCCGTTCGCCTAGCCCCACTTCCCGGAGCAGCGCAGCCGCGCGCTCCCGCGCCTCGGACGTCGCCAGACGACGCACGAGCAGCGGCATGGCCACGTTCTCGAGGGCGCTGAACTCGGGCAGAAGATGGTGGAACTGATAGATGAAACCAATCGCCCGGTTGCGCAGCAGGCCGCGCTCGGTCTCGCCGAGTTCGTGCACATCGCGGCCCTCGATGCGCACGCAGCCGGCATCGGGGCGGTCGAGGCCGCCGAGGATCTGCAGCAGCGTCGTCTTTCCCGAGCCGGACGCACCGACGATCGCCACGCATTCGCCGCGTTCCAGGCGCAGCGACAGCCCGTCGAGGATGCGCAGGGTACTGCCCGCCTCGCTGAACTCGCGCACCAGTCCCTCGGCCTCGAGCACCGCCTCAGTCATGGCGCAGCGCCTCGGCGGGCCGGGTGCGCGAAGCACGCCACGCTGGATAGACGGTGGCCAGCGCGCACAGCATGAAGGCCGTGCCGCAGACCCGCAGTACGTCCATCGGCTCGACATGGGCGGGCAGATCGGTCATGAAGTAGACCCTCGCATCCATGAACTCTACGTCGAACACGCGCTCGATGGCGCGAACCACCGACTCCACGTTGTCCGCCAAGGCGATTCCGAGCAATGCACCTGCAGCGGTGCCCACGAGGCCGATGAGTACGCCCTGCAGCGCAAAGGTGCGCAGGATGCCTCCGGGAGATGCGCCGAGAGTGCGCAGCAGCGCGATGTCGGACTGCTTCTCCTTCACGATCATCACCAGGGTCGAGACGATGTTGAAGGCAGCGACGCCGACGATGATCAGCAGGATCACGAACAGCATGCCCTTGGTGAGTTCGATCGACTGGAAGAAGTTGGCATGGTTGCGCGTCCAGTCGCTGATGTAATACCCGCCGCCGAGCGCCACGGCGAGGTTGCGCACCGTCTGCGGCGCCCCCAGCGGATCGTCGAGGGTCAGGCGGATCCCGGTGACTCCATCCCGTAGACGGTAGATCCGCGCGGCATCCGCGACGTTCATGAGCGCCAGTCCGCGATCGAACTCGTACATGCCCGACTCGAAGGTGCCTACGACCTGCAGCCGGCGCATCCGTGGCACCACCCCCTGCGGCGTGGCGCTGCCTTCCGGCACGATCAGCACGACCTCGTCGCCGCGCCTCACGCCGAGGTCACGCGCCAGTGCGCTGCCCAGGATGACGCGCCACGAGCCGGCAGTCAGCTCCTCGATGCGCGCGCCCTGCAGGTGCCGGGCAAGGCCCGTGGCCTCGCGCTCCAGCACCGGATCCACCCCGCGCACGGCGCTGCCGAGCACGCGCTTGCCATGCGCGACCATTGCCTGCGCCTCGATGTAGGGCACCGCATGGCGTACCCCGGGCAGTTCGAGCGCGCGACCGCGAACCTCCCGCCAGTCGACAAGGCTGCCCTCGAGGCCCATCAGCGTGGCGTGGGCCGTCACCGACAGGATACGCGTCCGCAATTCGCGCTCGAACCCGTTGATCACCGAGAGCACGACGATGAGTACGGCGACGCCCAGCGTGAGTCCCGCGGTTGAGATGAGCGCGACAAAGGATACGAAGCCGCGCCGGTGCGAGGAGCGCAGGTAGCGGGTGCCAACCAGCCATTCCCATGAGCTGCGCATGGGCTACTCGTAGCGCAGCGCTTCGGCGGGTGCGACCCGCGAGGCACGCAGCGCCGGGTAGATCGTGGCGGCGGCGGTGATCAGCAGCGCGGCGGCGGCGATAGCCAGCACGTTGCCCGTGCGCAGTTCCGCGGGAATGCGCGTCACGTAATACACGCCTGGATCCATCAGGTGGAAGCCGAACGCGCGCTCGAGTCCGGCCACCACCTCGCCGACATTCAGGGACAGTGCGACCCCGAGCAGCACCCCGAGACCGACTCCCGCCCAGCCGATCACGACGCCCTGCGTGAGGAACACGCCGAGGACGCTGCGCGGCGAGGCGCCAAGGGTACGCAGGATGGCGATGTCGGTACGTTTGTCGGTCACCACCATCACCAGCATGGCCACGATGTTGAAGGCAGCCACGCCGACGATGAGCATGAGGATGATGGACATCATCGTCTTCTCGATACGGATGGCGCGGAAATAGTTGGCGTGATCCTGCGTCCAGTCGCGCAGCGCCAGATCGGCACCGAGACGTGGCGCGAGATCGGCGGCGACAGCCGGCGCGTTCATCGGGTCGGTGAGCCGCACGTGCAGCCCGAAAGCGCGCGCATCGTCGGCAGCCAGCACCCGCACATCGTCGATGTGGCCGAGGGCGAGGGTCCCGTCATGGTCGTGCAGACCCACCTCGAAGATGCCGCTGACCGTGAACTCGCGCAAGCGCGGCGCCGGCACACCATCCTCGCCCACGCCGGGAACCAGCAGCGTCACCCGGTCGCCGACGACCACACCCAGCAGCCGGCTCACCACACTGCCGAGGACGAGGCGATCGCTGCCGGTGGTCAGGTCGGCGAGTCTGCCTTCGAGCATCGCCGCAGCGGCTGCGGACACTTGCGGCTCGAGCGCGGGGTCAATGCCGCGCAACTGCACCGGCAGCATCTCCGGGGCGCGCAACGCGAGGGCTTGCAGTTCCACATGCGGCGCAACGCCGCGCACGCGCGGATCCGCGGCGAGCACGTCCAGCGCACCCTGCCAGTCATGGTCGGCAGCGCGTCCGCCGATGCCGGCGGCGACGACGACGCGGGCATGACTCGACAGCGCGAGCAGCCGGTCGCGCAGTTCGCCCTCGAAACCGTTCATCACCGACAGCACGACGATCAGTGCGGCAACACCCACCGCGACCCCGGCGAGGGACACCCAGGTGATGAACGAGACGAAAAATTTCCGCGTCCGCGAGCGCACGTAGCGCAGGCCCACGAACAGCGACAGCGGCTGGAACATGCGGCCACGATTTAACCACATCGCGGGACTTGCCTCCCCGCAGCGTCACTGTAAGCTTGCGCGCCCATGTCGCGGCTCCTCCGGCCCCTACTCCCCGATTCCGGGCGCCCGCAGGTGCACTGGTCCGGACTGCATGGAAGCGCGGCAGCTCTCGCCCTCGCGGAGGGTGCGGCCGCCGACGAGCGTCCCTGGCTCGTTATCGAGGCGGACAGCCGCAGCCTCGAGCGGCGTCGCGGCGAGCTCGCGTTCTTCGCCTCGCCATCACTGCGCGTCCTCACCCTGCCCGACGGCGAGGTGCTGCCCTACGACGTGTTCTCGCCGCACCCGGACATCACCAGCGAGCGGCTGCTGGCGCTCGCCGAACTGCCAGCGATGCGCCGCGGGCTGCTGCTCGTCACCATCGACACGCTGCTGCAGCGGCTGCCGCCGCGCCAGTACGTCGCCGGCCGCAGCTTCTCGCTGGCCGTGGGCGAGCGGCTGGCACTCGAAGCTTTCCGCCTGCGACTCGCGGAGGCCGGCTACGCAAGCACGAGTCAGGTGACCGCGCCAGGCGAGTACGCGATGCGTGGCTCGCTGCTCGACGTCTATCCCATGGGAGCCGACTCGCCGCTGCGGATCGACCTGTTCGACGACGAGATCGAGGCCATCAGGCGCTTCGATCCGCAGACGCAGCGCTCGCTCGACGCGCTGCAGTCGGTGCGGCTGCTGCCGGCCCGCGAGGTCCCGCTCGACGGCGACTCGGTACGCGCCTTTCGCCGCCGCTATCGCACCCGCTTCGACGGCGACCCGACCCGCAGCGCGATCTACCGCGGCGTCAGCGACGGGATCGCGCCGGCCGGTATCGAGTTCTACCTGCCGCTTTTCTTCGAAGCCACGGCGACGCTCTTCGATTACCTGCCCGGGGGCACCGTGCTGGCCGACCTCACCGGCGGACTCGACGCGGCCGTCACCCGCGTCTGGCAGTCGCTGCACGCGCGGCATGATGATCGCTGCGGAGACATCGAGCGTCCTCTGCTGCGGCCGGGCGAGCTTTTCATGGACGCCGACGAACTCGCGTCCGGCATCGAGCAGTACCCGCAGATCGTGCTCGAGAGCTCCCGTCGGACCGTCCCGGGCGATGCCGACTGCGACTTCAATTCGCGACTGCCGCAGGAACTTCGCCTTGATGCCCGCGCCGAGCAGCCGCTCGCGCCGCTGCAGTCCTTCCTCGATGCCCATCCGGGCCGCGTGCTGCTCGCAACAGACTCGCCGGGACGCCGCGAGGTGCTGGGCGAACTGCTGCGCAACGCCCATCTGCGCGCCAGTCCCTGCGCGGACTGGCAGCAGTTCATCGATGGCGATGCACGGCTTGCGATCACCGTCGCCCCGGAACTTTCGGGGCTAGTGCTCGCCGAACCGCCGCTGACGGTGCTCGCCGAGTCGCAACTCTTCGGTACGCGGGCGCGCCAGGAGCGGCGCCGGCGCAAGTCCGCCGCCGATCCCGGCGCCATCCTGCGCGATCTGCAGACTCTGGCCGCTGGCGCACCCGTGGTCCACGAGGAGTACGGCGTCGGTCGCTACGTGGGCCTGCAGGTCATGGAGGCTGGCGGTCAGAGCGGCGAGTTCCTCGTGCTGGAGTACCAGGGTGGCGACCGGCTGTACGTCCCCGTGCACTCGCTACATCTCGTCAGCCGCTACTCGGGAGCCGCACCCGAAGCAGCACCTCTGCATCGGCTGGGTACCGATCAGTGGAGCCGCGCGCGGCGGCGGGCCGCGGAGAAGGTGCGCGACGTGGCCGCCGAACTGCTCGACCTCTACGCGCAACGCAAGGCGCGGCGCGCCCTGCGGCTCGCCGCGCGCGAGGCCGACTACCGGGCCTTCGCCGACGCCTTTCCCTTCGAGGAAACCGCCGACCAGGCCGAGGCGATCGCCAAAGTGGTCACCGATCTCGAGTCGGAACAGCCAATGGACCGCATCGTCTGCGGCGACGTCGGCTTCGGCAAGACCGAGGTGGCGATGCGTGCAGCCTTCGTGGCCGTCCAGGCCGGCAAACAGGTCGCCGTGCTGGTGCCGACCACGCTGCTCGCGCAGCAGCATGCAGCCAACTTCGCCGACCGCTTCGCCGACTGGCCGGTGCGCATCGAATCGCTGTCGCGTTTCCGCTCGACCCGCGAATCGTCGGCGGTGCTTGAGGGCATCGAGAAAGGCAGCGTGGACATCGTCATCGCCACGCACCGCCTGCTGCATGCCGACGCGCGTTTCCGCAACCTCGGGCTGGTCATCGTCGACGAGGAGCACCGCTTCGGCGTACGCGACAAGGAGCGCCTGAAGGCGCTGCGCGCCGAGGTCCATGTGCTTACCCTTACCGCGACCCCGATTCCGCGCACGCTCAACATGGCGCTCGGCGGGCTGCGCGAGCTGTCGCTGATCGCCACGCCACCGGCAGAGCGACTAGCCATCAAGACCTTCGTCAGCGAGTGGAGCGACGCCAGCGTGCGCGAGGCCATCCTTCGCGAACTGCGTCGCGGCGGCCAGGTGTACTTCGTGCACAACGAGGTGCGCGACATCGAGAAGGTGGCGGCCGATCTCGCGCGGATCGTGCCCGAGGCCAACATCCGGGTCGGTCACGGCCAGATGCGCGAGCGCGAGCTCGAACAGCTGATGGTCGATTTCTACCACCGCCGCTTCGACATCCTCGTCTGCACCACCATCATCGAGAGCGGCATCGATGTACCGAGCGCGAACACCATCCTGATCGATCGGGCCGACCGCTTCGGGCTCGCGCAGCTGCACCAGATGCGCGGCCGGGTCGGTCGCTCGCACCACCAGGCCTACGCCTATCTGCTGATCCCCTCGCGCAAGGCGCTCGCCGGAGACGCCCTCAAGCGGCTCGAGGCGATCGAGTCCCTCGAGGATCTCGGGGCAGGCTTTGTACTCGCCACCCATGACCTCGAGATCCGTGGAGCCGGCGAACTGCTGGGCGAGGAGCAGAGCGGCGAAATGACCGAGGTCGGCTTGACCATGTACCTCGACATGCTCGACCGGGCCGTCAAGGCGCTGAAGGACGGTCGCAAAGTCGACTTCGAGGCGCCACTCGCCTCGCAGTCGGAGATCGAGATGCGCGTGCCCGCGCTGCTGCCGGAGGAGTACGTCGCCGACGTGCACGTGCGGCTCGCGCTCTACAAGCGCATCGCCGCGGCCACCGATCCGGCGACGCTCGATGAACTCACCGCCGAACTCGTCGACCGCTTCGGCACCTCGCCGGCACCAACGCAGAACCTGCTGCGCAATGCGCGCCTGCGGCTGCTGGCGCGGCAACTGGGCGTCCGGCGTCTCGATTTCGGTGCCCACGGCGGTTACCTGCTGTTCGAGTCCGATAATCGCATCGACCCGCGTGCCGTCATCCGGCTGATCCAGGACCGCTCGCGCGAGTACCGGCTCGAGGGTCCGCTGAAGTTGCGCGTGGCCCGTCCCCTCGAGGACGAGCAGGAACGCTACGAGTTCGTCAGCGAGCTGCTGCGCAAGCTCGGCACGGGGGGCTAAGCGCGGCAGCGCGGACGCGGGCAGCCGTGGCCTCGGCTATCATCGGCCACATGCACGTCGCCTTGCTGCTCCACCGGCTGCGTCCGGCCGCGTTCCTCGCTCCCGGCCTGCTCGCCGGACTCGTCTTGCTCGCCGCCGGCGCGCCTGCGGTCGGCCAAGGGGCGGCCGGCAACCTGTACAACGTAGAGGTGATCGTGTTCCGCATGGGCGGCCCGCGCGAGGGCGACGCGGCTGTGGGCGCACGCGCCGGCTCCGCCGATGCCAGTCAGGGAGCGGCCCAGGTCGCGCGTTTCGCCGGGCCCCTGCCGCCCGCCAACCTGCAGCTCTCCGGCGCCAGACAGAAGCTGGCTGCGGCCGGCTACCGTGTGCTCGCCCACACGGGCTGGACGCAGACCCCGGACAGCTGGGGCACGCGCGCCGGGCTGCCCGTGGAGCAGGTCGGGGTGCGGGTCGCGGGCCTCACCGGCAGCTTCCAGCTGGAGCGCGGTACGCTGCTGCACTTCGGCATGAACCTGCGTTACGCGCCGGAGGGTGCGGCCGCACTGCAGATGACGGAGATCCGCCGCATCCGTCTCAACGAAAAGAACTATTACGACCACCCCGGACTCGGCGTGATCGCCGTGATCACCCCAGCCGGTCGCTAGCGGCGCCTAACCGAGGCGCAGGTCGGGCGCGGCCATGCAGCGCTCGAGCATCCCCTGGGCTGCAAGCCACTCGGGTGATGCCCGCAACTGCTCTCGCGAGCGCGTGCCACGGCCGCGCAGCCGTACCCGGCGTAGCGCCGAGGCGGCGTCGGTTGCAGGCCGCCAGCCCTCCAGCAACGCGATGACACTGTCGCGATGGTTGCACACGGGCAGCACATCGCAGCCCGCTGCCAGCGCAA
>JBILMF010000083.1:0-13005 GCA_044375655.1 Steroidobacteraceae bacterium | reverse complement strand
GCCATCGAAGCCGCTGCGAACTATCCGTACGACGTCCCCAACGTAGCCGTCAACTACAACCGTGAAGAGATCGGCATCGACGTCGGCTACTGGCGCTCCGTCAGCCACGCCCTCAACTGCTTCGTCGCCGAGTGCTTCATGGACGAAGTGGCGGTCGCCGCGGGCAAGGACCCCTACGAATTTCGCGCCGCACTGCTCGGCAAGCAGCCGCGCTTCAAGCGCGTGCTCGACGAGGCTGCGACGCGGGCCGGCTGGGGCAAGGCGCCGGCCGGACATCACCAAGGCATCGCGCTGATGGAAGGCTACGGCACCTACATGGCGCAGGTAGTCGAAGTGTCGATGCGTTCCGGCAAGCTCGCCATCCATCGCATCACCTGCGCGGTGGACTGCGGCCAGATGATCAACCCCAACATCGTCGACCAGCAGATCGAGGGCAGCATCCTCTTCGGGCTGACGGCGGCACTCTGGGGCGAGATCACGCTCGACCGCGGTCAGGTGCAGCAGCGCAACTTCGACAGCTACCGGATGCTGCGCCTGCCGGAAACACCGCGCATCGACGTCCACCTGCTTGCGAGCAGCGAGGCGCCGGGCGGCATCGGCGAACCGGGCACGGCGGTGGTGGGTCCGGCGCTGGCGAACGCCATCTTCGCGGCCAGCGGCAAGCGCCTGCGTACGCTGCCGGTGGCGCGGCAGATCGCCCTCGCCTGAGCAGCGGCCGCGATGACGACCCTCCCGAGGGAGGGCCCGCGAGTGGCTATTGCACGGGTTTTCGAGATCGGGCGTTTTTTCTTTGAGCTTATCTGCGCGCGCCTCTCGTGTTGGTGGCGCTGGACAATGCCCGGTCGCTGATGAGCGGGTGACGGTAGTTGATCGCCTGCAACTCGCCGAGGATCGCCTGCGCCGCGGCAGCGCGATCCAGCCGCTCGAGCGTAATCGCCCGCAGCAATCTTTGAAAGGGTCGCGCCTCACCGCCGAGGCGTCCGGTGAGTTCGAGCGCGCGACCCCATGAGCTGGCGGCGAGATCGCGGCTGCCGCCCGTCGCCTGCGCGTCGCCCTTCAGCAGCCAAGCCTCGGCGGCAACGGCTGCAAGCTCAGGTCCGCCCGCTGCCTCCCCATCGGCGCCGAGCGCGTCAAGCGCCGCGGAGGCGGCGATCAGTGCTCCGTCGGCATCGCCCTGCAGGAGGCGGCAGCGCGCGCGGGCCGCAAGCAGCCGGGCGCCGAGCACTGTCAGAAAGACGCTGTCAGACTGCAAGGATGCATCCAGCACCTCGAGTGCGCGCTCGGTGCTCGCTGCGGCCCCGATGCAGTCACGATCGATGGTCTGCGCCTCGGCGAGCTCGGTACGCGTGCGGATCTCGAGCTCGCGCCATTCGGCGTTCTGCGGGTCGCTGAGCGCCAGCTTGCCGGCGTCCTCCGCGGCCTCGCGCAAGCTGGCGATCGCCGCATCCGCGCGACCGAGATCGAGCATGAGCCGGCCCATGGCTAACTCGACCACAGGCAGGAACTGGCGTGCGCCGCTGTAGGCCGGGTCCGCCTCGAGCAGTTTCGTGTAGACACCCCGCTCGCGCTCGCGCTCGGCGAGCGCCGCCTCGAACGCGCCGCGGGCACGGTGCGTATCGGCGATCCACGCGGACACCTGGGCACGGGTCAGCTGGAAGTCGCGCTCCGCGGGTGCGAGCGCCGCCAGCTGTGTGAAGCGCTCCGCTGCCCGCGTGAAAGCAGTCAGGGCCAAGTCGTGTTGGCGCTGCTGGAAACGTACGACCCCCAGGTTGATCGAGGCATAGCCGGACTCCTTGAGCCAGCGAATGCTCCGCGCGTCGATGCCGACGAGCACCGTCGCCAACCGCGCGTACTCCTCGAAGCCCTTTTCGGCCGCCGGCAGATTACCCGTCTGCCAGTCGAGGTTGCCGATCCAGAACACGCTCTGCGCATGCTCGAAGATGCGCTCTGGATCACGCGGTGCCGCGGCCAGCGAGCGCGCCGTGAGCTTGCGGGCCTGCTCGAACAGCGAACGCGCTTTCGGCAGGTTCCCGCGGCGGGTGTCGATCTCGCCGATCAGGTGCAGGGTGCGTGCGCGACGGCCGATGGTATCTGGGCCGATCTCCTCGTCGCGCAGGCTGGCGAAATACTCTAGCGATCGACTCGCCGTGGCATCGAGAACCTCGAGCCGCCCGAGTGGCTGCAGTTTGTCGCGCAGGTCGCCGAGCATGAACTCCACCAGACCCTCGGCCTGCGCCCGCTGCCGCTCGGCGCGTTCCTGCGCCAGCTGCGCGACGTTGCGGGCGTTGAGCGCCGCCGCTGTCAGCCCGGCCATCACCGCAACCCCTGCGAACGCGGCGGCGGTCACTGCCAGCAGCCAGCCCTGCCGGCGCTGCTGCTCGCGCAGGGCAAGCTCGTCGAGACCGATGCCTAGCAGTCCTGCCAGAATCTTCAGCTTCGCGAGGCGTCGGCCATCCTTGCCCGCGCGCAGGTCGGCGGCAATCGGCTCGACGCTGGTCTTCGTCAGCCCACCGTCCGCGTCCACCGCGAAGCGCAGCGCCGGCACGAAGCACTCCTGCGCCTCGCGGCCCGGGATGACGCTGGCGTGCGGTTCGCCGTCGACGATCACCGCCATGATGCTGTCGGCGCTTCGCAGCCGCTTGAAGTTGATGACTTCCTCGTTAACCCGGCGCGAGGCCGCAGCCGCCGGGGAACAGAGCACGATCAGAAACTCGGCTGCCTGCAGCGCCTCATTGGCGCGCCCGGAGAGGCCGTCGGTAACCGCCGGCTCCTCACGATCGCGGAAAACCTTGCCGAGACGCCGCCCGATCTCGCCCCGCGCCGCGCGGCGGCCGACCAGCCGTCGCGGCACGCGATAGCCTTCGAGCGCCCGATGCAGCCAGCGCGCCGCGGCGGCGTCGCCGTGGCTGTAGCTGATGTAGGCCTTGTAGCGAACCGCTGCGACGTCCCCGTTCACGACCATCCACCCACGGGCTGCCCGCGTGCGCTCTGACTGGAATCGGCGGTCAATCTAGCAAATGCGTCGGCGGCTGGCAGCGCTGTTGCACTCGGCCGTTACGGCGCGATCACAGACCTACTTCTGCGACGCCCGCCACACCACCGGCAGCAAGGCCTCGGGCGGCGGCTGCCCGCGCTGCATGCGCGGATCGTGGTCGAAGGGGGCGAGCCCGAAAGTCAGCGGGTTCGGTTGCCAGACAACATCGCTGCCAACGAAGCGCAGCGTGAAGGCGAGCCGGCGGCCCGGCGCGCGACTGCGCCGCGGCGGCGCACCGTGGATAGTGCGCGGATGGATCAGCAGCATGTCACCGGCGCGCGCGCTCCAGGTGCTGATCGGCGCGTCGGCCGCGTGCGCGCGATCGAGCAGCTCCCGCCACGGCCGGTAGTCGAGCGGCCGCGCGACATCGCGCGGAAAGAATGGCGAATGGTAGCGGTGCAGATCGCGGTGCGAGCCGTCCAGCGTCTGCAGCGGCGAGTTGTCGGCGTCGACGTCCGTGAGTGCCATCCAGCAGCTCGGCAGGTGCTCGCCCTGCAGCGAGAAAGTGCACTCGTCGTTGTGCCAGGGCGTCGCCGTCTCGCTCGAGCTGCCCTCCTTCGAGAACGCCGCGTCCAGCCAGATGCGCAGCGACCTCGCACCGATCAGCGCCGCCACCGCAGCGGGTGCCGGCGACTCGAGGATCAGCCGGCGGATCGCCGGCATGCGCGGCATCAGATTGACGAGGCGGACGTAGCCGTCGTGGTCCTCGAAATCGATGTCGCGGAACACCGGGTCGGCCACCGCGGCCTTGCGCGACAGGGTACCCGCTCGCAGCGCGGTGACCGCTTCATCGAGCAAGCGGGTGAGCTCGACGACGAAGTCGGCATCGAATACTCCTTCGACCCGCACCGCACCGAGACGTCTATAGGTGTCGATATGCGATGCAGTGACGCGGCTCATGTGGCGACACCTGCGACAAGCTTGCGGTGATGCGCGAGCAGCGGCGCAACGTACTCGGCAGCGCGCGCCCGCGAATGCACGGGATGATCGCCGCTGAAAACATGTCCCTCGACCACGGGCACGTGGGCGAGCACCGTCGCATGGCAACCAAAAAGCGGATCGTCCGTCGCGCCAATGGCCAGCACCGGTACGCAGAGTTGCCGCAGTGCCGCCGGCGCGTCGTACTCGAGCAGCGCCCGCGCCGGACGCATGTCGAAGTCCGCGAGCATGCGCGCCCGCAGCAACTTCATCGCAAAGTCCGCAAGCGCCGCATCGAAGGGCACTTGCGGGCGCCACATGCGCACCTCGCTCATGATGTGCCGCCAGACGCCGAGCAGATGCATGCCGTCCTCGCCCGGCACCGTCGCCGCCGGCATCACCTTGGCGAGGATGCTGCGGCGCAGCTCCGCGTCCCAGGTCGGCGTACCGTCGAGCGCGACGTAGGCGAAGCGCGCGGGCTGCCGCAACGCCGCCTCGATGGCGATCTCGGCCGACAGGTGTCCGCCCACCAGCACGCAGCGTTCGATTGCCAGCGCATCGAGAAACTCAAGCAGGCTGTCGGCGTAATCAGCCATGTACCACTGCTCGGCGCAGCGGAATGACTGTCCGAATCCGGGCAGGTCGGGCGCGATGCCGCGCGCGCCACCCGCGGCGAGCGCCTCGATGACGGCCGCGTATTGCGCGGAAGATCCGGGTGCCCAGTGCAGCAGGACGAAGGGCATGCCCGCCCCGGCTTCCCGGTAATGCACCTGCCCGCGGGGGGTTTCACCGTAGCCGAAGCGCTGCATGCGGTGGCCTGCGGCGCGACCCGGCTGCTCGCCTAACCGAGCAAGGCTGCCGCCCGGTGGGCGAACACCTTGCGCGCAGCTTCGCTTACCGCGGTACGGACCGGTGCCGGAAAGCGCTGCAGGAACGCCTCGCCACGGCCACGCTTCTGCTCCGCGGTGGCGGCGGAGTCGAAGCACTCGAGCAGCCTCTCGGCCTCGGGGAGCAGTTCGAGCAGCGCGCCGAGCCCTAGCGCGCGGGCAAGGAACGAGGCGAGCGGCGAGTGCCGCAGATCGTAGCTGACGGCAGTCGCCCGCCCGCGCTCGAGGAGTGCGAACACCGTCTCGTCGATGACATCGCCCGCCAGCTCTCCTCCGCGCGGCGGCAGGAAACCCTCCAGCGTCGGACCCGGCGGGACCCCCGGCGCCGGCAGCGAGCCCATCAGCAGCGACAGCGGCAAATCCGGGCCGATGCGCATGGCAAGCGCCTCGAGGAAAGCGATGGCGACGTACTTCGCACCGAGATACCGCGCTGCGACCTGCAGATTTCGGCGCACGCGCTCGATGCGCTCGCGATGGATCTGCGCCGGCGGCTCGTCATCGAAACGCTGAAAGACGGTCCGGGGATCAAGATGGAGCAGGAAACCGCGCATGCGCTGCAGCGACACGCGGTAGTCGCGTACCGTGTAGGCCGAGCTGGCGAGCAGGGCGTGGTTGGTCTCCGGCAACAGGTTCCAGGTGTTGTCGAGGAACACGCCCGGGTCCTCGACCGCAAAGCCCTCGACGTCGCGGTTGGCGAGCCGCACGGCCCGCCTCACAGCGTCATGCAGCGCCTGCTCGTCGAGTCCGAGGCCCATCCCATCGTTGGCCGCGCGGAGACGCCCGTAGAGTCTGTCGCTGCAGGAGTGCTCGCCGTCTGCGGCGATCGCGCGGAACGGTATCGTGGCCTCGACGCAGGCTACGATCTGCGCAATCACTGCCGGCGGAAAGACCCCCTCGAGCACCTTGGCAGCCACCAGCGCACTGAGGAACTCGTTCTGGCCACCGTGCGGTGCCAGCCGGTCTCCGGGGGCGATGCCGAACACGGTGCATACGAGCTCGAACAGCGGATCCTCGCCGACCTCGCAGCGGTCGCGGATCACGAGACCTTCCTGCATGTCCGCGGCAAGCGGCTTCACCTCGCGCACATAGGGCGTGAGATAGCGCGCGAGGTTGAAGTTGACGCTCAGATCGACTTGGATGTAGACGACGTCGTGGAACAGCGCCGCCACCATCTCCAGCGGGTCGTCATCGCCACCCACTTCAAAGATATGCTCGATGGTGTGGTAGAGCCGCCAAGGCCCGGTAAGCGGCTGCACCACGAGTTCGCAGATGCGACCGAGCCGCTCTTCGGTGGCGCTGAGCCCAAGATGCCGGCTCGCGATGCGCAGCCTATGCAGACACTGCCCGTAGGCTGCTTGCAGTTCCATGGTGCCCCTGCCCGGATTCGAGCCACGGATGTTATCGAAATCCGCCCCCCGGCGGGCAGTCGGGTCACTCGCTGAGCGCCAGCACCTCGAGTTTGGGATCGGCTTCGATCTCGGCGTCGGTGAACAGGATCGGCCGCCAGCGCTTCGCGGAGAACAGGGTGGTCTGCTCGTGAAACAGCGGCGAGGCCGGATCGCCCGACTGCGAATAGGTCAGAAGAGCCTTGGCGCGCGGGCCTTGGGGCGTGTACTCCAGCGCCATGATGAAACTCGTCCCGCGGTTGACGGGATAGCCCTCCTTGGTCAGGAAGCGGCTGCCGGCGATGCGCTCGGGCGCGGCGAACGGCTCGAGCGTCGTCGTGTTCGGCGCGAAGTTGACGAAGTTTGCGATGCCGTCATAGGCACCCTCGCCACCGTGTATGGGGATGCGACCTTCGTCCTTGGCGCTGTACTGCAATCTGCCGAGCGGCACGTCGAGCGCTATCCCGTTGCGCTCCAGCAGGAGGACTGCGCGCGCGAGGCGCACCAATGCGCCTCCCGCCGGGTCGGCATCGGCCGCGAGCGTGTGCGGTGTGCGCAGCGGGTCGAGCGGATCGAAGTCGCTTGCGAACAGCGCGCCGGCGCGGCGCAGGTCGGCCGGATCGTATTGCGTGATGAACTCGCGCCAGAGCACCGCACCCGCGCGATCGCTCTCATAGCGTCCGTCCCAGGCAGCAAGGATCCGGCAGGCCGGCGCGAGATCGACTTCCTGGCCGTCGACCGTGACCGAAGGTGTCGCCGCGCAGCGGCGCACCAGCTCCGGGCGTAGCAGTTCGGCTCCGAGGCCACGATTGCCGAGCGCGGCATCCGCAAGCTCATCGAGCGAGAACCTGCCGTCGGGCCCGGACGGCCCGTCCGGCGAAAGATCCTCGAGCAGCAGCCCGTTGATGCGCGTGCGCAGCGAGCGCGCCGTGTCCTCATCGCCCTGCAGCGGCGAGTAACCGCGCAACAGCGCCTGCGGATTGGCGAGCCAGTAACTGTCGTTGGCATTGAACACGTAGTCCCGCCGCTCAAGTTGCGGCATCCGCGACGACGGGATGACTCCCGGACGCGTGCCGCGAACCGTCACCGGATCGAACAGCGAGCGACTGCCATCGAGCAGCACCCTGCCCTTCCCCCACGCCGCCTTGGTCGCCGGATCGACGTCCCGCCGCTGCAACCACTCGCTGATCGCCTGCGGGCGCAGGTTGACCGTCGCGGCAGTATCCGCATACCACGCACGGCCATCGGCGCTGGCCGCGATCGTGTTGATCCACGGCATCGCGTTGTAGCGCGCATGCGCCGCACGGAACTCCTCGAGGCTGCGCGATGCGCTGATGGCGGCGCGCTGCCGCTGGTAGCTGGTGTTGTTGGCGTTGGCATCGCGAATCGCCACCGCACGCATCGCCGTCCACTCGAAGCCCGGCAGGTTGACGATCGGCCCATGGTGGCTCGCATAGAGGCGCCGCTCGACGCGTCGCAGTGTGCCGTCCGCCTGACGCACCTCGACACCCACCACCCGGCTCGTCATCCGCCGTACCTTGCCGTCGACGCGGTAGCGGGTCGGATCGCCCGGCACCAGTTCGAGGGCGTAGAACACATGACGCTTGCCGGCCGAGACGGTGTGCGTCCAGGCGACGGCACGATTGAAGCCGATGGTCACTCCCGGCATGCCGAGCAGAGAGACGCCGTAGACGTCGAGCTTCCCCGGGATGGTCAGGTGCTTCTCCCAAAAACGGTTCGCGCCGATCCACGGGTAGTGCGGACTTGCCAGCAGCATGCCGCCACCGGCTGCCGAGCGCTGTGAACCGACAGCCCAGCCGTTGCTCGCCTGCCCGGAGTCGACCGGCTCGACGGCCTGCGCGATACGCGCGCCGTCGGCCTGCGGCGGCGTCGCCGTGGCGATCTGTTCACCCAGGCTGCTGCTCGACACCACGAAGCTGTGGCCGTAGGCAAGCAGGTCTACTGCCGTGATCTCGCGGACCCATGCCTCGCCGCGGCACCAGCCCGGCACCCGCTGCGCGCCGGTGTCACGCAGGTAGCGGTTCACGCCGGCGGCGTAGCCCGCGAACAGCTGTCGTTCAGGACGCGGCATTGCGGCGTGCAGCGCTCTCGCCTGCTCGACGATACGGAGTGCACGGAACGTGATGTCGCTGTTGAGATGGGCATCGTTGGTGCCCGCGCCGAAGTACCGCGCCCGCTCGCCGCGCACGCGCACCACCTGATCGAGCAGCGAACACAAGTGATCGCGCGCGAATGCGTAGCCTTCGCCGAAGCCGAGGCTACCCATGTCAGGGGCGCTGATGTGCGGAATCCCGTGGCTCGTCCAGCGGATCTGTGCGGCATACCGGGGCTTGGAGCGGACCGCCGTCTCGGCGGCTGCCACCACGGCCACCGCTGCCGCGAGCAGCGCACAGAGTAATGCAACGATGCCACGCAGCGTACTGTCAGGCGATTTCATTGATCGAAGCTCCCTTCTCCGCGCTCTCCAAGGCAGACTACGGCGCAGCTGCGTGCCGCGCAATCGGCGCACCTGCCGGACGGCCGGGGTACTACCCGTGGCAATGCCGGCCGTGCTGGGGGATCATCCCCACACCCGCTACACCCCGGAGACGCCCGTGCGCATTGTCCACCGATCTTCCCACCTGCTGCCGGCGCTGGTCGCCGCGGTGTCTCTGCTCCTTGCCGCACCCGTCCACGCCCGGGCCGACGGCGACGCTCTCGCACCCGTCCCCGAAGCGGAGCGGACACAGCTCTTTCGCAGCATCGACGAGGGCACAGCCCGCTCGGTGGCGCTGCTCGAGCAACTCGTCAACCAGAACTCCGGCACCTTCAACGTTGCCGGCGTCACCGCCGTCGCCGAACGGCTCGCGCAGGAGTTCCGGGCCCTCGGCTTCAGCACGCGCTGGGTACCCATGGACGGCGTCGGGCGGGCGAGCCATCTCGTCGCCGAGCGCAGCGGACAACAGGGCCGACGACTGCTGCTGATCGGCCACATGGACACCGTGTTCGAGCCCTTCAGCGCCTTCAAGACCTTCGTGCGCAACGGCGATCGCGCCACCGGTCCGGGCGTGCACGACATGAAGGGCGGCCTGGTAGTCATGCTCGAGGCGTTGCGCGCGCTGCATGCCATGGGCGCCCTCGACGACCGCTCGATCAGCGTGTTCATCACCGCCGACGAGGAATTCCCCGGTGACCCGGCGAGCCTGTCCCGGGCGGCGTTCATCGAGGCAGGCAAGCGCGCAGAAACGGCGCTGTGCTTCGAGTCAGGTATCTCCATCGACGGCCAGGACTATGTGTCGACGGCGCGCCGCGGCGCCACGGACTGGCGGCTCGAAGTCGAGGGCATAGCCGCACACTCGTCCGGGGTGTTCGGCAAGGGTGTAGGGGATGGCGCCGTGTTCGAAGTGGCGCGCATCATCTCCCGCTTCCATACCGAACTGCGCGAACCGAACCTCACCTTCCACCCGGCGATGATCGTCGGCGGCGGCAACACCAAGCTCGATGCCAACGGCACGGCCTCGGCCACGGGGCGCGTGAATATCGTCGCCGCCAGCGCACAGGCCGTGGGCGACATCCGCGCGCTTACGCCCGAACAGCTCGAGCGGGTCAAGCAGCGCATGCAGGCCATCGTCGCCGACAGCCTGCCGAAGACCAGCGCGCGGATCACCTTCTCCGACTTCATGCCGCCGATGGCGCCCACTGCGCGCAATCAGGTGCTCGCGGCGCAGTACTCCGCGCAGAGCGAGGCCGCCGGCCTTGGCGCAGTGCGCGAACTCGACCCGATGCAGCGCGGTGCAGGCGACTCCGCCTGGATCTCGCCGTATGTGGCAACGATCACCGGCCTTGGTCCCGGTGGCACCGGCAGCCATACCGTGAACGAGGCCATCGACCTCACGAGCCTGCCCAAGCAGGCGAAGCGGGCTGCGCTGCTGATGCGCGCGCTGACACGCTGAACGGCCCGGCGCCACATCGGGCGGCGCGCCGCCCCGAGCGGTGTCGCGCCGCCCGGAGCGGCGTCGCGGCGCCGGTTATCGCGTCATAACCAAAACGGATTTCTCCACGGGTACCCATCCCGTAGCCTCGCCCTACCCCTCGAATCGGGAAACGGCGAGACATGATCGACAGCCCAGCCACCCTGCCTTTGCCTGCCGCCCAGCTGCTGCCCATCGACAAGCTCGCCGCAGAGCTCGATGCCTCCTCGCTGCTCTGGCTCTCGGGCTACCTCGCCGGCATCGCCCGGGCTCGCGGCGTCGATCCAGCTGCGCTCTTCGCGGCCGGCGCCCAGCCGGCCTCCAATGAGGCGCGTCGCGCCGATCCCACGGTTCGCGCGACGCTGCTCTACGCCTCGCAGACCGGCAACGGCCGGCGTATCGCCGAGAAGCTGGCGCAGACGGCCGAGGCCTCCGGCCTCGCGGTGCGTCTCGTCAGTGCCGCCGACTACCCGCCGCGTGAGCTCGCCAACGAGCGCTTGCTGTTCATCGTCACCAGCACGCACGGCGATGGCGAGGCGCCGGACGACCTACGGGCGTTCCTCGAACACGTCAACGGTCGCCGCGCACCGCGGCTCGAGAAACTCGGTTTCGCGGTGCTTGCGCTCGGCGATTCCAGCTACCCGCAGTTCTGCGCCACGGGACGCAGCCTCGATGAGCGGCTGGCGGCACTCGGTGGTCGTCGTCTGGCACCGCGCGAGGATCTCGACGTCGACTATGCGGCTCCGGCAGCCGCGTGGTCGGAGCGCGCCATCGGCCTGCTGCGTACCGAACTTGCCGAGCTCGGTGCGCCGCGCCTGACGCTGGTCAGCAATGCGGCCCGCTCCACGCCGCAGATAGGCAGCCCGCAGCAGCCGCTGGCGTTCGATCTGCTCGTCAACCAGCGCATCACTGGTCGCGGCAGCGACAAGGATGTACGCCACATCGAGCTCGCCGCCCCCGGCGGGGAGCTGCCCTACGAGCCGGGAGACGCACTCGGCGTCTGGCCGGTGAACCCGCCGGAGACGGTCGCAGGCATCCTCGAAGTCACCGGTCTGGCAGCCGACCTCCCCGTAAACATCGATGGCCGGGAGCGCCCGCTCGGCGAGTGGCTGACGAGTGAGCGGGAAATCACCCGGCTCGCCCGGCCACTCATCGAAGCGCAGGCACAGCGCCGACCCGACGCCGAGCTCTCGAAACTGCTTGCCGCGGATGGTGGCGAAGCGCTGCGGCAGGCGCTCGCGCGCTGGCAGGTGGTCGATCTGCTCGCGCGCGCACCCGGCAGTTGGGATGCTCCTTCGCTGGTACGCGCCCTGCGCCCGCTCACGCCGCGCCTCTACTCCATCGCCTCAAGCCCGCTCACCGTCGGTGCCGAGGCACATCTGACCGTGGCGGTAGTCGACTACCAATTCGGCGGCGCGCGGCGCTTCGGCGCGGCGTCGCGCCATCTCGCCAGCACCGCGGACGGCGCCGTGCGGGGCTACCTCGAACCCAACCCCCGTTTCCGGCTGCCTGCAGACACCGACCGCGACATCATCATGATCGGGCCGGGCACGGGCGTGGCGCCGTTTCGCGGCTTCCTGCAGCACCGCATCGCTGCAGGTGCGCGCGGGCGCAACTGGCTTTTCTTCGGTGCGCGCCACCTGACCAGCGACTTTCTCTACCAGGCCGAGTGGCTGGCGGCGCTCAAGCAGGGCACGCTGCACCGCCTCGACGTCGCCTTTTCGCGCGACACGGCCGAGCGAATATACGTGCAGCAGCGCATGCGCGAGCAGGGCGCAGAGCTGTGGCGCTGGCTCGAGGCGGGCGCACATATCTACGTCTGCGGCGATGCGCAGCACATGGCGCACGACGTGCACGCTGCACTGATCGACGTCGTCGCCACCCACGGCGGCAAGGATCCGCAAAGCGCCGCCGCGCATGTGGACTCGCTGCTCGCGGCGCGGCGCTACGCGCGCGACATCTACTGAGGAACCGCCGTGGCCGAACTCACGCCTGTGGAGCGGATCAAGGCGCGCAGCGACGGACTGCGCGGCACGCTCAAAGATAGTCTCACCGACGCCCATACCGGGGCTCTGCGCGACGACGACCAGCAGTTGCTTCGCCTGCATGGCAGCTATCAGCAGGACGATCGCGATCTGCGCGAGGAACGTCGGCAGCAGAAACTCGAACCGGCCGTCAGCTTCATGATCCGCACGCGCCTGCCAGGGGGTCGCTGCACACCGCAGCAGTGGCTGGTCATGGACGAGCTCGCGCGCCGCCATGCCAACGGCAGCCTGCGCCTGACGACCCGGCAGGCCTTTCAGCTGCACGGCATCCTCAAGCGCGACCTCAAGGCCACCATCGCCGCCATGAACGCCGTGCTCGTCGATACCCTCGCCGCCTGCGGAGACGTCAACCGCAACGTCGTCGCGGCCAGCCACGCAGGACACGGCGGCGTGCAGGACGAGGTACTCGAGTGGTCGCAGCGGCTCTCCGAGCACCTGTTGCCGCGCACACGCGCCTACCACGAGATCTGGCTGGACGGCGAGCGCGTCGCCGGCAGTACGCCTGACGAGGAGCCGATCCTCGGTACTACCTATCTGCCGCGGAAGTTCAAGAGCGGGATCGCGCTGCCGCCGATCAACGACGTCGACATCTTCTCCAACGATCTCGGCTTCATCGCCATCGTCGAGGACGGGGCACTCGCCGGTTTCAATCTGCTGGTGGGCGGCGGTCTGGGAATGACCCACGGCGATCCGGCGACCTACCCACGCCTCGCGACGGTGCTCGGCTTCCTGCTTCCCGGGCAGCTGCTCGAGGTGGCCGCAGCG
>JBILMF010000082.1:0-13134 GCA_044375655.1 Steroidobacteraceae bacterium | reverse complement strand
CCCAGTCGCTGGCCGAAATGCGCACGGAAAGCGGTCGCTCTTGCGGCCATGCCGCGCGCACCGCCGCCAGCACTTCCAGCGGGTAACGGCAGCGCCCGTGGATATCGCCACCGTACTCGTCGGTGCGCCGGTTGGTGAGCGGCGAAATGAACGACGCCAGCAAGTAACCGTGCGCCATGTGCAGTTCGAGCAGGTCGAAACCCGCCTCGGCCGCAAGATGGGTCGCCTGCACGAACTGCTCGCGGACGCGTGTCATGTCGGCCCGATCCATGGCGCGTGGCGTGGCGCTGATGCCATCGAGGTAGGGCAGCGGACTAGGTGCGAGGAGTTCCCAGTTGCCCGACGCCAGCGGGTGGTCCATCTGCTCCCAGCCAAGCTGCGTCGACCCCTTGCGGCCGGCGTGGCCGAGCTGCACGCCTATGCGCGCGCGCGAATTGGCGTGGATGAAGTCGACGATGCGCTGCCACGCATCACGTTGTTCGATGTTCCAGAGGCCAGTGCAGCCCGGCGTGATGCGTGCATCCGGGGATGTGCAGGTCATCTCGGTGAGGATCAGTCCCGCACCACCCACGGCCCGCGCGCCGTAGTGCACGAGATGCCAGTCGCCCGGCAGCCCGTCGGTCGCCGAGTACTGCGCCATCGGGGAAACGACGACGCGGTTCTCGAGCGTCAGTCCGCGCACCTGCAGCGGCAGGAACATGGGCGGTCGCCGGGCGGCGTGCCCGGCGGCGTCCACGGCACCCGCCTCTGCCGCGAGCCGGCGCTCGACCTCGGCGACATAAGGCGGATCGCGCAGCGCCAGATTGGCGTGGCTGATGCGCTGGCTGCCGGTCAGCAGGCTGTAGTTGAACTGCCACGGCTCGAGCTGCGTGTAGCGCTCCACGTTCTCGAACCACTGCATGCGATTGCGGGCCGCATTCTGCAGCTTGAGCGCCTCGAGCGAGCGCTCCGCATGGTAGCGGACGAGCCCCTCCTGCACTCCGGGAGCCGCCACGACGTGCCGAACCAGTGCGGCGGCGTCCTCCATGGCGAGCTTGGTACCCGAGCCGATCGAGAAGTGCGCGGTATGCGCGGCGTCGCCGATCAGCACGAGACTGCGATGGTGCCAGCGCTCGCAGAGGACTCGCTGGAAGTTGAGCCACGCCGAACCGCGAAGATGGGCAGCGTTGCTCATCAGCGCCTGACCGTCGAGGTAGGGAGCGAACAGCCGCTCGCAGAAGCTGATCGACTGCGCGGTGTCCGCGCGGTCGAGGCCGTGGGCCCGCCACGTTTCCTCGCGGGTCTCCACGATCACGGTCGAGAGGTCCGTGCTGAACTGATAAGCGTGGATCTGGAACCAGCCGTGTGCCGTTTTCTCGAAGGCAAAAGTGAAGGCGTCGAACAACCGCCTCGTGCCGAGCCAGATGTAGCGGCACTTGCCGGTTTCGATGTCGGGCTTGAACACCTCGGCGTAGCGGCCGCGGGTGCGGCTGTTCACGCCGTCGGCGGCGATCACGAGGTCGGCGTCGTCGAAGGATTTCTCCAGATCGACCTCGGTCTCGAAGTGCTGCCTGACGCCGAGCTCGGCGGCTCGCTGCTGCAGGATGTTGAGCAGCCGCTTGCGGCCGATGCCGCAGAAACCGTGTCCGCCGGAGCGGATGCGCTCACCGCGGTGGAAGACGTCGATATCGTCCCAGTGGCGGAAACTGCCCACGATGTCCGCATAGGTCTGCGGGTCCAGATCGCGGAAACCCGCCATGGTCTGGTCGGAAAACACCACGCCCCAGCCGAAGGTGTCATCAGGCCGATTGCGCTCGTAGACCTCGACCTCGACGCCGGGCATGGCCTTGCGGAAGAGGATTGCGGCGTAGAGCCCGGCGGGGCCGCCGCCGATGCTGACTATTCTTTTCAACTGCGCACCGGGAGCCGGATTGACAGGCGGAAAATAATACGGAGCTGAATATTTTACAAGTGAATCTTTTTGACACCTGACGCTGTGGCGCCGGGCTCAGGTCACCGCCAGCCTCTCGACGCGCCGCGGCCCCTCGCGACGCCACCGCTCGAGCTCGTCGCGCAGCGTCGCGACAGCATCCCAGACATCCACGTAACGCAGGTAGAGGGGCGTGAAGCCGAAGCGCAGCAGGTCGGGTGCACGGAAATCGCCGATCACTCCGCGTTCGATGAGCTGCTGCATCAGCGAGTAGCCGTCGGCATGGGCGAAGGACACATGGCTGCCGCGCAAGGCAGGATCGCGCGGCGAGGCCAGCGTCAGCCCGCTGTCGGGGCCCAGCTGCTCGACCAACGCGATGAATAGCTCGGCGAGCGCCAGCGACTTGTGGCGCAGTGCTTGCAGGTCGATGCCGTCGAACACGGACAGGGCGCCATCGAGCGCGGCGTAGGCGATGACCGGCGGCGTGCCGCAGCGATGTCGAGCCATGCCGTTCGCAGGCGTGTAGTCGTCGCGGAAATCGAAGGGCCGCGCGTGGCCGAGCCAGCCGGCGAGCACCGGTTGCAGGTCGGGCTGCAGATCGCGGCGCACGTACATGAAGGCCGGGGCGCCGGGCCCGCCGTTCAGGTACTTGTAGGTGCAGCCGACCGCGAAATCGGCGCGTGCGGCCGACAGATCGAGCGGCACGGCACCGACGGAATGCGAGAGGTCCCAGAGCATCCGTGCCCCGGCCGCGTGCGCTCGCGCGGTCACCGCGGCGAGATCGAACATCTCCGCCGTGCGGTAATGCACGTGGGTCAGGACCACGAGAAAGGTGGTGTCGTCGAATGCCTGCTCGAGTTCGCTACGCTCCACCATCCGCAGCTCGAGGCCGGGCACCAGTTCGGCGAGCCCCTGCAGGATGTAGGGGTCGGTGGGGAAGTTGCCGCGCTCGGTGAGGATACGATGGCGGGTGCCGCGCAGGCGCGCGGCGGCGGCGGCGATCTTGAAGAGATCGACCGAGGTCGAGTCGCAGACCGCCACCTCGTCCGCCGCAGCGCCGAGCAGCGGCGCGATGCGCGCGCCGAGCCGCTCGGGCAGGTCGATCCAGCCATGCTGGTTCCAGCTCTTGATGAGATCAGTGCCCCACTGTGCCGCGACGGTCTGCTGCACACGGCTTGCCGCCGCATGGGTCAGGGCGCCGAGAGAGTTGCCGTCGAGATAGATGATCCCGGCCGGCAGGTCGAAGGCCTCGCGTTGCGGGGCGAGCGGATCGGCGGCGTCGAGCTGGAGGCAGGCCTCCCGCGAGCGTGGCAGGTTCACAGGACCTCCCGCAGCACGGCCCGCACCGGCGTGGCCTCGACGTCGGCGATCGGCAGCGGCAGGGCGATCAGTTCGTAGCGCCCCTCGGGCAGTCCATCGAGAACCAGGCCTTCGAGGATCGCCATGCCGGCGCGATGCGCCGCATGATGAGAGCGCAAGGCCTTGCAAGTCTGCGGATCGACCGACGGCGCATCGGTGCCGATCAGGCGGCAACCGCGCGCGGCCAGCGCATCGATGAGCTCGGGCTCGATCGCGGTGAAGCCGTCCGGCCATCGGCTCCAGTCGGCTTGCGCAAAGGTGCGCAGCAGCACGCGCTCGACCCGCGACGGCAGGCGTTCGAGCAGATCGCCCACCGTGACCCGCTCGCGCGCATGGCTCACGTCGCGCAGTTCGCAATCGCCGATGAAGGCGTCGAGTCGCAGTCCGTCCAGCGGTGCGGCGTCGTCACGCACGTGGCGCGAGCACTCCGCATGTGTGCCTGACTGCGTCGACATCGACAAGCGGTGCAGCGTCACGCTCGAGCCCGCCGACACGGCCGCCGTGACCGCACACTCGAACGGGCCGTCTCCCGGCCAGACTGGCAGCTGCGGCCGCAGTCGCTGCGAGATATCGTGCAAGCGACCGCGACTCATGTCCTCGTCCTCCATGCAACCGTCGTCATAGTCATATCTGTGTCCTCACCGTCCACAGCTCGGGGAAGAAACGCAGGTCGAGGGCGCGCACGAGGTAGGACACGCCGCTCGATCCGCCGGTGCCGCGCTTGTGGCCGATGATGCGCTCCACGGTCTTCATGTGGCTGAAACGCCAGACCTGGAACTGGTGCTCGACGTCCACCAGCTTCTCGGCGAGTTCGTAGAGGTCCCAGTGCGCCTGCGGGTCGCGGTAGACCTGCGCCCATGCCGCCTCGACCTCGGGCCGGGCGACATAGGGAACAGAGAAGTCGCGCTCCAGCACTTCGGTCGGCAGGCTGATGCCGCCGCGATGCAGCAGCCGCAACGACAGGTCATAGACACTGGGTTCGTGCAGCACCCGCTCGAGCAGGGCGAGCGCCGCCGGATTCTGCCGGTGCGCGCGGATCATCGCCGGGTTCTTGTTGCCGAGCATGAACTCGAGCTGCCGGTACTGGAACGACTGGAAGCCCGAGCTCTGGCCGAGCGAGGCGCGGAACGAGGAGTAGTCCGCAGGCGTCATGGTCGAGAGCACCGCCCACGACTCCGTGAGCTGCGTCTGGATGCGCGATACCCGCGCGAGCATCTTGAAGGCCGGGCCCGGATTGCCGCGGCCGATCTCGGTCATCGCCGCGCCGAGCTCGGCGATCGCCAGCTTCATCCACAGCTCCGAAGCCTGATGGACGACGATGAACATGAGTTCGTCGTGGGCCGTCGAGCGCGGCCGCTGCAGCGACAGCAGGCCGCCGAGCTGCAGGTACCCGGCATAAGTGAGATCGGCGTCCCAGTGGATCGCCTGATCGTCGAGGGCGACCGCGGAGGGTGCCGGGTTCGTGGTGTCGCTCATGCTGCGGGACTCCGCCGGTATTCTGCTGCGGCGTTCAGGGTAGCCCGGGAAATGCTGGAATCAATTTCATCTTGAGCGACGCTGTGTTGAAATCCTTTCAACATGCCGCGACTCGAGCTGCGTCACCTGAACCTGCTCGCCGCGCTCGCCGGAGCCGTCAGCTTCGCCGACGCGGCAACCCGCCTGAACATCACGCCTTCCGCGCTGACGCACCGTCTCAAGGAAGCCGAGCGCCGGCTGGGCGTCACCCTGATCGAGCGCGGGCGCACGCCTCCGGCCTTCACCGAATCGGGGCGGACGCTGCTGGCGGTGGCGCGCGACGTGCTGCGACGCCTGGAAGCTGCGGAGCGGGCCGCCGGCGAGCTCGGCGGCCAGCGTCCCGTGGTACTGCGCATCGGCGGCTCGACGCTTTGCGGCTACGGCTGGCTGGCGGAACTCGTACGCAGCCTCGAGTCCTCGCACCCTCAAGTCGATCTCGAGGTGGTGATGGATGTCGCCGAAGATCCGGTGGCCGCGCTCAAGAAGCGGCAGATCGACGCCGCAGTCATGCCCGCACGGACCCGTGACGCCCGACTGCGTCACATCGCGCTGTACCGCGACGAGATGGTGGCGGTGGTGCCGCGGGGCCACCGCTTCGCCACGCAGGCCTTCGTCGAGGTCCGGGACTTCGCCACCGAGACCTACATCGCCAACAACACCCGGCCCGAGGCGGGCCGCGAGTACTCGCGCCTGTTCGCCCCTGCCGGGATACGTCCGCAGCGCGTGCTGCGGGCCGGGCACATCGAGGCCGTGACCGGCGTGGTTCGGGCCGGCATCGGCGTCACCGTGAGCACCCGCAGCACGGTCGCGCCCTTCATCGACGGGGGCGGGCTCGCACTGATACCGCTCACGGCGGGCGGCCAGTACGTCACCTGGTACGGCAGCTACGCCGCGGGCGGTGCCACCGCGCCGCTGGTCAGAGAGGTGCTGCAGGCGCTCGCGCGGATCACGGCGCGCTGAGCGCCTCACCTGCCTGCGGCCGCAGGCTGCGACCGACGGCGATGGCACGATAGGCTTGGCGTATCCTCAAGACCATTGCCACAGCCACCGAGCGCCCGCCGATGAACCAGGCCACCACCACGCCCGCCACCGGGAACAACGTCCGCATCCTGCTCGCCCGCCGGCCGACCGGTACGCCGCAACCGGACGATTTCCGCATCGTCGAGGAGCCGCTGCGACCGCTCGCCGCCGGCGAGTTGCGGGTGCGCGGGCGGTGGCTGTCGCTCGACCCCTACATGCGTGGCCGGATGAACGAGGGCAAGTCCTACACCAAGCCCGTCGATCTCGGCGCGGTGATGTGCGGCGAGGTGGTTGGCGAGGTGATCGAGTCGCGCCACGCGGACTTCGCGGTCGGCGATACCGTAGCCGGCGATCTCGGCTGGCAGACGCTGCCGACCACGGACGGTAGCGGACTGCGCAAGCTGCTGCCGGACATTCCGGCCGCCGCGCAGTTGTCGGTCTGCGGCATGCCGGGCGTGACCGCCTGGTGCGGCCTGCTGCTGATCGGCGCGCCGAAGCCGGGCGAGACGGTGGTGGTCTCGGCCGCCGCCGGGGCGGTCGGCAGCGTGGTCGGACAGATCGCCAAGCTCAAGGGCTGCCGCGTGGTCGGCATCGCCGGCGGCGCCGACAAATGCGCCTATGTCACCGGCGAGCTCGGTTTCGACGTCTGCGTCGACTACAAGGCGGGTCGACTGCGCGAAGATCTGAAGGCGGCGACTCCCGACGGCGTCGACGTCTACTTCGACAACGTCGGCGGCGAGATCCTCGATGCCGTGCTCGCACGCATGAACCCGTTCTCGCGCTTGCCGGTCTGCGGCCTGATCTCGCAGTACAACGCGACCGAGGCCTACGGACTGCGCAACTTCCGCTCGGTGCTGGTGAACCGCATCAAGGTACAGGGCTTCATCGTGTTCGATTTCCGCGAACACTACCCGCAGGCGATCGCCGATCTTGCGAGCTGGCTCGCCGCCGGCAAGCTCAAGTACCACGAAACCATCGCCGAAGGCATACGCGCCGCGCCGGCCGCCTTCATCGGCATGCTCGGCGGCGCGAATCTCGGCAAGCAGCTCGTCCGTCTCTGAGGATAAGACCCATGACCGACAGTACACCCACCATGGTCCGTGCCGATGGCACCTATCCCGTCGTCGACCTGCGTCAGGAGGCCATCACCGTCGCCGTCGTGCAGACGCGCGTCAACGGCGTCGATGGCGCCAATCCCGCACCGGGCCTGCGCCGCAACATGGACTACTTCCTCGAAGCGATCGACATCGCCCAGGGTTACGGCGGCCGCTGCGATCTGCTGCTGTTCCACGAGTTTCCGATCACCGGCTTCACCAACTGGACCCGCGAGCAGCATTACGGGCTGGCGGTCGAGGTGCCGGGGCCTGAGGTGCAGGAAGTCGCAAAAAAGGCCAGGCAGTACAACTGCTACATCGTCTTCGGCACCTACGCGAAGGACCCGGTGAACTGGCCGGGCCACATCCTGCACCTGATGGTGATGTGCAAGCCCGACGGCAGCATCGTGTCGCACTGGAAGCAGCGCAACGTTCGCGGCATGTTCCCCGGCTCCGAGCAGTACACCTCCGTGATCTACGACGTCTACGACCGCTTCGTCGAGATGTACGGGCTGGACGCCGTGATTCCGGTCGAACGCACCGACATCGGCAACATCGCGATGTCGGCCGTGCAGTTCGAGCCCGAACTGTTCCGCTGCATGGCCTTCAAGGGCGCCGAGATCATCTGCCGTGTCGCCACCGGCGGTTTCGAGTGGGACGACATGCGGCTCACGTCGTACCACAACAGCGTCTACACGCTGATCACCAACAACTCGGTGTCCACACACGAGCGCAACCCCGGATTCTTCGAGGACACCGGCTATGGCGGCCCGGGGCGCTCGTCGATCTTCGGGCCGCGCGGCGTGGTGCTCGCCAAGGCGGGACCTTTCGAGACCCGCGAGGTGGCGCGCATTCCGCTCGCCGAGTTTCGCGCGAAGCACCGTATCCCGGACCTGCACCTCAGTCTGTACAAGCCGGTGCTCGACCAATACGTCGAACGGTATGCGCCGAACGGCTATCTCGACTACCTGCCCAAGGACAAGCGCGACGCCTTCCTGCACTTCAGCAAGCGCGCACGCTGGCAGCACTACTGGTAGCGTCGCGCGCGATGGTCAGGCCGGTACCTCGGCAAGGCCGCACAGCGAATATTTGCGGCCGATGTCGTGCTCGCGGATGAGCTCGCCGCTCTCGACGTCGCGCTGCTGCAGGATGCCCTCGAAGAAATTGCTCAGCCAGAAGCGCGTCGGATCCCGCGACAGCTGCAGCCGCGACCAGCCGCGCCGCTCGGGGATGTCGTAACTGCGGATCAGCGAGCCGTCGGCGGCGAACATCGCCGCGCCGCTGCCCGTAGCCATGAGGACGCGGCCATCCGGCGTGCAGGCAAGACCATAGGTGCCGCGCGGATCGTCGGCAGCCAGCACCAGCAAGTCCGGCAACTGCTGCCGCTGCGCAAGGTCGTAGCGCATCACGCGCCGGCCGGTCTCGGACACGTACAGCAGCGTGCGGCCGTCGGCCGCCAGCGTCATGTGGGTGACCGCATGGAAGCGGAACTTGCCGCCGTCGATGTCGACCGCGAGCGGCAGCGCGCTGCCCGCATCGCGATCGCACAGGTAGAGCTTGGGCTGCGGGTTCGCCGGATCCTCGCCGTGCTTGCTGTGCACGCCGGCACAGAAGCGCCCATCGGGCAGGAACTGGATCGAACCGATGCGCGCCCGCGGCAGGAAGGGCAGCGGCTCGAGCCGCGTACCGTCGCTACCGAAGCGCGTGACCACATGCGCGGCCGGATCGGCAGCGAGCAGTTCGCGGTGGCGCTGGTCCCAGGCGAGCCCGATCACGAGTCCGGTCTGACCGGTGCGCAACTCGCCCTTCAGCCGCAACTGCGCGTCATGGTGCAGTACCCGCCCGGGCCCCGAGTGGTTGCGCAGATCGACATTGCGGTCATCGACGTCGGTGGCGGCGAGAAAGATGTCTCCGGGTTCGAAGCTCACGGTTCACTCCTCCGGGTGATGGCAGGCGACGATGCCGCCGGCCAGCGCGCGCGGCGGCGGCACGGTGATCGCACAGCGGGTGTCGGCACGCGGGCAGCGGGTACGGAACACGCAACCCGAGGGCGGGTCGATCGGCGAGGGCAGATCGCCGGCGAGCACGCTGCGCACGCGCTGCCGCTCGACCGCGGGATCGGGTACCGGCGCGGCATCGAGCAGCGCGCGGGTGTAGGGATGGCGCGGCTTCGCGAACAGCGCATCGGCCTCGCGGTTCTCCATGGTGCGGCCGAGATAAAGCACCAGCACGCGGTCGCTCACATGGCGGATCACCGACAGGTCGTGGCTGATGAACAGACAGGCGACGCCACTCGCTGCCTGCAGGTCGACCAGCAGGTTGAGGATCTGCGAGCGGATCGACACGTCGAGCGCACTCACCGATTCATCGCAGATCAGCAGCTTGGGGCCGCCGATGAGCGCGCGGGCAATGTTGATGCGCTGGCACTGGCCGCCGGAGAACTCGTGCGGGTATCGCGACGCCTGCGCGCCATCCAGACCGACGCGCTCGAGCATTTCGCCAACCATCCGCCGGCGCTCCCGGGCATCGAGCTGCGGCGCGAACAGGTCCAGCGGCTCGCGTACCAGCTCGCCCACCGTCATGCGCGGATTCAGGCTGGCGTACGGATCCTGGAAGACCATGCGTACGTCGCGCCGCACCTCGCGCATCGCCGCCTCGTCGAGCCCGGCGAGGTTGCGCCCCTGCCAAAGGATGCGGCCGCCGCTGATCGGCACCAGTCGCAGAATGCTGCGCGCGAGCGTCGACTTGCCGCACCCGGACTCGCCGACCACCCCGAGCGTCTCGCCGGGTTGCAGCGACAGGCTGACCTCTTCGACTGCGCGCACCACGCGACCGTCGCGCCGCGCACCGCGGCCGCGCACCGGGAAGTGCACGCAAACCTGCTGCAACTCGAGCAGCGGCGCGCTCACGATCCCGCTCCAGCCTGCCAGCAGGCGACCGTGCGCACGTCCGCCGCAGCGGCCGGCGGCGACGGGTCGCCGGCAAGGACCGCCAGCACCGGGGCCTCGCGACGGCAACGATCGACGAGCTGCGGGCAGCGCGGTGCGAACGCGCAGCCTGCGGGCAGGGCTGCGAGATCCGGCGGCTGGCCCGGAATAGCCACCATGCGCTCGCCGCGCGGCCGATCGGCGCGCGGCAGACAACCGAGCAGGGCGCGCGTGTAGGGATGCGCAGGGGTGGCGAACAGCGGGGCAACCGGCGCCTGCTCGACGCTGCGCCCGGCATACATGACCATCACCTCATCGCAGACGCCGGCCACCACGCCGAGATCGTGGGTCACCAGCAGCAGCGCAGTGCCGGTGTGTTCGATGACTGCGCGAAAGGTGGCGATGATCTCGGCCTGTACGGTGACATCCAGTGCCGTGGTCGGCTCGTCGGCGAGCACCAGCGCGGGCCGCAGGATCAGCGCGAGCGCAATCATCACCCGCTGTCGCATGCCGCCCGAGAGTTCGAAGGGATACATGTCGAAGCGGCGCTGCGGATCCGGGATGCGAACGCGCTCCATGATTTCGATGGCGCGCCGTCGCGCCGCTGCGCCACGCATCCCCTCGTGTACTGCCAGTACCTCGCAGAGCTGGCTGCCGACCGTGAGGTGCGGGGTCAGCGCCGTCATCGGATCCTGGAAGACCATCGCAAGCTGCTTGCCGCGCAGCGTGTCGTAGTCCGCGCGCGCGGCGCCGACCAGCTCGCGGCCACGCAGGCGGATCGAGCCAGACACCCTTGCCTCGCGCGGCAAGAGACCGGCGATCGCGAGGCAGGTCTGCGTCTTGCCCGAACCGGACTCGCCGACGATCCCGAGGCAGCGTCCCGGCTGCAGCGCGAATGAGACATGGTCGACGGCGCGCACTTCGCCGCGGTCGCTGCGATAGGTGACCGAGAGGCCCTCCACCTCGAGCAGGTTCACGAGGTCACCCCGCCGGCCACGCGCTGTGCGGCGAGGCTGCGCTGCAACAGCCGGCCGACGAACAGGGCCGGGATCATCGCCAGCGCACCGAGCAGGAAGGGCGCGTCGGGACTGAGCTGCCCGTACAGGGTCCCTGAGACCGCGGCACCGAGAAACCGCGCCAGCGCCGAACTCGATTGCAGCGCGCCGAGCACGCCGCCGCGTACCGCGGCAGTCACCGACTGCGTGAGCAGCGACTGCAGGCTGGTGGCGAAGAGCGCGGTCGCCAGCGCCGAGAGCGTCATCGCCACCAGCACGGCCGCGAGCCCCGTGCTCAGTCCAAGCCCCAGCCAGCTCGCGCCGTAGGCAAGAATGCCGAAGGTCAGCAGGTGCTGCTCGCCGAAGCGCGCCGACAGCCGACCGGTGCCGAACAGCTGCACCGCGGCGGCGACGAGCCCGTGCAATGCGATCACGGCGCCGGTCACTTTCAGGTCGAAGCCATGCTTCTCGTGCATCCAGAGCGCGAACAGCGTTTCACGCATCGCCGAGAACACAATGACCAGCAGCGACAGCGCCAGCGCGACACGTACGAAGGGCAGGCGATGGGGCGGTACGGCGGCTGCGGGCGGAGCGGTTGCGGGCGGAGCGGCAGCATCGGCCGCAGAGACAGGCGCCATCGCGCCCGTCGCGGCTGCGGCACGCTCGGGACGGCGCGGACTCTCGGGCAGGAACAGCAGAATCGACAGGAACGACAGCAGCGACAGCGCGCAGGCAGCGAAGGCGGGAGCCTGCAGGTTGGCGGCGGCCGGATCGCCCGGTCCGGCGAGCGCGGCACCCGCCAGCGGGCCGAACGTGAGCCCGAGAGCGAATGCCGCGGAGATGCGCGCAAGGGTCGTGGTGCGCTCGGCCGGCGTCGAGATGTCGGCGCCATAGGCGTAGGCTGCGGCCAAATTGCCGGAAGTGAAGCCCGACAGGATGCGCGACAGCGCAAGCAGCCACACCGTGTCGGCAAAGGCGAGCAGCAGATAGGCGAGTGCATGGCCGGCCATGCTGAAGAGCAGCACCGGACGGCGTCCGTACTGGTCGCTGAGTCGGCCAAGCAGCGGCGCCCCGAGGAACTGGAACAGGGCGTGCAGCGAGATCACCAGCGTGAGCGTCTCGGCGGACAGCCCGAGGCGTACGCCATAGAAAGGCACCAGCGGTAGCAGGATGCCGAGTCCGAGCAAATCGACGAACACCACGCCAAACAGCACTGCCGTGCGGCGGTGGATTTGTCGATGCGTAGGCGTCTCCGCGCCCGATATGCCGCTCATCGCCCTGCCCTGCTGCTGCCGAGCCTGATCATATACTTTGTATTAGTTATAGTACTATTGTGCCGATGGCCGAGAACCTGCCCCACGCACTGTTCCCGCGGCAGACGGCCGACGAGCGGGCACGCCACGGCTTCCTCGTCGAGTTCAAGCGGCTGCTCGGCGCACGGCACCGCGAGGGCATCGGCCGCGCCTGGGAGCGCGATGCGCTGCCGGCGTTCGTCGCCGCGCAGGGGCGAGCGCCGCAGGACGGCCGCGAAGCGGCCGCCGCGCTGCGCAATAACGACTACTTCCGGCTGTGGACAGCGCTGGCGCGCGCCCAGCACGCCCTCTACGTCGACTCGACCGCGGCCTGCGTCGAACGGCAGGCGGCAACGCTGGTGGACGCCTGCCGCGAGCTCGCCCGCAGTGCGCGGCGCGGTTCGCTGCAACTCGATCCCGCCTTGCCGGTCCCGCCCTATCAGGCCGCACTCGACGTGCACTGCGTGCCGGGCGGCTACTGTCTCGAGCTCGGCGACGACGACGTCTATGCCGGTGCCCGCTACGAACTCGGGATCTCGCTGTTCTCGCTCGGCCATCACGGCAGCATGAACGACTCCAAAGGACTGGCGGGCGTACGCTTTCTGCAGCAGCGCTTCCCGCAGTTCGCGCCGCGCCGCATCCTCGAACTCGGCTGTACGGCCGGCAACTCCCTGCTGCCCTACTGCGACGCCTGGCCGCAGGCCGAGGTGCACGGCATCGATGTCTCCGCGCCCTGCCTGCGCTACGCGCATGCGCGTACCGAAGTGCTCGGCCGCGCGGTGCACTACGCCCAGGACGATGCCGAAGGCACGCGCTTCCCGGATGCCCACTTCGACCTCGTGGTGTCGCACATCCTGCTGCACGAACTGTCGGCCGACGCCCTGCCGCGGGTGTTCGCCGAGTGCCGCCGCCTGCTGCGTCCTGGCGGCCTGATGCTGCACATCGAGGTGCCGGTGAGAAACGCGCGCCTCGACGTCCTCGGGCAGGCGCTCGCCGACTGGGACAGCGACTACAACAACGAGC